>JAFQBT010000018.1 GCA_017399625.1 Oscillospiraceae bacterium
AGAATTTTTATGCCAAGGCTTTTTATCGACCCCTGGCAGAACCAGGGGTTTTGTTAAGCCTAAAGGCAACAATAAAAAAAGGTCCTCCGCATTGCGGAGGACCTTTTTTATTTGAAATATTCCTTATCCTTAACAATAAAAATCGGGAAGGGCGGGTCGTTCGGTCTGTTGAGAAAATCGCATTTCATAACGTTATACTGAGCCCCCGGAAGGGAAGAAACAAATTCAAGAATCGCGTCCCTTTCGGAATAACCGTTGTTGCGTCCGTAATAAACGCAAAGGGAAAGAAGACCGCCGGGCTTCAGAATCTCAAGGGATTTCCGGATTGCGGGAATGGAAGTTTCCGCCCTGGTGAAAACATCGTGGCTTCCGCCGGGAAGCCAGCCGAAATTGAAAACAATGCAGTCCGCGGTGTTCGGCTCTGCAAATTTATCAATTTCGCTGTGGCTTGTGCAAACCACCTTGCTCATTTCGGAAAAGCCGTGATCTGCAAGATTCTGCAAAGTTGAATCAACGGCGCTTTGCTGAATATCCATCGCAAGAACGCGGCCTTCGTTTCCGCAAAGTTCACAGAGATAAACGGAATCGTGTCCGTTGCCGGAAGTTGCGTCGATGCAGAAGTCGCCGGGTTTTATATGCATTTTTAAAATCTTGTGGACAATGCCGAGTGCGCTGTATTCGCTGAACATATTTACCTCCGGAAAGGGAATTTCTGCATATAATCCTAACCCAATGCAGCGGAGATGTCAAGAAAAATAAGTTGTTTTATAATACCTGTGAGTATAAAGCACTGTAAAGATATACAGCTTTACAGTTATCAAAAACCTCCAAAGATGCCATTTTTCTGCGTTTTTCGGTAGAATTTATGAATAAATGTTCAATTTTTGATGATAAATTAAAAAATGGTTTGCATTTTCTGCTTTTTTATATTATAATTGCCGTTAGATATGCAGAAAGGATGTATTGCAAATTATGAAAAAAACAATTGCCGTAATTCTCGGTCTTATTCTTATCATGCTCTCCGTAACCGGATGCGCAAGACCCGACCCCAAATATGTAACCCCCGAAGAATTTGAAGTTCAGTTCTATCCCGTAAGCGAGGAAGGACAGACCTTTGCTTCCGGTCTCACCGCTCTCCAGGTTGTTATGAACACCCCCAACGTTGAGATGGGAACCGGCGAAATCTCCGTAACAAGAGTTTCCGACGGAAAAGAAATCCTCAAATACGATGCCCGCATGGACGGAGATCACATCTACCTCAACAGCGGAATCAACCCGCCCTATGCCCAGCTTATTATCATGCTTCCCGAAGGCGAATGCTTTGAAATGGGCGAAACCTATTCCGTAACCATGGATGAAAAATTCTTCTATGTTGACGATATCGACGGTTTTGTCGGCGATATCCTTGAAGGCGAATGGGAATTCACCATCGGAAACTATGGCTATGACGGCAATATTTCCGAAATGCCCATGGTCTATCTCGTAGGCGATACCATCGAAATCCCCGTTGCAGTAGGTGACGAAGCTGCCACCGCTGTTCTTCTTTATGAAAACGTAAGCGTTCTTTCCGCAGAGCAGAGAGCGTTGGATCAGAACGGAACTTTCAAAGTCGAAGCTGTCGGCGCAGGCACTTCCACCATTTCCGTAATGTTCCTTGACGAAAACGGAATGCATATCGAAACCCTCGGTTTCACCGTAACCGTAAAATAATTTTTTAAAAACCGATGAGCCGCACAAAGTGCGGCTCATTTTTTTCTTGCCATAATATCTGTTTTGTTATATAATAATATATTATTATGCGTATTTGCGCTTATCAGGAGGAAATTGCCATGAAAGTAAGTCTTCTTTGCCATACCCCGAATCCGGAAAAAACAATTGCCGCCGCCGCAAAACTTTGTTACAGCAATTCCGGTGCAGACGAACTTTTTGACGGAATGACGGATGAAAAAGCCTCCGATTACGTTGCAATGCTGGAACGCCTTGGTCATGAAAGCCCCCTTGAACACGCAACATTCACCTTCACCATCGAAGGAGTTTCCAGGGCTTTTCTTGCCCAGATAACCCGCCATAGAATCGCTTCCTACAGTGTTCAGAGCCAGCGCTACGTCAACAAAAACGGACATTTTGATTTTATTGTTCCGCCGGCAATTCAGGAGAATGAAGAAGCCCTTGCGGAATATAATAAAATCATGGAAACCTGCAGCGAAAGTTACAGAAAGCTGACCGATATTCTTAAGGAAAAAGCCGCGGCGGAATTTGTTGCCGAAGGAAAAACCGAGGAAGAAGCCGCAAAGCTTGCGGAAAAAAAGGCAATCGAAGATGCCCGCTTTGTTCTTCCGAACGCCTGCGATACCAAGATGATTGTAACCATGAATGTCCGCAGCCTTCATAATTTCTTCCGCCTTCGCTGCTGCAACCGCGCACAGTGGGAAATCCGCGCCGTTGCGGACGAAATGCTCCGCCTTTGCAGAGCCGAAGCACCTTCGCTTTTTGCCCATGCGGGTCCTGCCTGCGTTTCCGAAGGAAGATGTTCCGAAGGAAAAATGACCTGCGGAAAACCCAGAAACGAACTGAAGGTATAAAGGAGAACAAAAAATGGTTTATCTTTTTCTTGCGGATGGCTTCGAGGATATGGAAGCCGTTGTTCCCTTTGACCTTATGAAAAGAGCCGGAATTGAAGTTGAAACAGTCGGCATCGGCGGAAAAAATATAAAAAGCGCCCACGGACTTTCCGTTTCCGCGGAAATTTCCGAAGAGGAAGTCGATTTCATAAAGGCGGATGCCTTTGTTTTTCCCGGCGGATGGCCCGGCGCAAAAAATCTTAAAAATTCAAAAACCGTTAACGAAGCCATAACATATGCGCTTTATAATGATATCACAATCGCCGCAATCTGCGCATCTCCGGGATACGTTCTTTCCGGAACCGGCGTGCTCACCGGCAAAAAATATACCTGCTTCCCGGGATTCGAGGTTCCCGAAGGGGAATTTACCGGAGCAGATGTTGAAATCGACGGAAAACTCATAACTGCGAACGGTCCCGCTTCCGCAAAGGATTTTGCCCTTGCACTCATAACGGAGCTCAACGGAAACCTTTCCGGAGTTGAGGAATTTTCGGAATAAAAGCCGAATGCCCTGCTTTTTTCAGCAGGGCATGGGGCAATTATGGATCGCTTATCAGCCGCATCCGCAGCCACAGTCGTTGCAGGTGTTGTTGCAGCCGCAGCCGTTGTTATAACCATAGCCGCTGGTGCCGCAGCAGGAGAAGAGAAGGATAAGGATGATGATCCACCAGCAGCAGTTGTTGTTTCCGAACATGAAATTTCACCTCGTAAGAAAAATTATTATATCGGCGACGGGTTTTTCCGTTTTGCCGGTATGTTATATGATATGAAAACCCCATTGCATTGGTTACAAAGCAAAAACCTGCGCAACGATCGGAGGATTTTATGAACAACAAAGATTTTGAAGATTTCTTCAGAGACCTTGAACCAGTGGACGAACCGAAGCGGAAATCTGCTCCGGCAGATTCGTTCTTTGAGGACGAAACCTCTTCCGGAAGCATGGAAGAGGAAACAAGACGGACCCCGAAGGCTGATTTTGAATTTGAGGACGATATTTTTGCTCCTCCGCCGCCGGAAGAGGAAGAACCGGTTTTTGTAAAAAAAGAACCGGTTAATGAACCGGAAAAACCGAAGGCAAAAAAATCCTCCGGAAATCCGGCAAAAAAAGCTTCCGATCCGGAAGCACTCCGCAAAAAGAAGAAAAAAAGACTCAACACCGCCTATAACTGGCTTCTTACCGTTGTATGGGTAACTGCCGTTCTTGCGGTTTCCGTTTTCATCGCATCCTTCGCCCTTTCGAGCATCAACGATCTTGTCGGCTTCAGCAAGGAGAGCAGGGAAGTTGAGATAACCATTCCGGAAGGCTACGGACTTTCCGAAATTGCAGAACTTCTTGAGAAAAACGGAATCATTGATGAACCCTTTACCTTCGAGGTTTATGCAAGGGTAAAGGATATGCAGACAAAACTTGCTCCGGGAACCTATGTCCTCAATTCCAACCTCGGTTATGACCAGATTTTCCAGGCGCTTAAAACAAAGGAAAAACCGAAGAACGTTGTTACCGTAAACTTCTACGAAGGCATGACGATCCGCGAAATCGCCGCAAGACTTGAGGAAAACGGCGTCTGCGGATACGACGAATTCATTGAGGCTGTGAATACCGAAAGCTTTGAATATGAATTCGAATCCATGATGGGAACGGATGAAAACATCTATTTCAAATGGGAAGGCTATCTTTTCCCGGATACCTATGAATTCTATACCGATTCCACTCCGCGAAGCGTAATCGCAAAATTTATCGATAACTTCAACAACAAATTCAGTTCCGAATTCCATCTCCGGATGCAGGAACTCGGCATGAGTCTTGACGAAGTCATCACCCTTGCTTCCGTAATCCAGTCCGAAGCGGCTTATATGGAGGATATGAGGCTTGTTTCCTCCGCCTTCCATAACCGCCTTGCAAAACCCGGCAACTTCCCCTATCTTGAATCCGACGTAACCTGGTTCTATTATCAGCAGAATATCCAGCCCTTCGTTGAGGACGAAGCGCTTTCCGATGCTTATCATGAATCCTACGATACCTATTATAAGGTCGGACTTCCGGTTGGACCCATCTGCAACCCGGGACTCAACGCAATAAAAGCGGCGCTCTATCCGGACGAAACCAATTACTATTTCTTCGTAACCGATCATAACGGCAAGTTCTACTATGCAAGCACCATGGCAGAGCACGAAGCAAATATCATAAAAGCCGGAAGAGGCTAATAAAAACCGATAAAAGCCGCCTGTTCATTGAACAGGCGGCTTTTTTGTTGCCGAAAAACAGCCGCCGCTCATATAATGTAAAGAAAATTATCCGATGAACGGCGGTATATATCATGAAAGAATATTTTTTTCTGCTCAGCTCAATAACAAGCGCCATGAAAGGCGAAGGAATCCTCCGGAAAAAAGGCTTTCGGGCAAGCGTTTTCAGGGATACGAATCTTAATCCGTACGGCTGCGGCTATGTTATAAAAGCCGCCGGCGAAAAGGAAAAAATGGAATATCTCCTTAAATCCGCAGGCATAAGAATCAACGAGATAAAAGAAAGCCGGTGAAAAAATGCTCTATTTCGATAATGCCGCAACAAGCTTTCCGAAGCCCGTTGCGGTAAAAAAGGCGGTGGAAAATTCCTTTTTCCGTTTCGGCGCAAATCCGGGAAGAAGCGGGCACAGAATGGGCATGGAAACCGCAAAGGCGGTTTTTGAATGCCGTGAAAAAGCGGCGGATTTTTTCGGCCTTCCGGAAACGGAAAACCTTGTTTTTACAAAAAACTGCACCGAAGCGCTCAATATTGTGATTATGAGCATTGCATCCGGCGGCGGACATTTCATCATTTCTGACCTTGAGCATAACTCCGTGCTCAGACCGCTTTTTGAACTTGAAAACCGCGGAACAATATGCTTTTCCGTTGCGAAAACCTTTGAATGCGAACCGGAAAAAACAGTGCGTTCCTACGAAAATCTTATCCGCAGTGATACAAAAATGCTCATCGCCACCGGTTCTTCGAACGTATTCGGAACAAAACTTCCCGTTGCTATGCTTGCTAAGCTTGCCCATGAGCATGGGCTGCTATTTCTTGCGGATATGGCCCAGACAGCCGGAACCGAAAGCTGCGATATGGGGAAAGACGGAATTGATTTCATCTGTGCACCGGGTCATAAAGGACTTTTGGGACCTATGGGAACCGGGATTCTTGCGGCAAAACGCCCGGAACTTCTGAAGCCACATCTTTTCGGCGGAACCGGAAACAATTCGCTTTTTCCGGAACAGCCGGATAACCTTCCGGAAATGCTCGAAAGCGGAACGCTGAACGTTCCCGGAATCTGCGGGCTTTCCGCCGGGATAGATACGGTTATCGCAAAAGGCACGGAAAATATCGCAAAAAAGGAAATGAACCTTACGAAAGAACTTTATTCCGGGCTTTCTGAAATGAAGAATGTCCTTCTTTTTACAAAACCGCCGGAAAGCGGAACTCACAGCCCGGTGATTTCCTTCGTGCTCGGGGATCTCAATGGGGAAGAAACCGCGGCGCTCCTTTCGGAAAAAAGCGTTGCTTCAAGAGGAGGATTCCATTGCGCAGCCCTTGCCCATCATAAAATGAACACGGAAAAACGCGGAACCTGCCGGCTGAGCATCGGCGTGATGAATACGGAGGAGGAAGTTTTAAAACTTCTCGGAATAATTCATGCCCTTGCAAAAAAATATTAAGTTTGTTAACAAAATAATACTTGAAAATGCTCTTCCATGTGTTATTATTATAATAAGAGAAATATTAACTTTATATATAGAAGAGGACAGATTATGGGAGAACTTGCATTTTCTTGGGAAAGCATTCTGAACGTGCTCAAAACATTCAGGATATGGGACCTTGTTGATATTGTTATAATTGCCTACCTTTTATACAAAGTTCTTATGTTTGCATCGAACACAAGAGCCGGACAGCTTATAAAGGGTATTGTTCTCCTGCTCGTAATGTATATCGTTGCGGCGACCCTTGAACTCAAAAGCACTTCCTATCTTCTTGAACAGGTTTTCAGCTTCGGTATCATCGCAATCGTTGTTGTTTTCCAGCCGGAGCTCCGCCATGCCCTCGAAAGCATGGGCAAATCAAGGATCTCGAACCTCACTTTTCTGAGCTTCACGACGGAAAAAGTTGACGACGAAACCCTTATGAAAAACTGTATTGCAAAGGTTGTTGACGGCGTTACCGAACTTTCGAAGCACGACGTGGGCGCTCTCATCGTTTTT
The DNA here is from genome assembly GCA_017399625.1 of Oscillospiraceae bacterium. Taxonomy (GTDB): domain Bacteria; phylum Bacillota; class Clostridia; order Oscillospirales; family Ruminococcaceae; genus UMGS1668. Next base: position 6,852 of record JAFQBT010000018.1, read on the forward strand.
GAACGGGAAACAAAGCTCGGCGAAATCATCTCCACCGGCACCATCGTGAACGCCGAACCCAGCAAGGAAATCATCGGAAACATCTTTTTCCATAACGCACCGCTCCATGACGGCGCAACCATTATCCGCGGCGGAAGAATCTATGCCGCCGGCTGTTTCCTTCCGCTTTCCCAGAACTATGATATCAGCAATATGCTTGGAACAAGGCACAGAGCCGCCCTTGGCATCAGCGAAAACAGCGATGCCATCGCAGTTGTTGTTTCCGAAGAAACCGGAAAAATTTCCATGGCGGTGGACGGCGAGCTTATGAGAGAGCTCGACCCGGTCTATCTCAAACGGAAACTTGAGGAATACCTCATTCCCGAAAAAACCGAGCCCAAAGTTCCAAAATTCTTCGGAAAAGGAGGTTCGGAAGACAAATGAACGGAATTTTCAAAGATAAAAGAATAATGTTCATAATCTCCCTTGCGGCGTCGTTCATCCTCTGGCTCACCGTTTCTCTTGTAATCCGACCCACCGGAGAAGTTGTGGTCCAGGGCGTCGGAGTCAACGTAAACGTCCAGTCCGGAATCCTTGCGGAACTGGGGCTTTCTGCAATCGAAGGCGGAGAAAACACCGTAAACGTAACAATAAGCGGTTCCCGTTCCGTAATCGGCGGCGTTTCCGCCGAGGATATTTCCATAACCCCTTCTCTTTCCGGAGTAAGCGGCGCGGGAATCTATGAACTCGATCTTCGCGCTGTGAACAACAGTTCCAAGGATTTTGAAATCGTCGGAGTTTATCCCTCGACAATGAAGGTTAAATTCGATAAATATGTCGATAAAACCGTAAAGCTTGAATATCTCATCGACGGCGAATATAATATTCCGGATGAATTTATTCAGGAAGAGATTTATCTCGATCCGGTTTCCGTTGTTGTGACCGGACCGGAAAAGGACCTTGAGGAAATCGAAGGCGCAAGGGTCGAAGTTTTCCTTTCCGGAGATTACAGCGAAACCATTGCCGCCGTCGGCGAAATAACCCTTATTGATGGGGACGGAAACCCGGTGGATTATAACAGGAATGAAATCACAACCGACGTTGAGGTTGCAACGGTTTTCATCCCGGTTCATAAAACCGCAAGACTTCCGTTTATTTTCGATTACACCAATGTTCCCCAATTTTTCAGCACTGAAAATATCAACTATTCCATTTCCATGACCGATATTCTTGCCGAAGGCGAGGACCATATAATCGACAGATTCGGCGAAATCTTCCTCGGATACGTCAATATCCGGAATATCACCCTTGATAATCCTTCCGTAACATTCCCGATACTCCTTCCGGACGGAATCACCACGGATGTTTATGAGGAAGAGGTAACCATCACCTTCGACCTTACGGATTATGTTGAAAGCACATTTAACGTAACCCAGATCAATATAATCAACGCGCCGAAGAATTATAAAATAACTTCGAACACCTCGAAGGTTGCGGTAACTCTTATCGGTCCTGCGGAGGTTGTGAACGCCCTTTCCGCAAAGGATATTGTTGTGGAAGCGGACCTCAGCACAAGGGAAATCACCCAGACCGGTCAGTACCGCATCCAGGCAGAAGTGTTCCTTCCCGGCGGCGAAAACGCCTGGGCAATCGGACCATATTCCATCACCATAACGGTAAAAGAAAATTAAAGAACGCAGAAAGGCTCATGTTTTTTGAGCCTTTTTGATTTTCGGAAAGGCAAGGAGAAGAAAAATGCCGATAATCGTTTCGGAAATAAAAATAACGCCGGATGAACCGAAGGAACTTGCCTTCGAAAAAGCTTTTTCGGTGCTCAAAGTAAAATCATCCGAAGTGAAAAACGCTTCAATTTCAAAAATTTCCGTTGACGCAAGACATAAGGACAGGGTTCGCCTTGTCTGTTCTGTTGCGGTGGAATGTGAAAACGAAGAAAAAATCGCCGCAAAAGCAAAATCGAAAAACGTCGTGCTCAGAAAAATTTCGCCGGATGAAATTCCTGTGCTCAAAACGGAACCGAAGCTCCGACCGGTAATAATCGGATTCGGTCCGGCGGGAATGTTTGCCGGCCTTTATCTTGCAAGAGCCGGCGCAAAACCGATTATTTTTGAACGGGGAGCAAAAGTTGAGCAGCGAACCGAGGCGGTTGAAAATTACTGGAAAGGCGGCGTGCTCAACGAAAAGGCAAACGTTCAGTTCGGAGAAGGCGGCGCGGGAACTTTCAGCGATGGAAAGCTCACAACAAGGATAAACGACCCCCGGTGCGATTTTATAATCCGGGAATTTGAAAAACACGGTGCTCCCGTGGAAATTCTGAGCAAGGCAAAACCCCATATCGGAACGGATATGCTCAGGGAAGTTGTAAAAAATATCCGCGAGGAAATAGTTTCTCTCGGCGGCGAAGTGCGTTTTCTGACAAAAGTTGATGATATCTGCATAAAAAACGGCAGAATCCTTTCCGTTTCCGCGGAAGGAATGGAATTCCCTGCGGAAAATGTGATAATCGCCGCGGGACATTCTGCAAGGGATACCTTCGCCATGCTCAGGGAAAAAGGCGTGCTCATGGAAGCAAAGCCCTTTTCCGTCGGCGTTCGGATCGAGCATCTCCAATCGGATATAAACCGTGCGCAGTACGGCGATTTTGCCGGACACCCTGCGCTCTGGGCGGCAGAATATCAGCTTTCTCACCATGTGGGCGACCGCTGTGCCTATACTTTCTGCATGTGTCCGGGCGGATATGTTGTTCCTTCCGCAGACAGGGAAGAGGCGATAGTCACCAACGGAATGAGCTGTTTTGCAAGGGACGGAAAAAACGCAAACTCCGCGCTGGTCTGCTCTGTTTCGTCGGAAGATTTCGGCGGCGATCCTTTTAAAGCAATGGCTTTCCAGCATGAAATCGAGAAAAAAGCATTCGAAATGGGCGGAGCAAAAGCTCCTGCTCAAACGGTGGGTGCGTTCCTTAACGGCGGAATTTCCCGCTTCGGAAAAGTTGAACCAACCTATGCAAGAGGCGTCACCGATGAAAATCTTGCAAAGCTTTTCCCGGAGGAAATCACCTCCGTGATCAGAACCGGACTTTCCGCTCTTGACCGGAAGCTCCATGGTTTTGCCGATCCGGAAGCGGTGCTCACCGGTCCCGAAACAAGAACAAGTTCCCCGGTCCGCATAGTACGAAACAGCGAAACTCTCGAAGCCATCGGAATCGAAGGACTTTATCCCTGTGCGGAAGGAGCAGGCTATGCCGGCGGAATCATGTCCGCCGCGGCTGACGGAATCCGCTGCGCGGAAATGGTGCTCAAAAAATTGATGTGAAATAAAAAAGCCCTTTTGCCATTCGGCAAAAGGGCATTTTTTTAATCTTTTTTCAAAAGTTTATTATATTTTCTTTCGGTGCAGATAATGTATATCAGCGAAGGAAGAGCCAGCAATATAATCAAAAGAAAAATCGTCCAGTATCCGGGGTCGTATTGCTTAAAAGCAAAATAGAGAATAAGCCATGGAATACCAATAAGAATATCGCCGATTCCCATTTCTTTCATATAAGATTTTGTCCATTCATAGCCTTTGAACTTTTCATCAACGTTCCTTTTTCCGAAAAGGCCGAGTATTCCGTAAACAATGTGAAAAATGCTCATCGCAAAAATAACTTCCATTAAGAATACCCCTTTCAGAGCGAAAAACGCTCTTTTATGATTTTTGCGGTTTCGGCGGCGGAAAGATTGGTGTTGTCTATTTTAATATAATTTTCAAAGGGGATTTCACCGTCAAAACTTACAAGACGGTTTCTTTCATCGTCCCGAAGTATCCGTCTTTCGGAAGCTTCTATATCGCGTTTCGACGGTTTGTTTTCAAGACGGTTCGGAGTTTTATTGCGTTCAAGCCGGGTTTCAATATCCGCAACAAGTTCCGCGTAATAAAATTCGGTTCCGTAAGGTTCAAAGATTTTTCGTATTTCTTCGACGTATTTCCATTCGGAAGGTTCATCAAAAGCCCACATGAAAGTAAAAATCATTCCGTAATTTTCGGAAGCGGCAAAATCCTCAAAAATAACATTGCGAAGTTTTTTGATGGTTCCGCCGGAAAAATATCCGAAAATATCTATAACCGGTTCGATTGTCATATGGTTGTGAAAAAGCCGAAGGTCGGTTATTTTGCAAAGTTCCTGACCGACGGTCATTTTACCGACAGCAGCATCTCCGAAAAGAAAAAGAAGTTTCATTTTATTACCTCAAAGCAGTTCCCTGAAATAAAGCCCGTTGGTTTTTTCAAAATCAGCAGGGATTTTATTAACGAACATATCATGAATTTTTCTGCAGTTTTCCGGGGATTCGGTTGTGAAATAAAGCGTTGTAAAATCGATTCCGGAAAAATCCTTATCCGCAACATAAAGCGGAAGACTGTTGAGAAGGGTGCCGAATTTCTTTTCAAAGCAAAGGTAGAAAAATTCCTTGCCCTTGCGGTCCTTTATTTTTCCGCTTCCGGAACAGTTTTTGCATCTGGAGGCTTTTTTAATCGGACATGCGCGCATCCTCATAAGCGGAAGATATCCGTAACCGAGGACTCCGCGGCGGATGTTTCCGCCAAGGTCGCGGATTTTCGGTGCGGTAAGTTCAAAGGAAACCGTCGCATCGGAAACTCCGAGCTTTTCATATTCCTCAAGAGCAACGCTGTTGAGGATATTAAGCCCGTGTCCGCCGTGGATTTCCATTTCGCAGTTCTTTGCGATGCGAAGAGCACAGATGTTTTCGCAAAGAGCATGACGGATTCCTTTTTCATAAAGCGCGGAAAGGCGGTTTTTGATTTTTTCCTCGTCGGAAGGGAAGATGAGCGCAGGAAGTTCCGCAAAAAGCCTTTCACCGAATTTTTCAATCGCTTCCGGGTGCTTTTCAATTTCCGCGATGGGAAGAATAATCGCCTCCGCTTCGTTTTCAAAAGCAATCTGCTCATATTTTTCCGCCCGGATCCGTATTGCGGTTTTTTCTGCAGGATGTTTCTTTGCTTTCGGAACGGAAATTTCGTTCACCGGATGGGGAACGGTTCTTCCGCGGATTTCAAGAAGCTCTGCAAGAGCATTGCGACGCATTTCGTTGATTTCTCCGGCGGCAATAATGGGTTCACCCTCGGCTGAGAAATCGAGTTCATTAAGATAAAAAGGCGTTCCGCCGGTTTTTGAAAGATAGCGCTCCGCAAGGGTTTTATCGGTGGGGGTGCGCATTGCTTTTTCGCAGATTCCTCCGGTTACGGAAACCTCGTTTTCTCCGTCGGAAATCCTGAGAAGGGAAGGGGCGTTTTCGGAAATGGAAAGGCTCATGCGTACAGGAACGCGTTTCGGTTCATCCTTATAAAGAAGTGTAAGGTTTTTGAGAACTTTATCCGCGGCGGTGACGTCGTCGTGGCTGCGGAAACCGAACATATCCGGATTACGCTTTCCGGTGAAATAACCGTCGGTGAATCCCTGACGGGAGAAAACTGCCCGGAGAGAATCAATATCGGGCTTTTCACCGGCAAGAGCGGCCTTGCAGGCGGTCACAGCCGCCGCAACGTATTCCGGACGTTTCATTCTGCCTTCGATTTTAAAAGAGCATACGCCGGCTTCTGCAAGTTCTCTGATGTGCTCAATATGGGACATATCCTTGAGAGAAAGGGCGTGGTCCTTTTCGCCGAAACGGAAATCAAGGCGGCAGGGCTGAGCGCAAAGTCCGCGGTTTCCGCTTCTTCCGCCGAGAACGGAGGAAAGATAGCAGCATCCGGACATGCACATGCAAAGGGCTCCATGGACAAAAGCCTCCAGTTCGATATCGGTGCGCCCGGCAATATATTTTATTTCTTCAAGGGAAAGTTCACGGGAAAGAACTGCGCGGCAGAAGCCGAGTTTCTGCGCTTCAAGAGCACCCGCAAGATCATGAATGGTCATCTGGGTGGAAGCATGCATTTCGATGGTCGGGCAGATTTCCCGGACGAGCTTTGCAACTGCAAGATCCTGAACGATAACTGCGTCAACTCCCGCTTCTGCAATGCTTTTTATTTCTTCTATGAGGGCGGGGATTTCGGAATCCATAACAAGGGTGTTGAGGGTCACGTGGACCTTGACTCCTCTTGCATGGCAATAGGAAACGGTTTCGGAAAGCTCGGAATCCTCGAAGTTCGAAGCGTTGCGCCTTGCGTTGAAGTTTTTTGCACCAAGATAAACTGCGTCTGCTCCGGAACGCACTGCGGCAAAAAGCTGTTCCTTTCCACCAACCGGGGCAAGAATTTCGGTCATTTCCATGCGCCTCCCTCTCTGAAAAATGATGATTATATCTCATAATAGCACAAATATACCTTATAAAGCAAACATCTTTGAAAAAATATTAAAAAATTTTAAAAAAACACTTGATTTTTCTTTTTGTTTTTAGTATAATAATCAAGCGCTGTGATAAACAGCAAGTTTTCTTGAGCATTTGGAGATGTCGCCTAGATGGTCGAGGGCGCACGACTGGAAATCGTGTAGGGGTCAGAAGCCTCTCAAGAGTTCGAATCTCTTCATCTCCGCCACAAAATCCCGGACACTTTGTGTCCGGGATTTTTTTATTATATAAATTCAATGAAACGTTTTGTATCATTTCTTCTTTAATTGATTGTTTTTTAAAAAAATAAGGTGTATAATGGTAATTGTAAAAATGGGTAAATTTACCCTTTTCCGTTTGGAGGAAGAAAGATGAAAAAGATAACTGCGCTGTTTTTAAGTTTCCTTATGGTAGCAATGCTTTTGCCGTTTGAGGTCTGGGCATTGGAATTTGATCCGGTTTTGCCGGAGGAGAAAACCGTTGCTGAAGAAGAACTGGTTTCGGAAGAACCGGTTCCCAAGGAAGAATCTGCCGAAGAAGATGAAAATCCTGAGGAGGAGTCCGCCCCGGAGCAAGAGATAGGCTTTGAATCTCTGGATGCCATGACGGATGCTATTGTGCCGGCAGATATTCGCCTGAAGGCGCCGCTTGA
>JAFQBT010000019.1 GCA_017399625.1 Oscillospiraceae bacterium
CCTGCGCCTATCATATATCAGAAACTGGGTCTTAACCCCTCCATAGATTACACCTCCAACGCTATCGGAATTATGAATATGACTCCGCCCGAATCCGCAGTTATCGCTTCCGATATCGCGGTTAAAAGCGGCAACGTATATCTTGGCTTTGCGGACCGTTTCACCGGTTCAATGATCATAACCGGCGATATTGCGGACGTTACCGCCGCTCTCAACGAGGTTTGCCAGTATTTCCGTGACGTTATGAAGTACGTAGTCTGCGAAGTTACCAAACGTTAAGGAAGTGCGGTTATGGGAGTACGCATGACCAGAGAGGAATTCCTTGAAAAGGTTTTCCAAAAAAAATATGAGGAACTGAAAGATAAAGATCTTCGAATAGTCCGTATCAAAGTAAAGGGCAAGGAAATTTCACTTGCCCAGCTCATCGGTTCTTCCGAAACAAGAATCTATCAGAACCTTGCGCTCCATATCGGAACCCATTTCGGCGAAGACCACACCGGTGAATCCATCGGTCTTATCCACGTTACCCCGGAAGAAGCCGCGATAATCGCCGCGGATATCGCGATGAAAAGCGGCAACGTCGAAATAGGAACTCTCGACCGTTTCAGCGGTTCTGTTGTAATTTTAGGCGACCGTTCCAATGTCCGAAGCGCCCTTGAAGGCGTTATTGAATTCTTTGAATATAAACTTAAATTCACCGTCTGTGAAATAACAGAGGTGTAAAGAGAGCATAGATGAAAAAAATGTTTTTAATGGGCAGAAGCGAGGCAGGAAAAACTTCCCTGACCCAGATTCTGCATGGTGAAGAACTTCATTATCACAAAACTCAATATACGAACACAGACGATTTTATAATCGATTCCCCGGGCGAATATTCCGAGACCAAACATTGTGGAATCGGTCTTGCTTGTTTTTCCTTCGAGGCGGACGTTCTTGCTCTTGTTATGGCGGCGGACGAACCCTTTGCGGTTTTCGAACCGAACTGCAACTGCTGGACAAACCGCCCGCTTATAGGAATCATTACAAAAACGGATTCGCCTTTTGCTAACGTTCCTATGGTGCGTAACTGGATGATAAATTCCGGCTGCGAAAGGGTTTTTGAAATAAGCAACGTAACAAAAGAGGGCATCGGGGAGCTTTTTGATTACCTCGAGGCAGACCCGGTTAAAATTCCCTGGCAGGAAGCGGTTGACCGCCAATGGAGCGGGCAGCCCGAATGGATGAACAAAGAAGAATTCGAGGAATTCAAAGCATCCGGTTGGGGAACAGATAAACAGCTTGAAGAATTCATCGCAAAAAAATAAAACCTTGTCCAAAGCTGACAAGGTTTTTTTATTTATAAATCACTGAAAAATTTGAGCACGATTTCGCTTGAAAAGCCTTCTCCCTGAGGAGAGGGTGTCGCCGAAGGCGGCGGATGATGTGTTTTTGCGGATATCGCCGTGCTCAAATTGAGAAAACATGCGAATTTTTACCGCACGGTTAAATAATCCCCAAAAATCCGAGCACGATTCCGAAAACCGCGCTTCCTCCAAGTATAACAATGGGATGCGGGTTCCATTTTTTGAGCACGCACCAGCAGCCGATTCCGAGGATGATTCCCGGAATGCTGACGAGATCAAGGAAATTTCCGGTTTCCGCAAAAAGCGGAATGTTGATAATTGAAATTTTGAGCACGGAAACAAGCGCCGAGCATATAAGTGCAACAGAAACCGCCCGAAGCCCATAAAATGCGCCTTTTACAAATTTGTTTTCGCTGAATTTTTTGAGAAAGCGGGAAACCGTTCCCGCAATTATAAGCGCCGGAACAATAAAACCAAGGCTTGCGAGCACCGCTCCGCCAACTCCCGCGGTGGTGAATCCGACATAGGTCGCCATGTTGATTCCGATGGGGCCTGGGGTGGATTCGGAAATGGCGATCATATCCGCAAGCTGGGCGGTGGTGAACCATCCGGTTTTCTCTGCCATATCCTCCAGGAACGGAAGGGAGGCAAGCCCTCCGCCGACGGTGAAAAGTCCGACCTTCAAAAATTCAAGAAAAAGTTCAAGAAAAATCATTTCGCCGCACCTCCTTTGAGGAGATGAACGATGATTCCGCCGACGGCGGCGATTATCACGAAGATTATCGGGCTTATATCAACAAAAACCGAAAGCCCGAAAACAACCGCAAAAAGCCCGAAGGTGAATTTATCCACAACCGCTTTTTTGAAAAGCTTCACAACGGAGGAAAGGATGAGCACGCATACTCCAACCCGGATTCCGGAAAAAGCGTTCTGCACTATCGGAAGTTCGGAAAAACTCCGGATAAACGCCGCAATGGTAATGATTATCAGAATGGAAGGGGTTATGACCCCAAGGGATGCGGCAACCGCACCGAGGAAGCCTTTTACTTTTGTTCCAACGAAAACCGCGGTGTTGACCGCAATGACCCCCGGAATGCACTGACCGACGGCATAATAATCCATCAGTTCCTCTTCTGTTGCCCAGCCGTTTTTTTCAACAACTTCCCGCTGGAGCATCGGAAGCATTGCATATCCGCCGCCGAAGGTGAGTCCGCCGATTCTTGCGAAGGCGAGGAAAAGTCCGATAAGTTCTTTCATTTTTTCTCCTTATCATTAATTGATACTTTATATATCTTACCGCAAAAAAGATTCTTGTCAACAGTTTTGTCCGGAAAATCAACTTCTGCTTTACAAAGCGGCAAAATATGCTACAATGAAAACGAAAAAAACTTTCCCCAGAAAAAGGAGGACCGCCGATGAAAACTCCCTTCGACCCGGTATATCAGAAATATCCGTCAAAGCGCTATCCCGTTTATGCAAAGGGCGGAATGGTCTGTTCCTCAAGTGCTCTTGCATCCGCCGCAGGTCTTGATATTCTTAAAAAAGGTGGAAACGCAATGGATGCGGCGGTGGCGGTTGCCTCCGCGCTGACCGTTGTTGAACCGACAGCGAACGGAATAGGTTCCGATGCCTTTGCGCTTATCTGGTCCGCAAAGGAGAAAAAACTTTATGGTCTTAATTCAAGCGGACCTGCGCCGAAAGGGATCTCTATCGAAAAAGTCCTTTCCGATAAGCGGGACAACAACGGAAAAATGCCGGTTTTCGGCTGGACTGCGGTAACGGTTCCCGGTGCACCGAAAGCCTGGGCGGAACTCAACAAAAAATTCGGAAAACTTTCCCTTTCGGAAGATATGGCTCCGGCGGTAAATTATGCAAGGGACGGATATCCCTGCGCGCCGAATCTTGCGGTGATGTGGAAAGCCGCCTTTAACAGATACGCAAAGGTTTTTGAAGGAAAACCGGAATTTGACGAATGGTTCAGGACCTTTGCCCCGGAAGGAAAACCTTATGAAGCCGGGGATATCATAAAACTCCCGAACCATGCCGTAACTCTTGAGGAAATCGGAAAAACCGGAGCGGATTCTTTTTATTCCGGCGAACTTGCAAGGAAAATCATTGCGGACAGCAGAAAAAACGGCGGATATCTCCGCTTTGAGGACCTTGCGGGATTCGAGGCAAAATGGGTGGAACCCATAAAGGTTGATTACCGGGGATACGAAATCTGCGAAATTCCTCCCAACGGACAGGGAATAACCGCCCTTATGGCGCTCAATATCCTCAAGGAATTTGAATTTACCGAAAAAGAATCCGCCGGAACTTTTCACCGCCAGCTCGAGGCAATGAAAATTGCATTTGCGGATTCCTTCCGCTACGTCACCGACCCGGATTATATGGAAATCGATTATCACGACCTTATAAAACCGGAATACGGCGCAGAAAGAGCGAAGAAAATCGGCGAAACCGCAAAGGTTTACACAAGCTCGGTTCCTCCGAAAAGCGGAACGGTTTATTTCTGCTGCGCGGACGGCGAAGGAAACATGGTTTCATATATCCAGTCCAACTATATGGGATTCGGTTCCGGAATTGTTGTTGAGGGAACGGGAATTTCCCTCCAGAACAGGGGAAGCGATTTTTCCCTGAACCCGGAGGATGCAAACTGCCTTGCACCGGGAAAGCGGACTTATCATACGATTATCCCGGGATTTATCCTCAGGGACGGCGAAGCGGTTGGTCCCTTTGGGGTTATGGGAGGATATATGCAGCCCCAGGGACATCTCCAGGTGGTTATGAATTTTGTTGATTTTAACCTTAATCCGCAGCAATGCCTCGATGCACCGAGATGGCAGTGGATGCGGGACAACACCGTTACGGTCGAGGATTCCTTTGATCCGGAAATTGCAAGAAAGCTCCGGAGAATGGGGCATGATATAAGGATCGAGCTCAATACCCCAAGCTTCGGAAGAGGGCAGATGATAGTCCGGCTTGAAAACGGAACGCTTATCGGAGGAACGGAATCCAGAACCGACAGCAACATTGCCTGCTATTGAAAAAGGAGGGTTTTTGATGATAAAACAGATAGTACGCGACCCCATGTTCCTTGCGCAGAAATCCGAACCCGCAACAAAGGCGGATTCGCAGGTTGCGAAGGACCTTCTTGAAACCCTTTATGCAAACAAAGCCGCCTGCGTCGGAATGGTGGCGAATATGATAGGCGTCAGAAAAAGAATAATCGCCTTCATCAACGAGCAGGAATATATGGTGATGTTCAATCCGGAAATCACCGAAAAAGCCATGGAATACGAAACGGAGGAAGGCTGCCTCTCCCTTTCCGGAAGCAGAAAAACAAAGCGCTTCCAGTTCATCACAGTCAGCTATTATGACATGGAATGGAAACCGAAAACAAAGAAGTTTTTTGGCTGGACTGCCCAGATAATCCAGCATGAAATCGACCATTGTAACGGAATTTTGATTTAACTTCCGGTTGTTTTTCGACAAGAATATACACAAAGTAATAAAAAACGCAGGCAAAACCTGCGTTTTTTTCGTTTAAAAGGCCCCCTTGCCTAAAGGGGGCTGTCACCGAAGGTGACTGGGGGATTCTTTATGGATTACCTGATAAATTTAATTTGATAGGATTACAATCCATCCGGCACTTCCTTTGGAAATGCCATCTCCTTTTGTATAAGGGGAGGTGCTTTTCAGAACCCGAACACCCTTGCAACTTTCTGCAGTTCATCGGAAACTGCGATTTTCTGTGGGCAGTTCATTTCGCAAAGGCGGCAGCGAAGGCAGTCCGAAGGTCTTGAAAAATTCCGAGTGAGTGCGGAATAGGCATGTTCGATTTTCCAGCCTTCGTCCGGATTCCGGCTGTATTCATTAAAAACCTCAAAATATTCGGGGATGGGAATCTGCAGAGGGCAGACCCCTTTGCAATAGGAGCATCCGGTGCAGGGAACGGCAGTTTCGCTTCGGATAATTTCTGCAGCCTTTTGAAGGGCGGAAAGTTCTTTTCCGGAAAGGGGAGAAAACTTTTCAAGATTCTCCTCAAGCTGTTCGATGCTGTTCATTCCGCTTAAAACGGTTGTTACGGAAGGAAGATTCTTTGCAAAACGAATCGCCCATGAAGCGGCGCTTGTTTCCGGATTTTCTTTACGGAGAATCTCCTCCGCCGCTTTCGGGAGCTTTGCAAGGGTTCCGCCCTTGACGGGTTCCATAACGATTATTTCCTTGCCGTGTTTTTCGGCGATTTCATAGCATTCCCTTGCCCGGAAGGCGGGACTTTCCCAATCAAGATAGTTTATCTGGAGCTGGACGCAGTCGATTTCCGGATGGGCGGAAAGGATTTTTTCAAGAAGCTTTGGGCTGTCGTGGAAGGAAAAACCGGTTTTGATTGCCTTTCCCTCCGATTTGAGTTCCTGCAGAAATTCAAATTCTCCGCAGTTTTCCGCTGTTATGTAATTAGTTTCGTTGAGCCAATGAAGAAGATAAACGTCAAAAAAATCAACCCCGCAGCGGGAAAGCTGCTTTTCAAAAATCTTCCGGCAATCATCTTTACTGCGGATCATCCAGCTCGGGAGTTTATCCGCAAGGATAAAAGCATCCCTTGGATATCGGTCGGAAAGGGAGATTTTGACAGCCTCCTCCGCCGCTCCGCCAAGATATGTATAGGCGGTATCAAAATATCTTCCGCCTTTTTTAATAAAACGGTCCGCTAAAAAATTGAGCACATCATAATCAATGCTGTGCTCATCCCTTTTATCTTTAAGCGGAAGCCGGAGAAAACCAAAACCGAGCTTTTCCATAAAAATCCTCCGTTATTACGCAAAAACAACAAAATGCATGAAAAGCGCGCAGATTATTCCAAGGGCAATTCCGGTTGTTACCTGAAGGGGGGTGTGTCCCACAAATTCCTTGAGCACAACTTCCGGAAGCTCATCCTTCGAAATTTTTTCGAAGGAATCCACAAGGATATTGAGGAGCTTTGCGTGCTTTCCGGCTTCTCTGCGAACACCCATTGCGTCGTGGCAGACGATTATTGCAAGAAGTCCGCTGATGGCAAATTCAAAGGAGCCGAATCCATAGGAAAGGGCGCAGATCGTTGCAAAGGAGGAAACGGTTGCGGAATGTCCGCTTGGCATTCCGCCATCGCCAAAAAGTCTTGAAAAATCCCATGTTTTTGTTACAAAGGCATGGATAAAAACCTTCAGCACCTGGGCAACGGTCCAGGCGACAACCGAAGTTATAAAAAATTTATTTGTAAAAAAATCGATTATCCAATCCATAAAAAACATCCCTTAAAAAAGATTTCGCTTACATTTTACCACAAATAAAGCCGTTTTTATATAGAAATATCAATTTTAATAAATTTTTCTTTTTCGATGGAAAAATTCACAATTCTATTGTATAATAAAATAAAAGGAGGTGAACGGCCGATGGACGATTTAAAAGTTATAACCGCAAGCAACATAATAAATCTCCGGACCGCAAAGGGACTGACCCAGGCGGAACTTGGGGAACTTCTCAATTATTCCGATAAAAGCGTTTCAAAATGGGAACGCGCCGAGGCCGTTCCCGATGCTTACGTCCTCAAGAACATGAGCGCGATTTTCGGCGTTTCGGTGGATTATCTTCTTTCTTCACATGACGAATGGAAACCGCCGGAAAGCTTTGCGGAGGATGAACGGAACTTCCACAGCAAGGTCATAACCGCCGTTGTAATTGCCGGAATCTGGACTCTTGCCTTTCTGATTTATATAATCGGCTGGCTTCTTGAAGCGAACTGGTGGCTGATTTTTATCTATGCAGTACCGGTTTCGCTGATAACCCTTCTGGTGCTCAATTCCGTCTGGGAAAGGGGAAAACACAACCGCCATATAATCCATGCCCTTGTTGCAAGCGTTTTTATAACGGTTTATCTCACTTTCCGAAGCTATAACCCGTGGCAGATCCTCCTTCTTCTCGTTCCGGGAGAACTGATTGTTTTCCTCTCATTCAGGATCAAAAAATCGCAAAAATAAGCCATTCTACTTGCCGTAGAGTCCGGTTTTCCGGATTCTACTTTTTGTTTTTAAGGAGTATAGTTCAAAAATCTTGATTTCTTTTTCCTCTTTGGGTAAGATAAGCTTTGTCAAAAAACAAAACCCGAAAAGGAGAAACAAAATGTTCAATTACATTCTGAGCTGCTGCTCAACGGCGGATCTTTCCAAAGAGCATTTTGAGGAAAGAGATATAAAATATATCTGCTTCCACTATAAGCTGAACGGTGTTGATTATCCCGATGACCTCGGTCAGAGCATTCCCTTCGAGGAATTTTACAAAAGAATGGATTTTGGCGAGGATACCCGGACTTCCCAGATAAACGTCACCGAATATCTTGAATATTTCAGCCGCTTTCTTGAGGAGGGAAAGGATATAATCCACATCACCCTCTCCAGCGGAATTTCCGGTTCCTATAACTCCGCGGTGAATGCCGCAAAAATTGCGAAGGAACGCTATCCGGAAAGAAAAATTTATATCATAGATTCCCTTGCGGCGTCCTCCGGCTATGGACTACTTATGGATAAACTTGCGGATCTCCGGGACGGCGGAATGGATATTGATGAACTTCGGGACTGGGCGGAGGAAAATAAGCTTAATCTTCACCATTGGTTCTTCTCTTCCGACCTCAAGTTTTTCATCAAGGGCGGAAGAGTTTCCAAAACCGCAGGCACAGTCGGAACCATCCTCGGAATCTGCCCGCTTCTTAACGTAAGCTTTGACGGTCACCTTATCGCAAGAGCAAAAATCCGTTCCAAGAAAAAAGTTATTCAGGAAATCGTAAAACGGATGGAGGAAAACGCCGAAGGCGGTCTTTCCTATTCCGGAAAATGCTATATTTCCCAGTCCGCCTGCGTTGAGGATGCGAAGGAAGTTGCAAAACTTGTTGAAGAGCGCTTCCCGAACCTTGACGGAAGGGTTATAATTAATTACGTAGGCACCACCATCGGAAGCCACACCGGTCCCGGAACCGTTGCACTTTTCTTCTGGGGCAAAAAAAGGGAGGATTAATAAAATGATAAAACTTTATGCAGACACAGCTTCCAACCTTCCGGTTGCGCTCAACAAAAAATACAACGTAAAAATAATCGAACTTTCCTATACCGTTGACGGCGTTCCGGCGGAATATGACCTTGAGCACGATTTTGACGGAAAGGCTTTTTATGACGCCATGAGAAACGGCGCGGAAATGAAAACTTCCATGATAAACTCCGCAACCTTCCACGACAGCTTTGAGGAAGACGTTAAAAACGGCGACGAGATCGTTTATATCGGTCTTTCCGGCGGAGTAAGCGGAACGGTACGGGCTGCGGAAATTGCCGCGGAGGAACTTCGTGAGGAATATTCCGGCGCGAAAATCGCCGTTATAGATTCCCTTGGCGCAGGCCTCGGAATCGGAATGCAGGTTGTCGCCATGGGCGAACTTATTGCAGAAGGAAAATCCTTCGATGAAGTTGTTTCCGTTACCGAAGAACGCAAAAACCACATGTGCCAGTTCTTCACCGTTGACGACCTCACCTATCTTAAAAAAGGCGGAAGAATTTCCGGCGCCACCGCCGCCATCGGAACACTTCTCAACATAAAACCGCTTCTTCGGGGCGATGAGGAAGGTCACATTGTTTCCTGGGGCAAATGCCGCGGAATCAACAAATGCATCCTCGAAATCATCAAAAAATACGATGAGCTTGTTCTCGATAAATCTGCGGACGTTATGATGATCCACGGCGACAATATGAATGCCGTCGATTTTATGACGGAAAAACTCCGGGAACACGGCTTTACCGGAAACACCACCGTTATGCCCTTCGAACCGGTATGCGGATGCCACGTCGGTCCCGGTTCCGTTGCACTCTTCTTCTGGGGAGAGAAAAAATTATGAAAAGAACGCCCATCGCCGAAAGGGCGCTTCCGAATTATACCCGGGGTGAGGAAATCGCGAATATGACAACCCATATAATCGGCGGCGCCATCGGCGTTATCCTGCTTTTTCTCACCGTTGTGATTTCCGCGTTCAACCGGGATATCCGGGGAATAATCGGCAGCACCATTTACGGAATTTCCATGATCGCGCTCTATACCGTTTCGAGCGTTTATCATGGGCTTAAACCCGGCTTTGCAAAAAAGGTTATGCAGGTTATCGACCACTGCACAATTTATCTGCTCATCGCCGGAACCTATACTCCGATTCTTCTTGTGGCGATGCGCCCGGAATATCCGGTTCTTGCATGGGTTGTTCTCGGTGCGGAATGGGCTCTTGCGGGATTTGCCGCAACCTTCACCGCCATTGACCACAACAAATATAAAAAGCTTTCGATGGTTTTTTATATCCTTATGGGCTGGTTCATCGTCCTTTGCTTCCGGCAGACCGTTGAGGTGCTCACCGTTCCCGGAATGCTCTGGATTCTTTCCGGCGGAATTTCCTATACAATCGGCGCCGTTCTTTACGGAATCGGCAAAAAGAAACCGGTTCTCCATACTGTTTTCCATGTTTTTGTGGTTATAGGAACTCTTTTGCAGGCCATCGGAATTTTGTTTTATGTGCTCTGATTAAAAAGAAAACCACCGTGCTCAGAATTGAGCACGGTGGTTTTTCTTTGGGGGTATTATAGAAAAGGGGTGTGGATTACTGTGCAGTATAGCCGCCGTCGACAACGATTTCGGAACCGGTCATGAAGGTATTTTCGATGGCAAGCATGATTGCAGAAGAAATTTCCTCAGGAGCACCAAGACGGTCGATTCCTTCACAGAGCGGGTGTTTGGATTTGAGGAATGCTATTCCTGCTTTGCCTACGGATTTTTCGTTTACCATGCCGGTGATGATATAGCCGGGATGTACGCTGTTAACGCGGATGTTATATTTTGCGAGTGCAAGAGCCATGTTCTTGGTCATGCCGCGGACAGCCCATTTTGATGTATTGTAAGAAAACGCACCGCCATCTCCTACAAGGCCAAGAACGGAGGAAACGTTGACGATTGCGCCGCCTTCGCCCTGTTCAATCATAACTTTTGAAGCTTCTGCAGCACAGTAATAAACGCCGTGTTGGTTAACAGCGACTACTTTTTCGTAATCATTATCTTCATAAACGTTGTCATAGGCACCAACGCCTGCGTTGGAAACCATAACGTCGAGACGTCCGTATTTTTCAAGAGTAAAAGCAACCATTGCTTTGACTGCTTCTCGGTCGGAAACATCAACTTTAAAAACAGAAACGGAATCACCGTATTTTTCGGAAAGTCTTGCGTTTTCTGCTTCAAGTGTTGCATCATTATAGTCGCCGATTACTACTTTTGCGCCCTTTTTAAGAAGTTCTTCAACTGCATAAAGGCCGATTCCGGAAGCGCCGCCGGTTACGATGACAACTTTGTCTTTTACGTTAAACATGGAATTTTCCTCCGATACTTTATAAATCTGTGAAAAAATAATCTCACCATAGTTATAATATACACGGAGTTTTGTTTTGCATAGAAACTGTTATGCGAATTTGTTTTAAGAACGAAACGAAAAGTTGCAATAGTCCCATTTGTGAAATTGGATTATTGTTAAAAAAGATATTTTTATGATATAATATCCGTAACGTTTGTTAAATTTTTATTTCAAAAGGCGGTTTTGTTTTGGAAACGGAAACTAAATTAAAAATTGCAAAAAGCTTTGAAAAACTGCTTAAGGAAAAGAATTTCGACAGTATTACCGTTAAGGAAATAATTGAGTCAAGCGGAGTTTCAAAGTCAACCTTTTATCGGCATTTTAAGGACAAATATGCCATTATTGAATATGAGTGTTTGAAAAGCGGAATGATTTTTGAGTTTTACAAATCCGGAGATATAATTTCTCTTCATAGCATGCACAGAAACCTGATGGAATATATATACAGCAAGCGGGAGCTCTATTCTGAAATTGTAAAAATCGATGGACAGAATTCTTTCGTCGAAGCCTGGAATCAAAGCGGAATGGAAATATTCGTGAGAATCTTCAAAGAAAAACATAACTCTGTTCCAGATGAAATTATCAAAATAGCTGAACTTTATTGCAATGGGATGGCAATGTTTGTCCGTAATTGGGTGGTGCGGGGTTTCAAGGAATCCCCTGAATATATCTCCAACATTGCATATGCAGGAATCCCGGAAGCAATTAAAAAATACTTATAAAAAAGGACAGCCTTGCGGCTGTCCTTTTTTGCGCTTATTTATATTTTTTTGTATCGTATCTGTCGAAAAGGGAAAAGATAATCGATTTCCGGCGTTTTTCGGGTCTGCCCTCTTCAATTCGCCTGACTTCTTTAAGATAGAGCCAGTGACCGAAAAGGCTGCCAAGCGTTCCGAAAAGGGCATAGGCAACAACAAGCCCCCAGTTCGTTTCGAAAAAAATGAACATGAACGGAAGAAAAATCGCCCCGGAAAGGATTCCGTAAAGAGGCATGAAGCCGTTTTTCATGGAAACAACTCCGCCGGTTATGGCGCAGAGCATCGGGAATGCGCCCCATTCAAGAAGAACAAGGCGGAAAAGTTCCGCCGTTGCTTCATCGAACAGAAACGAAATGAGAATCCCGAAAATGAAAAATCCGAGAAGAATTGCCGCCGCCTCCGCGGTGGCTTTTAATTTAAGCTTTTCCATTTATCAGACTTTCGCCATCTTTTTGATGACAACTTTTTTGCAGGGCATATCGTTGGGATAGGTGGAAACGGATGCAACTGCGTCGAGAACCTCAAGACCTTCAACAACGTGACCGAAAGCGGCATAGTTGCCGTCGAGGAATTCGCTGTCCTCATGAACGATGAAGAACTGGCAGGAAGCGGAGTTCGGGTCGGAAGTTCTTGCCATGGAAATGACACCGCGTTTGTGGGAAATGGTGTTCTGTGCCCAGCCGTTGGAAGCAAATTCGCCGTAAATTTCCGGTTTGCAGCCGCCGGTTCCGTTGCCGGAAGGATCGCCGCCCTGGATCATAAATCCTTTGATGATGCGGTGGAAGGTAAGACCGTCGAAAAAACCTTTTTCAACAAGCGCTTCAAAGTTTGCAACGGTTTTGGGTGCGGCGATGGGGTCAAGCTCGATGAGCATGGAGCCGTAGCCTTTGATATCAAGTTTAATCATGTAAAAATCCTCCTGATTTAAAACGATAGTATTATAATACTATTTTTAAAAGGGAATGTAAAGAGAAAAATGCCTCCCTTGCCTAAAGGGAGGGGGACCGCGAAGCGGTGGAGGGATTCGTTATTTTGCGCCCAAATCCTTTATCACGGAGAGAATATGCTCCGCCTGAATGGGAGAGAGCTTTTCAATTTCGGAAAGAATCTCCAGAGATTTTTTTGGCGAGCGGGAATTTACATTGAAAAAATCTGCCGGTTCAATTCCGAAATATTCGCAGATATAGAAAAATCCAGCCATAGAAGGCATTGTTCGGTGATTTTCGATTTTGTTGATATAGCTTTCGCTCTGACCGAGAGAAAGGCTCATATCCCTTGCGGAAACGCCTTTTTCAATCCGAAGTTCCGCAAGTCTTGCGGCAAACCATTCCATATAGTCCATAAAATCACCTCCGATATGTATAATATAATGCTATGCATATCAAATTATGGGGAATTTAAAGATTAATTATTGTTGACATAAGGAAAATAAAGATGTATTATTAAAATACAATAGAATTTGAGTATATGGAGGCGAAAGAATGAAATCAATGACCTGTGAAATGTGCGGCAACAACGATTTGGTTAAGCAGGACGGATATTTCGTTTGCCAGTATTGCGGAACAAAATATACCGTTGAGGAAGCAAAAAAACTCATGGTTGAAGGAACCGTAAAAATCGACAACAGCGATTTTGTGGAAAAATATCTGCAGAATGCCCGCCGAGCAAAACAAAAAGAGGATTGGGAAGAAGCAGAAAAATATTATAACCTTGTTGAGCAGAATGACCCAACCAATATTGAAGCTATTTTTTACAGCTCATATGGAAAGGCAAAAATGTCTTTGATTGAAGAGGATATTTATAAAAGACAGCAGGTTTTTAAGGTTCTGACAAACTGTGTTTCCATAATAGACGATAATTATGATGTGGAAAATTCCGATAAAGAAGAGGAAATTATAAAACAAATCGCCGGAGATATAATCGAAATTACAACCGGAAATTTCATATATACTCAATGGAAAAACGGATATGGAATGGTAACCGGAACAAACAAAGGAGAAACATACGAGCTTTTCAACGGCCTTATCAGCGCGTTTGTCGAATCTGTCGATAACATTATAAAGGTTGATAATAAATTCTATCTGCATCAGTTGAAGGCGGATATCATTAAGGCAAGACTTGATGTTCCTGCGGTTGTTTTGGGAACAGACCTTTCTTCCAATGTCAGACCGATATATATTGACCAAATCAAAGATGAATATAAAATAATGAAGGAAATGGATCCTTCGTTTGTTGAACCGTCACTTCCTGCAGCAAATGCGGCTCCGGCAGCCTCTGTCACAACAAATTCAGACGGAGTCGGTTGCGGAGCGGTTTTGACTGTTTTGAGCCTTGTTGCAACAATTATTTCTGTAATCGTAATTTTATTTATTTAAATAAGGAGGAAAAAATATGAATAATGACCAGAACCCTATTGGCGTACTTATCACCGTACTTGTTGTAATAATGATTATTGTTTCCATTATTTCAAGTATTGCAACGGATATCAGTATTTTCCAGATGCTCGATTCATTCTGATATCGTAAAAATTCAAAAAAGACAGCCTTCCGGCTGTCTTTTTTCTTTTGACATATATCTTCCGTTGTTCTATAATGTTCCCATAGACCCTTAAAAAGGAGCGTGCATCATGGAATACATCATCAAAAACGCGAAAATCGCCACAATGGATAAAGAGAATCCCATTGTCGAAGCGGCGATAGTTAAAGACGGAAAATTCGCCTTCTGCGGCTCTTCGGAAGAAGCGGAAAAAATTGTTTCCGCGGATGCGGAAACCCTTGACTGCGGCGGAAATTTTGTTATGCCGGGCTTCAACGATTCCCATATGCACTATCTCCATTACGTAAAGACAAAGCTTTCCGTCGATCTTTGGGGAACGGTTTCCGTCAATGACATTGTTTCAAAAATGAGCACCGCCTTTGAGCATTTCGACAGGGAGAGCGGGCTCTGGCTTATCGGCGAAGGCTGGAATCACGATTATTTCACCGAAGGCGAAAAACGTTTTCCAACCGCCGCGGACCTTGATAAAATCACAACCGAGCACCCGGTGCTCATAATGCGTGCCTGCTATCACGTTGGCGTGCTCAACACAAAAGCGATGATGCTCATGGGGCTTGATGCGCAAAAAGCGGCGGAATTGGGCGCTTTCTGCGAGGTTGATGAAAACGGAAACCCCAACGGTGTAATCAAGGAAAACTATTTTGACGAAGTAAAATCGAAGCTGCCTTATCCGGATCTGAGCATCCTGCTCAGAATGATGCTCGAAAGCCAGAACGACCTTTTTGAACAGGGCATAACCGCCGTCCAGTCCGACGATATGAAATATGCGCCGGAGGGCAGAGCTTATGAGCTCCTCGATGAACTGAAGGCGGCTTCCCTTGACGGAAGGCTTAAAGTCCACTATGCGGAGCAGGCTCTTTCCCAGACAAGGGCGGAGGTTGACGATTGGTTCCGCCATGAGCATTACAAAATGCGCGACGGAAGCTTCAAGGTTTCCTGCCTTAAGATTATTTCTGACGGAAGCCTCGGCGCAAGAACCGCCCTTCTGAAGGAACCCTATGCCGATGCACCTGCCACAAAAGGCATCGCCATTTATACTCAGGAGGAGCTCAGCGGATTCGTCCTCGAAGCGCAGAAGCGCAACACTCCCGTTGCGATCCACGCCATCGGAAACGGCGCCATGGAAATGTGCCTTAATGCAATCGAAAACGCGAAAAACGCCTTTCCGGAATATAAACCCCGCCATGCAATCGTTCATTGCCAGATTACAAGCAAAGAGCAGATCGACCGCCTTTGCCGCCTTGGAATAATGCCCCTTACCCAGCCGGTTTTCATCGATTACGATATGCATATCGTCTATGACCGGGTCGGGAAGGACCTTGCGGAAACTTCCTATGCCTGGAAGGATTATCTTGAAGGCGGCGTTCACGAGGCTTTCGGAACGGACTGCCCGGTGGAAAATTTCAAACCCATGCGCGGAATTTACTGCGCTGTCACAAGGAAGGACTGCAAAGGCAGAGGACCATATCTTCCGGAGCAGGCGGTTTCCGTTTATGACGCGCTTTATGCCTATTCCGCCGAAGGCGCATACGTCAGCGGAGATGAGGAAATCCGCGGAAAAATAATCCCCGGAATGGAGGCGGATTTTATAATCCTCGACCGGAACCTCCTTGAAATCGACCCGGAGGAAATCCTCGGAACAAAGGTGCTCGAAACCTATATCGGCGGCGAAAGAGTCTTTAAAAGATGAAAAAAAGGACGGATGAATCCGTCCTTTTTCTTATGCTTTTTTGATGAATTTTTCGGAACATTTCGGGCAGCGGATTTCAACCTTTCCGCGTCCCCGGGGAATGCGGATTTTCTGTCCGCAGGATGGGCATTTGAAATGTTTGTATCTCTTGCGCTCGTCAAAATCCGCCTGAAGGCCGCCCCACCAATTCTTTGCCTTATACCAGAGGTTCATGAACTTCTGATTTTCTGCGCGGCGTTTGCCGATGTCTTTTGAAAGGGTGCGGAAAAGTGCAATTCCGTAAAGAACAAGCGAGAGGAGATAGAGGAGTTTTGAATCGGTGAAAACACGGAGAACGGAAAAAGCAAATCCGCACGCAATAAGCGCAAGGGAAAGCTGGTCGGTGCCGTATCTTCCGTACATAAATTCCCGGATTTTTTGCATTATCATAATGAATATCTTCCTTTTTCGGTTAATATAAATATTTTACCACGGATATTTTTTCCAATGGTTAACGAATTATAAATTTTTTGCCGCAGGATTATGGACATGAAATCAATAAAGTGATATAATGATTTTTACCGGCAAAAACGGAGGCATAGCTCAGCCGGTTAGAGCGCTTGCTTCACACGCAAGAGGTCCACGGTTCGAGTCCGTGTGTCTCTACCAACAAAAAAGCGGCTTTTGTCTTTTGACGAAAGCCGCTTTTTTGAATGATGTTTGCCTTCGGCAAATGATGCGGGACTTCGTCCGATGATGTTCACTTCGTGAATGATGCGCGGCTTCGCCGCATTTTTCGGCAAACATCGCATCATTGCGACCGAAGGGAGCAGCATCATTATGCGAAGCATAACATCATATCGCGAAGCGATGCATCATTTTTCACAAAGCCACTTGTTTTTATGTATGTAAAGTTGTATATTATAATTAAAGTATTTTCGATGGTGGAAACGTAGTTGCGGAATCACAAATTGCTTCGGATGTTATAGAATATGCTTATAATACAGATCCTAATAAGGAATTAGAGTTTTCCTCAGTAGGAACATATTTGTGGTCTGGTTTATCCAATACATTTCCATTCGGAATTAGTAACCCGTTGTTAAAAACTGTCGCTGAAAGTACCGTTTCTGCTTTTGGGTATGCTAACAACCGAATTGATTTGATATGGTGATTTTATGTTGAATTTTTCAAATGTTTTTAATGGTCCTCATGTTTTTGCAATGCTTTTACTTCCGTGTGCATTTCTTTTATTTTCAGTTTTTGAAAAAAACAAAACATCTAAAGTTACTCTACTAATTATTGCTGTTATTTCTTTTGTGTTTTGTGTCGGTTGGAGAATAGAAGTTGTAGAATACATGAAAGACCCTGAAATAGCTATATTTTCTGGTGAATACGTGGACACCTATATGTCCGGTACTGGAGCATCATCTCGTTCCTATTACATTTTTGTTAATTCGGAAGGAGAAAAAAAGGGATTTACGAAAGAAGGAATAAAAACAGCTAACGACAATACTTATCCTATCAAAGGGAAATGGTATACTATAGAATACGCTGTAGATGGACCTGTGTCTGAAATAATTATAAATGTTGAAGAAATTGAACCGCCGGAAAATTCAAAAGAATCTTCCGAAACGGAATAAAACAAAAAGAGAACAGTTCTCCGAACCGTTCTCTTTTTTAAACCCGATTGTGCACTCCCGGAAAATGTGCTATAATAGCCCTATAAATCCGGAAAAGAGGTTCTGAAATGAAAAAATTTCTTTCGATTATAGTGGCGCTTGTTATGGCGCTTTCATTCGCCGCCTGCGAAAACGGCGAAAATCCCGCGGGTCTTCAGGGTGAGGATGGCGATTTCGACGTCGAGGTTGTGATGCCCGCTTCCTTCTTTGATGAAAAAACTCCCACCGAAATCATGGATGACGCGGAGGCTTCCGGCTTCATAAGCTGCGAAATCAACCCGGACGGCTCCGTAAAATACGTTATGACCAAGGAAAAGCATAAGGAAATGCTTGACGCAATAAAAGCCGGTTTCGATATCGGAGTAAAAACCCTTCTCGAAGGGCAGGAAAAGGTCGCTTCCTTCGTTTCCGTTGAATATAACGATGATTTCAGCGAGGTCAGCGTTTTTGTTGACGGCGAGCAGTATTCCATCTGGGATTCCCTTTATGCCATGACCTTCTATTTCACCGGCGCATATTACCAGTCCTTTGCGGGTGTTCCGGAGGACGAAATTGATATCGTTGTAAATTTTATCGATAACGCAACAAAAGAGATCCTTGAAACCAGCTCCTATCAGGAATTCCAGAAAGCCGGAGCCGGAAACTGAAAATTAAAAAACCGCAAAAAAGCACCCTTTCCGGAATCCCGGAAAGGGTGCTTTTCAAATAGAAAAAAGGGGTACTTATTATCGAATTAACGTACCATCATGGTGCCGCCGTCTACGCAGATGGTCTGGCCGGTGATGAATTTGGAGCTGTCGCTTGCTGCGAAAGCGATAACGGGAAGGTAATCTTCGATAAGGTCGCCGGGTTTATCGCCGAGCATAAGACCTTTCATGCCGTCCATGAATGCCTGTTTTTCTTCGGGGCTGAACTGTGCAACAAGTTTGTCGGTAAGGGGAGTCCAGATGTTGGGAGCAATCATGTTAACTCTGATGTTATAGGGCATAAGGTCTTTTGCAAGGGTTCTGCTCCAGGAAGTTACTGCGCCTTTGGTTGCGCCGTAAATGGGCTGGAAGGGGCTTACGATGAATGCGGAAGCGCTGGTGAAGTTGATGATGTTGCCGTAACCCTGGTCTTTCATATATTTGAAAGCTTCCATGTCAACAAGGTAAGTACCGTCTGCGTTGATTGCAAAAAGTTTTTTCCAGGTTGCAAAATCGCAGTATTCGATGGGGGTTGCGGGAGCGATTGCTGCGCAGTGGATAACTACGTCAAGTCCGCCGAGCCATTCAACAGCTTCTTTGAAGCCTTTCTGAACTTCTTCTTCGCTGGAAACGTCAACATGGATATATTTTGCGCCGGAGATTTTTTCAACTTCCGCGCCGTCTGCATCGTTTACGTCAAAAAATGCAACTTTTGCGCCGAGGGAAGGGAAATTTTCAACAGTGGTTCTGCCCATGCCGCCTGCGCCGCCGGTGATAATGATTCTTTTTCCGTCAAGTCTTTCCATAATAAAATCCTCCTTGTGATTTCGTGTTTTATTTAACACATCAGATATATTATAATGCGCTTTAATTCATAAATAAAGAACAAAAAAGAGCCCATATATGCACCAAAGGTGCATATATGGGCTCTTTTGCTGTTAATCTTTCGGCGCAAAACTTTTTATATGTTCGATAAAAGAAACGGTTTTTTCTGAAGGATTTTCCGGAAAATAGACCCCGAAAGGAACTTTGTATTCCTTGCAAAGGGGAACCGTCCGGCAGAAAGGATAGACCTTTCCGCTGTTTTCGGTCATGAAAAGAATGCGGTTTTCGTTTTCGCACCGGTTGAAAGTTTTGATGCTGTATTTTTCAATTTCAAAAAGCTCAATTCCGAAAAAATCGTTTTTAATATCTCTTATGATGTTATCCCAAAGCTCATTTCTGCCGCTTTTTAAAATTGCAACCTTTTCTCCGCAAAGGTCAGCAGGAGTTATTTCATCGTTATCAAAAAGCCGGTGACCCATGGGAACGGCACAGCACATCCTCGCTTCGGAAATTTTTTCCGCCCGGACTCCGTATTTCTTCGCAAGCTTTTCATCGCAGATATCAACGGCAAAATCAATATCGTTCCCGAGGCTCCGGAGCATTGTTACAAGGCCTTCGCTGGAGCTTCCGTAAAAAACCATGCTGGTCTTTCTGCGTTCGGTCCTTCCGGAGGACTGGAACCATTTTGCAATCATAAATTCATCCGCAAAGGTATCCATTATCCCGATTTTAAGAACATCGGTGTCGCTTTCCTGGATGCGCCTTGCCCTTTCGACGGCGTTGTTATAGTTCTGAACAAGATTTTTTGCGTCGCCGTAAAAAGTTTTTCCTGCGGCGGTAAGCTTTTCGCCTTTAAGAGTGCGCTCAAAAAGGCTTATGCCGGTGCTTTCCTCAAGGGAACCGATTCGCTTTTTCACCGCGTTGGGCGAAAGATAAAGGAGCTCCGCCGCCTTTGTGAAGCTTCCGCATTCCGCAACGCAGATAAATGTTTTGAGGTATTCATCATACATAAAAAAGCACCGCCTTTCGCTGAAAGTATAGCACAAATCTTTAAAAATTCAAAATTTTTGCAGAAAATGTTCAAATATACAGAAAATGGTGCTATAATTACTTTTATATTTTTCCGGAAAAAGGAGGGGAAGCGGTTGAAAAAAGATTTTCTTAAAGGAATAAAAGACGGAATCCCGATCTGCCTTGGATATCTTTCCGTTTCCTTCGGTTTCGGAATCCTTGCGGTGAGCCTTGGGTTTTCGATTCTTGCGGCGGTTGGAATTTCGCTTACCAATCTCACCTCCGCAGGGCAGGTTGCCGGAGTCGGAATAATTGCCGCCGGCGGAAGCCTTATTGAAATGGCGCTGACCCAGCTTGTTATAAACATCCGCTATTCGCTGATGGGAATTTCTCTTTCCCAAAAACTTGACGGAAACTTCAATACCTTCCACAGAATGGCGGCTTCCTTCGGAATAACGGACGAAATTTTTGCCGCTGCGGTTTCGCAAAAATCCGTTTCACCATATTATATGTACGGTCTTACCGCAATTTCCGCCCTTGGCTGGGTTTCCGGAACCTTCCTCGGCGCCGCGGCGGGAAATATCCTTCCGGAATCAATTTCATCCGCCATGGGCATAGTCCTTTACGGAATGTTTCTTGCGATAATCATTCCGCCCTCGAAGAAGGAAAAAGGAGTGCTCGCGGCGGTGCTCATTGCGGCGGCTTTGAGCACGGTTTTTGAATACGTGCTCAAAAGCGTTTCCGGCGGCTTTGCGGTAATAATCTGTTCCGTGCTCGCGGCGGCAATCTGTGCCGCTTTGTTCCCGGTTCCGGATGAAGAGGAGGCGGAAGGATGAGCATTATTATTTATATTGCCGTCATGGCTGGGGTCACCTATCTTATAAGGATGATCCCGTTCACCCTTTTCCGGAAAAAGATAAAATCTCCCTTTTTCCGGGGTTTTCTCTATTATATTCCCTATGCGGTGCTCAGCGCCATGACAATTCCGGCGATTTTTTATTCCACCGGAAACATGACCACTTCCCTTATCGGAACGGCGGTGGCTGTTGCCCTTGCATATTTTAAATTCCCGCTTATCGTGGTTGCTCTTGCGGCTTCTGCGGCGGCTTTTATTGCGGGATTATTCATTTAAAAAAACGCATCTGCAGTTTCTGCGGATGCGTTTTTGTTTTATATTTTCTCCGGTTCGGATTTCTTTTCTGCCCGGAGGTTTTTCCCGAAGGGAACAAGATGGGTTTTATCAAGGGCGAGCATCAGCGCGGGAATGAAAACAAGCTGGAGGATTATTCCCGGGAACGCGTTCACGAAGGCCCTTGTTATGAACATTGTGATTCCGAATCCGTTTTCGCCGAGACCGACCAGGAGCACCATTGCCAGTCCCCAGACTATTCTTCCGCCGAGCATTGCGGTGAGCATGCAGCGATAGAGGGATTTTATGCAGTGCCATCGGGCATTTTCATACATGAACCCGACGATGAAGCCATAGGCCATAAGCTCAAAAGCCATTGCGGCCGCATCCGGATACATCGGCGGCATCATAAAAATTGCGGAGCGCATCAGCGGCATTATGAATCCGATCACCGCGCCGTATTTTCCGCCGCAGATTAATCCGCAAAGGAAAACCGGAATATGCATCGGAAGAAGCATGCTTCCGATCTGAGGAATCTGCCCGGTGAAGAACGGAAGCACCATTCCAAGGGCAAGGAACATTGCGCTGAGCACGATTTTTTTGATATAGTTTTTTCTTTCCATAAAACCGCCCCCTTTTTTACGATTATATCATCATCTGTGCGAATTTAAAACAGTTTTTTATCAGAGGAAAAACAATTTTGCCGCGGCGGTCATCACAACAAGGAAAATTACATTTATAAGGGTGAACAAACCGAGATATTTTTTCGTCTGTTCCGGATAAAGAATCCGGAACTCGCTGAAGGTAATAAGGCTTGCAAGGGATGCGATGAGAGTTCCGGTTCCGCCGATGTTTACGCCCAGAAGCAGGGAATGATAATCCCCGGTGAACCGGGAAAGAAGAATCGCCGAAGGTACGTTGCTGATGAACTGGCAGGAAAGTACCGAAACAAGAAGGGCGTCTTTTGCAAGAAGGGCGGAGAAAAATTCATTCACTGCGTCGATTCGGGCAAGGTTTCCGGAAAAGATGAAGAAAAAGAAAAACGTTCCCAAAAGGCCGTAATCCACTTCGTAAAGCGCATCTTTATCAACAAAGAAAAGCACCGCAGGAATCACCGCAAGACCAAGCCAGAAAGGAATTATCCTGAAAACTATGAGCAGCGAAAAGGCGAAAAGCGCCATATAAAGAACGGTTTTTCCGACCCGGAGCTTTTCCGGAAATTCCTCATGGAAGCTGAGTTTTTCCGGTTTTATAAGGAAGCAGGCCGCCGCAAGCATTGCGATTGCAAGAAGGAAGGGCGGAAGCATTATTCCGGTAAATTCCGCAGTCGGGATTTCGAAGAAGGAATAAAGATAAAGGTTCTGCGGATTTCCGAAGGGAGTGAGCATTCCGCCGAGGTTTGCGGAAATGTTCTGCAGAATAAAAAGATATGCCATATATTTATCGTTCTTCGTTACTGAAAGGGCAAAATATCCAAGCGGAAGAAAGGTGATAAGCGCCATATCGTTTGCGATTATCATGGAACCGATGAAGGTTATCACAACAAGAAGAAGGAAAAGCCGCCGGAGATTTCCGGAAAGGAGCACCAGTTTTCTTGCAAGAATGGTAAAAAACTTGATGTTTCCGAGTGCGGAAACCACCGCAAGGGTGAGGAAAAGGCAGGCAAGGGTCCGCCAGTCAAAATATCCGGGATATTCCGCATCCGGCGGAACAAAAAATGCGGTTATAAGGGCGGCAAAGGCCGCAACGCAGAAAACAACGTTCTTTTTTATAAAATGAATGATTTTTGTCATAAAATTCCCCTTTTTTCTAAAAAACAGCATTTGATATAATACAACTTTTTAAGGGGAATTGCAAGAGTTTTGCCTTCCCCTTGAGGGGAAGGTGGCATTTCCGAAGGAAATGACGGATGAGGTGTTCCTTTGCATACGGGCAGTTTTTCAGCAGAGGAACAAACAAAAAAGTGCCCACCGTTTTCAAAGGTGAGCACCGGAAATTTATTCATTTTCTTCGGAACTGCTTCCGGAGGAGCTTTCATCCCCGTCCTTCTTTTTTGATTCCTCGCCGGGGTTTTCAAAATACTGCCTTGCGCCGGAATGGATGGAGCCCACTGCGGTTTCCGCCGCGGTGACGGCGTTTATTTCCTCGCCCTTTGCGTGACCGGCTGTTATTTCGTCGGTGTTATTGAAAAGGGATTGAGTAATCGAAAAAACGTCCGCGGAAGGCATGTTGTTGCGGCAGATGAGCAGAACGTCGATGCAGACGGTGGAAACGGAATTTTCCGTTCCGTAAACTTCGCTGGCAATCATTCCGTCGCTGAAGAAAGGACAGCTGCGTTTGAAAGCGTTGGACTGTGTCAGGGAAACCGGAAGGAAGCGTATCTCGTGGGTCTGGGAATATTCAAGGATATTCGCGCTTGGAAGGGAGGAAACCGCAAAAGCCGCCTGGATGCTTCCGGAATGGAGTCCGTCCATGGCTTCGGAAAAAGTCTGGTATTTTACGGTTATCATGTCATAGGTAACGCCATAGGCCTCAAGGATCTGCCTTGCGGCGGCTTCGGTTGCGGTTCCGTATTTTCCGACTGCAACGGTTTTTCCCGCAAGGTCCGGAATGGTTTTTATCTCGGTGGAAGCGTTTACCACGAACTGGGCATATTCGGAATAAAGATTTGCCACAACGGAAAGACCGCGCTGGGGATTTTCCTCATACATCTCCTTGCCCTCGAGGGCATAATGGAGGATGTCGCTCTGGACAAAGCCGAAATCCGCGTTTTCCTTGAGGATCATTTCGATGTTCTGAACGGAGCCGGAGGTTGTTGCAATATTCGTTGTGCTCTGGGAATATTTATCCCAGACGGATGCAAGGCAGGTTCCGAGGGAATAATAGGTTCCGCCGGCTTTTCCGGTTGCAAGCATATATTTTCCGCCGGTGGCGGCTTCTGCACCGCCTGAGCATGAGCACAGAACAAGCATAAAAGCTATGAGCACGGCGAGAGTTTTTAAAATTTTCATTTTGTCATTCTCCTTTGATTTTAAGGAAGCTGATATAAAGCGAAGCGAAAAATTCCTTCGGAATAAAGCGGCAAAGGGTGCGGAGATCACGGTTCGGAGTTTCGCCGCCGGCAACGGAAAGCCAGAGCGAAACAAGATAGGCGATTATATCCCGGGAATCAAGCCCGTTTATCTGACCGAGCTTATAGTTAAGAGGCTTTGGAGCAGAGAAAACCGCCGCCATGGGGTTTTCATCTTTTTCCTCAAAAGGAGTAAATTCCCGGAGAAGCGCATTGCCGAGGCTTTCGGCGGAATAGATTACGGTGGGGTCGATGAAAAAAGTTTCCGCCGCGGTTTCCGCGCAGACAACCGCAAGGTTTTTATGCATAAGCCCGAGCCGCTCCTTCCGTTTTTCAGAAAGACCTTTTACCGCAAGGGATTTGTGATAGCTGTCCTTTTCGCTGCGAGGGACTGCACCGCATTTTATGAGCATATCAACGCAGAATTTTTCAAAATCCTTCTGCATTTTTTCGCCTTCGCCTTTTTCAAAGGTATAGCAGGTGCCGTCAAGCTTTCCGAAGCTCCGCATGGTGTCGTTATAGCCGAGGGCGATGTTCCGCTTTGCGATTTCCGGAACAAATTCCATGGTGGGGCCAAGGTCGAATTTCGGTCGGATAACCCGGACCGGATAATCCGTTTCGTATTTTGCCTCAAGTCCGCTGGCGCAAAGATTGACGCCAATGATATCCTCAGCACCCATATCAAGGGCAAGGTTCACCGGGAAATTATCGCTGTAACCGCCGTCAACGTATTTTTTTCCGCCGATGGAGCGGGGTTCCATTGAAGGATAGACCGTGGATGAAGCAAGAAGATATTCACCGAGCATCCCATAAGGAATTTCCGGAAGGGTAACCGGGTGCATCTTCATGTTCGGATATTCCGAGCACATGATTCCGAAATCGATTCCGCTTTCCCGAAGGAGCTTTTCATCGAGATATTTTGCAATAAGCCCGCCGAGAGGGAAGGGATCCATTTTTACATTTACGGCGCTTTCGCCAAGATCGCCGAGAAAGCTTTTCAGCGCGCCGGCGATTCCTTCGGTATCGATAACTTCGGAAAGGCGGCTTGGGGCGGTTTCGATTATATCGGGAGTTTTTATGGTGCTCCACATTTCAAGCCCGCTTTCATAAAGTCCGCTTGCCATAAGGGCGCCGTTGAGGGAACCGACGGAAGAACCGGTAACAATCTGAAAATCAATTCCAAGTTCCCGTATCGCGCGCCAGAAACCGAACTGATAGGAACCCTTTGCGCCGCCGCCGGCAAGAACGATTGCTCTTTTCATGAAAAACCTCCCGATTTCGATTTGTTATGATTTTATTCTATTATAAATTTATGAATATTTCAATTATTATATGAAATTTTCCCGGAAACCATTCAATATTATTTTAAAGTATTATAAAGTAAATTATATAAAACGACAAAAACCGGCAAAAACAGTCTTTGTTTTAAACGAATTGTATAATTTTGATAAAATATTACAAATTGTGCTGCCAAAGGTCTTTACAATCTCAGCCCCGGGTGATAGACTTTGTAATAAGAGCAGTACAGGAAAAAATCAATACGAAAGGCGGAATCCGCGGATGGTTGTCCTTATTTTCGGAGCTTCACATTCGGGGAAAACTTTGCTTGCGCAAAAGATCCTCGAAAAATATGGCTTTCCATATCTCTCCATCGACCATCTGAAGATGGGTCTTATCCGAAGCGGGAACACGGATCTCACTCCGGAGGATGATGAAAAGCTTGTGGAATATCTCTGGCCCATCGTCCGGGAAATGATAAAAACCGCCGTTGAAAATAATCAGAATCTCACCGTTGAGGGGTGCTATATTCCTTTTGACTGGAAGAAGGATTTTGATGCAAAATATCTTGAGAATATAAGGGAATGCTGCCTTGTTATGACGGAGGATTATATCCGCAGAAATTCCGGCAGCATTATTGAAAAGGCGGACGTTATTGAAAAACGGCTTTTCGATTCCGTTGAGATTGAAGAACTCATTGCGGAAAACAAAAAGAATCTTGCCCTTTGCAGGGAGAATAAAACGTCCTGCCTTATTATAGATAATGAATATAAGGTAGAATTTGAATTATGAAAATCGAATATAAAAACATCGTCCTCCGGGATATGACCGAAAAGGATATCGATGACGATATCCGCTGGAACACCGTTGAAACCGATTGGGGAAACTGGGATGCGCCATGGGAATCCCTTCCGGATCTGCAGACTTTTGACCCGGAAGCATACCGGAAAAAGGAGCTTGGAAAACTGGCGGAGCCGAAGGATGAAATCCGCTGGGGATTCGAAATCGATACCGCCGAAGGAAAGCATATCGGCGCTTTGAGTTCCTATATGATGAACGAAAATTTCGAATGGACGCCGCTTAAAAATGCAAAACCCGGCGAAAAACTGTTCCGTGCGGTGGGAATCGATATCTGCGAAAGCTGCTTTTGCGGAAAAGGTTTGGGAACAAACGCCCTTGCCGCTTTTATAAATTATCTTCTTGAAAATGGCGTGGCGGAGATTTTTACCCAGACCTGGAGCGGAAATATCCGGATGATAAAATGTGCGGAAAAGCTCGGTTTTGAAGAATGCAGGCGGAAAAAGGACCTTCGGCTTGTTAACGGAAAACATTACGACGGGCTGACCTTCCGGCTCGATAAGGAAAAATTTTATAATATTTATAACAAATAAAAAAGTACCTGCCGCAAGGCAGGTACTTTTTTTATTTGCTGCAGTAAATTTCAATGGCCTTTGCGGCAAATTCCGCTGTGCCGATTCCGCCGGCTTTGTCGATGTTATCTTTGAATCTTTCATCGCCGACATACATTTTTCCAAGACCGGAAAGAATTTCATCGGTGCAGGTGTAATAATTCCCGGTGATGAAATCCTGAAGTTCCTTGACAAGATTCTGCGCTTCTCCGGAATCCGCCGGAAGATTTTTTATTTCTCCGATTCTTTGGAAAATTTCCATCATTTCTCCGCAGAGAAAATCGTTTTCGGCTTTGCCGCGGTCTGCACTTTTGCTTTCGTATTCCTCAAAAGCTTCGGTTCTGCCCCATTTTTCCCTGGCTTCCGCTTTGTATTTTTCAAATTCGCTGTTATCGAATGCGCTCATAATATTTTCTCCTTTCATGGCGTCGTCGATGGAGGAGATAATGCGCTCCAGCCGCTCTTTTTTAAGAATCAGCAGTTTTCGCTGCTCCTCCAGGGATTTTTTTGTATCGTGATCCGGCGAGGATAAAATTTCCGCAATGCTTCGGAGTGGAAAATCCAGTTCCCGGTAAAAAAGGATTTCCTGCATCCGCAGAAGGGAATTTTCGTCATAAAAACGGTAACCGGTGGATTTATCCGCAAAAGCCGGCTTCAGCAAGCCGATTTCATCGTAATAATGGAGCGTGCGCACGCTTACCCCCGTTAATTCAGCAAATTCCTTTATGAGCATCTTCAGAATTATCACCTCGCAGAAAAAAGTATATACTATGACGGAACGTGAGAGTCAAGGGCTTTTTGAATAAAATTCAACCGCCGGGGCGGAAATCCTTTCCGCAGGCAACCGCCGTTCCGTTTTCATCAAAGGTGATGAAAAAAAGAACTTCCGGAGAAGTTCCGAAAAAGCCTTTTTGCGGCTTTTTCAAGGTATAACCGCACCTGCAGCTGCGGAAAAGTCCGTCATCATCCGCCGGAGCGGTTATGCAGTCGAACGGACCGGATTCTTCAATGATTTCGTCTGAAGTTTTGCCAAGGAAGCGCTCTTTATCATATTTTGCGCCGCAGCCGGAAATCAGCAAAAGAAGAACGGAGCAGATGATAATTATTGCCGATTGCTTTTTCATAAGAATCACGATTTTAATCAAAAGGCCGGTTGATATATTCAACCATTCCGTTTTCGTCGTAATAGAGAGTGATGATGTTTTCTTTTCCGCCGTCCAAAGACCAGATTTCTCCCCAGAATCCGGAGAGATGGCCGTCCGGTTCGCCCCAGGAATGGTGGATTTCATCAATCGAAAGCCCGATAAGCTTTTCTTCAAGCTGTTCCTTTGTGTATCCGGAAATTTCCGGAAGCTCGGGAGTATCCGCTGTGTCTTCGGGTTTGCAGGAGCAAAGCAAAATCAAAAAAATGAAAGCGAAAATAAGCGCGGCTGTTCTTTTCATGCCGGAACCTCCTTTTGGATTAATCAAGATTGTTTTCGTAATCCGAAGAATCGATGATTATCTTTTTGCATTCCGGACAGCAATAGCTTTCGACCTGATTGGGAGAAAGCATCGGAGTTTCAAGATGCAGTGCAAATTTTTCCTTTCCGTCCGGAAGGGTGCTTATAAGATGTTTTCGTTCGCTCCAGATTGCGTTTCCGCAGTTGAGATATCCATGGATCATTTCGGTTTTGCAGAAAGGACATTCCATAAAATTCACTCCTTCGTCTTAATCTGATTTTATTATAGCACAAACCGCCTATCCGGAAAACCATTATATAATGAAATAATTTATACCTTGTAATTATAAAGAAAAAATGTTAAAATTAATCTGTATAATCATGACCGCTTGAAACAGGAGGTTTTGCCCTATGAGCGAAAATTTAAGACCGCTTTCGTTTGAAAAGCTGATGGGACTTCTTATTGAGGAGCATAACGCCACCGGCACAATTTTCGGCGTAAAGGATTTTTATAAAGCAGGAAGAGCAAGACTTCCCATCTTCGGAATGAGGATAGAAAATCCGGTTGGTCCTGCGGCGGGTCCCGTTACCCAGACTGCCCAGGGAATAATCGCCGCATATCTTTCCGGCGCAAGGTTCTTCGAACTCCGGACAGTTTTTCCGGATAACGAAAAATCCGGAAAACCGGACGTTTCCGTCGGCGACAGAACTTTTTCCTCCGAACATCCTTCGGAACTTTCCGTTGCGGAAGCCTTCGGCGAATATGTAAAGGCATGGTACGCCATAAAGCTCATCAGCA
Organism: Oscillospiraceae bacterium; assembly: GCA_017399625.1. GTDB lineage: Bacteria > Bacillota > Clostridia > Oscillospirales > Ruminococcaceae > UMGS1668. The sequence goes on from JAFQBT010000019.1 coordinate 29,115, forward strand.
CCGCTTTTGAACTGGGCGTTCCGGAAGGTTTTGTTTTCAATATGTCCGTGGGCGGAAGCCTTGAGGACCTTAAATCCGAAAAGATGAACAGCTTCATCGAAGGGCTTAAATCCGCGGAATATACTCCCGTCTGGCGTGAATGCGAAAACTGGGCAAGAGCTCATATGGATGAGCTGGACGGAATTGACAACACCTATATTTCCGATATCAGCCCGAGGGTCTGCAATTCCGCTTTCTTTGTTCCTAAGGAAGGCCTTTCCGCTTCCGAAATCGAGGAAGCCGCGGCATACCTCATCGAGGAAAAACGCCTCCATACCTTTGTAAAAATCAGCCCGGATCTTCTGGGTTATTATACCGTCCGGGGAATCCTTGATATCAACGGATATGATGACGTTGAAATAAGCAAGGAAAAAATGGAAAGCGGCGCGCTTTATGATGATTTAAAACCCGCGTTCCTCCGTCTTCAGAACAAAGCGGATATGAAGCGCCTTGAATTCGGCGTAAAAGTCTGCGGCGGGCTCCGTGTTGAAAAAGCGAAGGAAACACCCATCAAGGACGGCAGACTTACCGGAAGAGCACTTTTCCCCATTGCATTTTCCCTTGCTGAAAAAATCGCAAACGATTTCGGCGGCGGTCTCAGAATCTGCTTTGCGGGCGGAGCGGATTATTTCACCGCATCAAAACTTTTCGATGCGGGAATCTGGCCGGTAACCGTTGTTTCCGATATCATAAGACCCGGCGGTCTCCGGAGATTCAAACAGCTTGCGGAGGACGTTTCAAAATGCGATTACGCCCAGTTCTCCGGAATCCTCACTTCCGACCTTCCGGATATTGAAAAGGAAGTTTATTCCGGCGGAAGATATAAAAATATCCCCGGCGCAAAACCGAAAAAAGCCGAAGGACCCATTCCGCATATCAACTGCACGAAGGCACAGTGCCGTGCGGTCTGTCCCCTCGGAGCGGATATTCCACTCGTAATGCGCCTTATCAAAAACGGCAGAAGCCTTGATGCTCTCCGTGTTATCTTCGAGCGCAACCCCATGCCCTTCACCGTTGAAACCCTTTGCAGCCATCCCTGCATGGACGGCTGCTCCAGAAGATTCTACGAATGTCCGCTGAATATCAAGGGCGAAAATTACCAGGCGGCGAAAAATGCCTGCTTCGATCTTCTTGATGAAACGGAGCTTAAATCCGGAGCGGGCGCAAAAATTGCTGTTGTCGGATGCGGACCTGCCGGACTTTCCACCGCCTGCTTCCTTGCAAGACAGGGCGCGAAGGTCACCATTTTCGATAAAGAATACCGTCCCGGCGGCGCTGTTACAAAATATATCCCCAAATTCCGCATTGATGATTCCGATATAGAATGGGACGCAACCCTTATCCAGGCTCTCGGAATCGAAATGGAGCTTGGCGTTGAGGTAACCTCCCTGCGTGAACTCCGGGAACAGGGATTTGAAAAAATCGTCCTCGCCATCGGAGCCGGAAAACAGAAACATCTCAGGTTTGCCTTCGGCAAAAACGTTTCCGCCCTGGAGTTCCTCGAAAATTATAAACGCAATCCGGAGGAAACGGAAGAAACAGTTATGGGAAGCGTTGTTGTAATCGGCGGCGGACATACTGCGGTTACGGCGGCAAGATGCGCAAAAAAGCTCGCTTCCGTCGATAGAGTGACCCTTGTTTTCGATAAACCGGAAAGCGAAATGGATGCTTCCATGGACGAAATCCTCGCCATGAAGAAGGAAGGCATCTTCGTTGCACCGAATCTTATTCCAAGCGGAGTAAGGAGCGGACAGCTTCTCTGCCATGTTTCCGAACTTGGCGAACCGGACGAAAAAACAGGAATCAGACCGGTTATCGACACCGGCGCAAAGGATAAAATCCCTGCGGATTATGCAATCAACGCCACCGGAGAGGAAGTTGACGACGTTCTCTTCGATGAAATTGACAGCGCAACATATCTCGTCGGCAACGCGAACTTCGGAAAAACCGAGGATATCGCAAAAGTTATTGCCGATTCCCAGCGCCTTTGCAAAAAAATCGCCCACAGCCATTTTGATAAATATGTTCCGGACAACGAAAACGAGGATCGTTCCTTCCTTGAAAAACGCGGAAAACTCTGTGCAGACTGCAAAAAATGCGCCGAAGGCGAACGCTGCCTTGAATGCGACAGTGTCTGCGAATTCTGCGCGGAAGTTTGTCCCAACCGGGCAAACTGGGTGATAAAACTTTCCGACGGCAGCCGCCAGATCCTCCACGTGAACGATTTCTGCGACGGATGTGGAGCCTGCGCCGACAGCTGTCCCTATGACGGAAAACCGCATAAGGAAAAATTCACTCTGTTCCTCGATGAGGAGGATTTCAAAAAGAGCGAAAACGACGGATTCTACGTAACCGGCGAAGCAAACAACTGCCGCTTCAGATACGAGGGAAAAGTCTTCAAATATGACCCGATAAACGGTCCGGTTGGCACGATTCCGGACGAAATCAGGGAGATGTGCGGTATAGTAATGAAGCGTTTTCCGCGGCTTCTGAAAGTCTGGTAAACCGCATAAATAAGCCAAAAAACGGACTTTTTGAACCGGCAGGAAACCTTTGAAATTTAATAATTTTCCGTAAAAAAACGGGCAGGACAGGGGAAACCCCTGTTCTGCCCGTTTTTGCGTATATTCGTGTGGCACACAGTATTTTATTTTTAAAATAAACGGATTCAGCATTAAAGTGAAATAAAAATGATTTTAAATAACATTGATGAATTGTAAAATTATTTTGAATAAAATTTTAATTTAGTATTGACAACACTGTGAATTATACTGTATAATTTGGAATAGGTAAAAATATCCGGAAATCCGATCGGAAACGGGAAAGTTTTCGCCGGGAAATCGGCGGAAATTTCCGAAAAAACGGCGGATTTTATCTGTAAAAATGTAGATTTTTTGGGTTTTTAAAACCGCAAAAAACCGCATGAACAAGCCAAAAATCGTTACTATAAAAAGGAGGTGGGGAAAATTGAGCGATGACGAAATCATTTCCGGTTTTGTGTCGGAACTTCGCCGCGGAACTGTCGTTCTCGGCGTTCTGAATCAACTTTCCTCGCCAAAATATGGCTATTCCCTCGGTCAGGAACTGACCGAAAAAGGGGTCCCGGTGGACGGAAACACTCTCTATCCGCTGCTGCGCCGGCTTGAAAGCCAGGGTCTGCTGAAAAGCGAATGGGATATGTCCGAAGGAAAACCCCGAAAATATTATGTCCGTACCGCAAAAGGCTCGAAGATAAACGAACAGCTGCGTGATTACTGGATCGAAACCGTTGTGAATATTTCCACTTTGATGAAGGAAGAATAAATTATGGAAAAATACAGAGAAAAAGAAGAAATCCGCGAAAACGAAGCGGATAAAGATAAAATCTGCGGCCGCAACGCGGTAATCGAAGCGATCAAATCCGGTAGAGAAATCGACCGCATTATGGTTGCAAAAGGCTCGACCAACCTCGGCAAACTCTATGCAATGGCAAAGGAAGCCGGAATCCCGGTAAAGGAAGTTGCCCCGGTAAAAATCGAGGAACTTGCCGCAGGAGCAAATGCCCAGGGAGTTCTTGCAATGGCGGCGGCGCATAAATACGCCACCGTTGATGAAATTTTTGCCCTTGCGGAAGAACGGGGCGAACCTCCATTCATCATTATTGCTGACGGACTTGAGGACGGACATAACCTTGGCGCAGTCATCAGAACTGCGGAATGCTGCGGAGCCCACGGAGTTATCATTCCGAAACGCAGAAGCGTCGGTCTCAACTACGTTGTTGCAAAAACTTCCGTAGGTGCGGTGGAATATGTTCCCGTTGCAAGGGTAACCAACATTGCCAGAACCATCGATGAACTCAAGGAACGCGGAGTATGGATTTTCGGCGCGGATATGGACGGCGAAGCACTCTGGTCCGCGGATCTTTCCGGATCCATCGGTCTTGTTCTCGGTGCGGAGGGCGAAGGAGTGAGCCGCCTTGTTAAAGAAAAATGCGATTTTGTTGTTTCTCTCCCGATGCGCGGCAAAATCGAATCCCTCAATGCTTCCGTTGCGGCTTCCGTAATGATGTATGAGGTAACAAGACAGCGCCTCGGAATCAAAGCAAGATAACGGCTTTATATAAAAAATCTTGAAGGAAGGGGAACAAAATGGCAGGAAACGGATATTCGGTTGACGACATTCTTGAGGAAATCAGGCGCAAAAAAGAAAACGGCGCCGCTAAAGCAACCGATTCACAGATAAACAGCAATTCCAATTCGGGCGATTTTTTTGAGATGCGGCAGAAAAACACCCAGCCGGAGGAACCGAAGGAACCGGAGGTTCCCACATATACAAAAAAATTCAGCGACGAACCCATAACAACAAGAACCATCCAGGTTGACGATACTCTTTCCCAGTATTTCGGTGCGGCAACATGGAAGAACGAAAAGAAATCCAAAAAGCAGAAGAGCGAAAGCATCTCCGCAAAAGTGAATACCGTTCCGGCGCACACCGCGGCTTCCGAAGCAAAGGAAAAAATAAACGGATTTGTGCCGAAGGATTTCACCATCCATACCGAAGAACAGCTCAGAGGTTTTGAACCGAAGCCGGAACCCAAAGAGGAACCAAAGCCGGAACCGAAGCCGGCTGAGGAAAAACCTGCGGAAAAGATTCCGGAAAACAGCGGAATAGTCGGTTTCGGAGCCGCAAGGGAAGAAAAGGAAAAAACCGACCTCACCAGTTCCGGAAACCACGACCTTTATAAGGAATTTGTTGAAAAACGCCACGATAAAGTTGCGGAATTTATGCGGAACGTTGCGGAGCCCACGGATCAGGAGATACATATCCCCGAAATTCCGGCTCAGGAACCGGTCAGAAATAAATTTTCCGACCAGAGCAACGAGGATATCGCAAAAAAACTCATGCAGGATATGCACGAACCGGAGGATGACGATCCGGACGATTACGAAGCCGAATCCCAGAAGGAAGCGGTTGAAAAGAACCTTTCCGCACAGCTCACAGGTCTTATTATTAGGGCGGTCATCATCTTCGTGCTCCTTGTTGCAAGCCTTGCGTTCTGTCTTTCTCCGATGCTTGGCTATGAACTTCCGGAAGCGGTTTCCTTCGCGGATTCCGGAATAATCTTCCCGATAATCAACCTTGCAATCGTCTGCGTTGCGGCGCTTACATGTCACGTTGCGGTCGGCGGAGGACTTCTTTCCCTCGTAAGATTCAAAGCGGGAAACGATACCTTTGCAACCTGCTCCGTAATCGGAGCGGCGGCTCTTGGCGTTGCATTCATTGCGGATCCTTCTGCAATGTCCCCGGGCGGAGAAAATCTTTTCTTCCCCATCACAATTCTCGGACTTTTCTTCAACACCATAGGAAAAATCCTTTCCGCCGCAAGAATCAGAAAGAACTTTGATGTTCTCACCACGGGAAAAGGAAAATCCGCGCTTCTTCCGGTAAGGAACAAGGAACTTGCAAGAGAGCTTACCGGACAGAGGGACGAAACACCACGCTTCTGCACCAGCGCAAAAGCAAAATTCTTCACCAGATTCCTTGAACTTTCCTATCGGGACGACGCCACCGAAAGCATTGCAAGAATCGTTGCACCGATCGTTTTCCTCTGCTCGATTCTCGTCGGCGTGATCGCGTTCCTTCTCACCGGAAGAGTTTCCGATGCAATAACCGGATTTGCCGCAGTGCTCTGCGTTGCATCTCCTTTCTCCGCAACCATTGCGGGTGCCCTTCCGGTATATCGTTCCTGCGCCGCCCTCAATGAAGAGGGAAGCGTTATGGCAGGCGGTTATACCGCGGAAACCTTTGCGGAAACCGATTCCGTGCTCCTTGATATTGAACAGCTTTTCCCCGAAGGCAGCATTATCCTCCACGGAATCAAAACCTTTGCCCAGGGCAGAATCGACGAAGCAATCCTTGATGCGGCTTCCGTAATCTGCAGCACCAGAAGCACCCTCGGAAGCATCTTCATCAACGTTGTTCAGGGAGATAAAAAACTCCTCAAGCCGGTTGATACCATCATCTATGAGGACGGAATGGGACTTTCCGCCTGGGTTGGCGGAAAGCGCGTTCTCATCGGAAACCGCGAACTTATGATCAACCACGGAATCGATATTCCTTCCCATGATTATGAAAACAAATATGTCGGCAGCGGCAAGGATATTCTTTATCTCGCCAACAGCGGCGAACTTACCGCTATGTTTGTTCTCAGCTATCATGCGGACAGAGAAGTTTATCATTCCCTCGGAATCATGGCGGAAAGAGGCGTTCGCCTTGTTATCAACTGCAGTGACCCCAACATCACAGTAAAGAAGCTCTGTGACCTTTTCGGATATCCGAAGAGCCAGCTTAATCTTCTTTCTTCCAAATATCAGCAGAAATGCGCGGAACTTACCGAAGAAAGAGAAACCGCTCCCGCTGCGGCAGTTTATAACGGAAGCCTTTATGCCCTTTCCGATCTCCTCAATTGCTGCGGAATAATCCGCCAGTCCTCCTTTGCGGCGGCGCTTATTGAAATGATCGGAATAATCCTCGGTTTTGTTCTTGTAACCCTTTTCCTCTTCACGGGAAATATCCGAAGCCTTACAATGTATGTTCTTGCGGCGTTCCAGATGTTCTGGTTTGTTGCGGTAACCCTTGTTATCATGCTTCGCAAAAAAATCTGATTACGACTTTTTTACTTATCATTCATATCTTTTTCCTTCAAAAAACGACAAAACTCCGTTACTGAGCAGTAACGGAGTTTTATCGTTTTATGGGGAAAGACCCCATTGCCGTAGGGAACGTCGTCCCCGACGTTCCGTTTTCGGATGTACATGGTAGGCACCCTTTTGTCTGCTTTGCAGACACTTCCCATGATAGCGGAGACTGAAAAAAACGGCGCTTCTGCCGAAAGAAATGCAAAAAATATTCCGAAATGAAATAAATATCTTTCATAAAATTATTGCGCGGCGCATAAAAATAGTATATTATATATTGTGAATAAATATGTTCTTTGATATTAACGCAAAAGCGTAAGCATATATAAAGTTCTCATGAAAAAGGAGGTAGCTGCTTTGCTTACAGATGAACGCAGTCTTTGCATGGGCTGCATGTCCGTGCTTGATGAAAACGGAAAATGCCGCTGCGGATACGACGAAAATGCGCTTACGGACGAAGAGTGCATCCCCGCAGGAACAGTTGTCGGCGAAAAATATATCGTCGGAAAAATGATCAGAAAAAACGGCGAAAGCATTACATATATCGGTTTTGATAAAGAAAACGAGGAAAAGGTTTTTGTTCAGGAATATATGCCCGGAAGCCTTGCAAAACGAAGCGACCTTACCGGTGAAGTTGTTCCTTTTTCCGGATACGAGGCACAGTATAAAACCCTCATGGCGGATTTTTACGATCTTTTTGATGCCCTCCGCAATTTCCGTCATAAGGATTACCTTATGCCCGTAACAAATGTTTTCCGGGAAAACAACACCGTCTATGCAGTTTATAAATATATAAAGACCATTTCCTATGGGGATTATCTTTCCCATAACGGCGGCGAATTTACCTGGCCCCAGGTAAAAAAGCTTTTTATGCCCCTTTTCACAACTATAACCTATCTCCACAGCAACGGTTTTGTCCATAGGGGAATTTCGCCGGAAAGCATCCGGGTCAACGCAAAAGGACAGCTCCTTCTCTGCGGATTCGGAACGGCGGCGCTTTATTCCAAACATTCCCTTGTTGAACCGGATCTTTCCGCAGGCTATTCCGCCCCGGAACAGTATTCAACCGGTTCCTGGCAGGGCGAATGGACCGACGTTTATTCCGTTGCGGCGGTGCTTTATAAATCTCTCACCGGAACCCTTCCGGCGGATGCGGAATCCAGAAAAGACGTTGATCATCTTTGCCCTCCGGAGGAACTCAACAACAATATTTCCTCCGAAGTTTCGGATGCAATCATGAATGCCATGACCCTCAGCAGCGAATACCGAACCCGTTCCATCGATGACCTCACTGCGGAACTTCTTGAATCCGCAGGTTCCAACACAAAGCTTTTTGTTGCTCCGGCGGAAGCGGAAATCAGGAAAACCGAAGAAGAATATTTCCCCGGCGAGGAAACCGAACATGAGGAAAAAAGAAAAGTCCGGCTTCCCTGGGGATTCATCGCAACACTTATCGCAATGGCGGTTCTTCTCGGAATGGTGGGCTTCCTTTTCCGGTTCACCGAGATTCTCGGCTTTGGAAACCGCAGGGATCCGGATAATTCCGTTTCCGAAAACAGCGGCGAGGACATTCCGGATGCACCGGGCTATGCTCTTGTTGTTCCGAACTTCGTCGGAAGAATGAAAACCGACGTTGACGGCAACAGCCAGTATGAGGATTTCAACCTTGTTTTCGAGGAAGAAAACAACAACGAATACGTTGCCGGAATGATTTTTGACCAGTCGGTAAAATATAAAACCGAGGTGGAAAAAGGAACCACCGTTGTTCTTAAAGTCAGCAAAGGTCCGGAAAAAATCCCGATGCCGAACTGCATCGGCAGAAGCATTGAGGAAGTTTCCGCAATGCTCAATGAAATGCAGATAAACTATCAGCTTATTCCGAACTTCAGCGCACAGTATGAATATAACGTGGTCTATGACCAGTCCGTTGAGGAAGGCACCGAAGTTGCCGTTGGCGACAGAGCGGAAAAAATCTATATCTATTACGGCGCGCTTGAAGAAGGCAACAGCGGAAGCGGAAGCGGAAGCAGCGGAGGAAGCGGCGACGAAGAAGGCAGAAAACCCATTAAATTCGGTTGATGAAAAACAAGAAAATCCCGTGCTCAGATTTTGAGCACGGGATTTTCTTTTTTGAGCACGGGATTTCAGTCCGGATTTTTTCCAAGGGAACGGCACATAACTTTATAAGTTCTTTCGCAAAGTTCCGCAGTGGTGGAGGAAGCAACTTCCTCCGGGGGAATAACTTCGCAAATCCGAAGGGTTATGTTCGTGCGTCTGAAAGGTGTGTTTTTATGCACAAGATTAGTGTTATCAACAGTTGTGATAACAAGGGGAGCGCCGCTTTTTGTTGCGATTTTGAAGGAGCCGGCATGAAGGGGAAGCATTTCGCCGTCCCTTGCTCTTGTTCCTTCCGGATAAATCGCCATGGAGCAGACGTTGTTTTTTACGTTTTCCGCCGCGGCGTTGATGGATTTTACCGCGTTTCTTGCGTTTTCGCGGTCAATGGCAATGCAGCAGATGCGGTGCATGAATTTGTTGATGATGGGAAGGCGGAAGTTTTCCGGCTTTGTGATAAAACCGATTTCATGCTTTCCGAGGAAGACAAGGCTTACGATGGGGTCGAACATTGCAAGATGGTTCTGGACCATAACGAAACGTCCTTTTGGGATTTTATCCGCGCCTTCGACTTTTACTTTTACGTTGCAGGCGGAAAGAGCAACCCGCAGGGTGAAGATGATGACCGCGTTATAAAATCTGCTGAAGCCTTTGTTCGGCTTTTCAAGGTCAACAAAAACGGAGCAGACAAAAAGAAAAGCAACAAAGCAAAGGGCAAACAGAAGGGTATAATCAAAAGCATAAAAAATTCCGTCAAAAATAATTTCGGAACCGGTCGTTCTCCGCAGAAGGAGGGTGAGAACGGAAAAAACGATTCCGAGCAGAGGAAAAATAAAAACCATAAAATACCTCTTTGAATAATCTGAAGCTGGCCTGGGCGATATAATATCCGATAAAATGCCGATTCAAGGCGAAAGCAATTTACCGCGGGGTACTGAATCAGCGGATAAAAAGCAGCCGGGAAATAATGAAATTATACGTTTTCCCGGCAGATTATTGAAAATCAGCCAAGTTTATATTCTCCGTCGCTTTCCATGGAAAGGGTTTTTCCATAGAAGCAGGCAAGGGCTTTTACATAAAAACCGGTGTCCTCTGCGCCTGCGGTTTCGAAGGAAGAATGCATCGCAAGCTGGGGAAGACCGATATCAACGGTGTTGAGGGAAACCTGGGTGTTTGCAATGTTGCCAAGGGTGCTTCCGCCGGGCATATCGGCACGGTTTGCATAACGCTGGAAGGGAACTCCCGCTTCCTCGCAGACAAGAGCGAAAATCGCCGCGGAAACAGCATCGGAAGTATAGCGCTGGTTGGCGTTATATTTGATGACGATGCCTTTGTTCATATAGACTGCGTGGTTTTTGTCCTGATATTCCGGGTGGTTAGGATGAACCGCATGGGCGTTATCGCAGGAAAGAAGGAAGCTGTTGGCAATTTTTCCGTAATGTTCGGAAGCGGAAAGACAAAGGCTTTCGCTGATTCTTTCAAGAACAGCGGTGAGGAAGGTCGAAGCAGCGCCCTGTTTTGTCTGGCTGCCCACTTCTTCGTTATCGAAAAGGCAGTAAACCGGAAGATTTTCTGCTTTTCCGGCGGTGATGAATGCTTCAAGAGCGCCGAAAGCGCACTGGAGATCATCAAGGCGCGGAGCGGAAATGAATCCGTTCCATTCGGTGCCTTTTTCCGGATTGTAAACGATAAGATCGGTGGTGATGATGTCCTTTTCCTCAACTCCTGCGGTTTTTGCGATGAGCGCGCGGAAGGAACCTTCGTTTCCGCCTTCGGCAAAAAGCGGAATCATATCAACCGCTGCGTTATAGTTCATTCCCTTGTTTGCTTCGCGGTTCATGTGAATGGCAACGTTGGGGATAACGGCGCAGGGTTCCTTTGTATCAACAAGGCGGACGGAAATTCCGTTTTCGGTGCGGACGGTGATTCTTCCTGCAACGGCAAGGGGTCTGTCCATCCAGGTGGAGCAGAGCATTCCGCCGTAACCTTCGGTGGAAAGGCGGACATAAGCCTTATCCGGAAGTTCGGCGTTTTCCTTGATTTTGAAGCAGGGGCTGTCGCAATGTGATGCGGTCATCATAAAACCGGAAAAATCCCCTTCCGGAATGCGGAAGGAAATCACGGAAGAACCGTTGCGGGTGACAAAATATCCTTTTCCCGGTTCAAGATTCCATTTTGCGCTTTCGCAAAGTTCGGAATAACCTTTTTCCTTAAGGGTTTCGCAAACGTTTTTTACTGCATGGAATGGGGTCGGGCTTTTTGCGATGAAATCGAAAAGTTTTTTATTCATGGGGAAACATCTCCTCTTATTATAGGATTTACTTTTATATTATATCTTTTTATAGTGGATTTCGCAAGTAAATTATAATATATAAAAAAGGCACCGCTTTGCGGTGCCTTCGCTTTTTTGCGTTTATCAGAGTTTTTTAACAAGGATGTGGTTCATCCAGCCGCCGATGATCTGGTCTTCATAGCTTCTGCGGAGTTTGAAACCGAGGGAGTCATAAAGTTTTCTTGCTCTGGGGTTCCAATCGTTTACAACAAGTGCACATTCCTTGAAACCGAGCTGGGTCATAACGCCGACATAGAATGCAAGAAGCATCTGGCCGATACCTCTGCCGCGCTGGGTGTCTTTGACGCCGAGAAGGGTGAGGCAGGGAAGTCCGTCGACCATTGCATCGGAAGGGCTCATGCTCATATAACCAACTGCTTCGCCTTTGCGGTCAACGGCAACGTATGCTCTGCCGGCTTTGAGGGCATCGGTGAGGGCTTTATCAAGAAGATCGGTCTTTTTGAAATAGTGGTTATAAAGTGCGCTGTTGTCAAAAATGCGTTTGTAATCCTCTTTTTTTGCGGGATCGGCTTTTACGATCTCGATCATATTTGCCATATACTGTGCTTCGCGATGATAGCTCATTTAATTTCCTCCGTTCCGATATTAAAAAACTCGATTGTTTAAACGTTGCTGTTGTGTTTGGGGGTCTTTCTCATAAGGAGATAGAGATTGTGGCTTGGGTCAAGGCTTTCGGGCATCTGCATGAATTTATGGAATCCCATGTCCTCATAAAGTCTTCTTGCAAGGGGGTTGAAATCGTTGACAGCAATGAAACCCCGGTCGTAACCTTTGGATTCATAGCTTTCGATGAAATATTTTATAAGCATCTGGCCGACGCCGTGGGAACGGTAATCGGTGCGGACTCCGAGAAGAGCAAGATAGGGCATATTTGCATAGACGCTTTCGATCTGCATCCACATAAAACCAACTGCTTCGCCGTTGCGGTCTTCCGCAATCCAGACTTCATCGTTGGCAAGGGCGGAATCCATCCAGTTGTGGACGTTTTCGCCGTAATGCCGGAAAAGTTTCGAACCGTCGAAAATGCGTCTGTAATCCATGGCTCTGGATTTATCCGCTTTGACGATATGTATTTCGTGCACCGCCATGGGAACACCCCCAAAAAAGACATATTTATACACTTATAAGATAGCACTTTTTCCTCCGGAAGTCAACATATTTCAGCGACCCTTGTCAAAGGAGACTCACCTTTTAGGGGAGGTGTCTGCAAAGAAGCCCGGAGGGCAAACTCCCCTTGTGCAAAGAAGGTTACCACGCAATAAAATGCTCAAACAAAAACCCCGTGCTCAAATGAGCACGGGGGTCCTTTTTGTTTCGGAACGGTCAAGACCGTTCCCTACGGTTCAAAATGGAGGCAATTAAAAATCAAACGCGTCGTGGATTACCTGAACGGCTCTTTCGGCTTTGTCACGGTCGATGAGCACGGAGATTTTTATTTCGGAAGTGGCGATCATCTTGATGTTGATGTCCGCATCCGCAAGGGCTTCGAACATCTTTGCCGCAATACCCGGATGGGTTTCGATTCCGGCGCCGACGATGGAAACCTTTGCAACGGAATCGTCGCAGGTGATTTCCTTTGCTTTGAAAAGTTCCGCAACCTCACGAAGAGCCTCCATCGCCTCGTCCTTCTGGTCATGGGCAACGGTGAAGCTGATGTCCTTTGTGTTGTTGCGTCCGATGGACTGGAGGATGATATCGACGTTTATGTTTTTCTTTGCAAGAATGCTGAAAATTTTGAAGGCGATTCCGGGAACGTCCGGCACCTCAACAAGGGAGATTCTTGCGGTGTTGTTGTCGCGGGTAACTCCGCGGATAAGCATTCTTTCCACTTTAACGACCTCTTTCAATGTAGTTCCGGGTTTGTTTTCAAAGCTGGAGCGGACTTCCAGCCTTACGCTGTATTTTTTTGCCATCTCAACGCTTCTGCTGTGGAGCACGTTTGCGCCGAGGTTTGCAAGTTCGAGCATTTCGTCATAGGTGATTTCATCAAGCTTTTTTGCGTCCTTCACTATCCTCGGGTCGGCGGTATAGATTCCGTCAACATCGGTGTAAATCTGGCAAAGGTCCGCACGAAGCGCCGCAGCAAGGGCAACAGCGGAAGTATCGGAACCGCCTCTGCCGAGAGTTGTGATGTCGTCATAGCGGTTGATGCCCTGGAACCCGGCGACTATCACGATGTTCTTTTTGCCGATTTCGCTTTCGAGCCTTTCCTTATCGACCCGGCGGATTTTTGAAAAGCAATGGGCGGCGTCGGTCTGTAAGCCGACCTGCCATCCGGTGAGGGAAATCGCCGGGAATCCCATTTTTTCGATTGCCATTGCAAGGAGCGACATGGAAATCTGTTCGCCGGTGGAAAGGAGAACGTCAAGTTCGCGCTTCGAAGGATTTTCGCTTATTTCCGCGGCTTTTGCGATGAGGTCATCGGTAGTGTCGCCCTGGGCAGAAACCACCGCAACAACGCTGTTTCCGGCGGAATAGGTATCGGTTATTATCTTTGCAACCCGGCGGATCTTTTCCGCATCTGCAACGGAACTTCCGCCGAATTTCTGTACTATAAGACTCATCTTTCTACCTCAATATATCACAGCACCGCGGTGCCGGAATTATCTGCATTAAGGATAAAATATTTCCATCCGGAAAAATCTCCGGAGGAAAGGATTTCTTCGGCGATGGCTTCTGCCTTTTCGTTTCCGTAATCAAAAATCGCCATCATTGTGGAACCTGCGCCGCTGATATATGCCGCAAGGGCGCCGTTTTTATAAGATTTTTCAATGATTTCCGTGCCGCCGGGAATAAGCGGAAGACGATAGGGCTGGTGGAGTTTATCGTCGCAGGCTGTCCGGAGGTTTTCAAATTTTCCGGAAAGAAAGGATGCGGTCAGAAGCGCCGAGCGGGAAACGTTGAAAACGGAATCCTTTAAGGAAACTTCCGCCGGCATAACGGCTCTTGCGTCCGCGGTTTTAAGTTCAAAAGGCGGAACGAATGCGGCGAAGGAAAGGTTTTCCGGAACTTCGCTTTTGACATATCGGACGGATCTTCCTTCCATTGCGTTTGCGGTGAATCCGCCGAGCAATGCAGGGGAAACGTTATCCGGATGCCCTTCGATTTCTGCAGCGATATCCAGCAGTTCGTCCTTCGTGAAGGGTCTTCCGAGAAGTTCGTTTGCACCGAAAACTCCTCCGGCGATGCATGCGGAACTTGAACCGAGACCCCTTGCGAAAGGAATATGGTTTTCCTCAACGATTTTCAGTCCCCGGAAGGGCAGACCGCATTTTTCAAAAACTTTTTTTGCGGAAAGATAAACAAGGTTATCTTCGCCGGTGGGAATTTCGGAACCGTCCGCGGAGGAAATTTCGCAGCCGAGGGCGGGACCGATTTCAATATAATTATAAAGATTTAGCGCGATTCCGAGGGAATCGAAACCGCTTCCGAGGTTTGCGGTGGAAGCGGGAATTTTTATCTTCAGCATTTTTAAAATTCCTTATGATATCTTATTCGTAAATGGGGATGTTTGACAAAAGTTTTGCGTGCTCATTGATTTTTTCTTTGAGCACCGAAAATTCGCCGGCGGTGAGCAAAGGGGTGATATATGCGTGCTCGGCGATTTTTCCGGCTTCCGGAATGAGTCCGGAAATGTCGGAATCGGTGCGGATGAAGTATCTTTCGGAAACGGAATCGCTTCCGGCGAAAACACTTTGAGCACCGTCCTCCCAGAAAACGTCAGCAATGTTGTTTTCCGACTTTGCACATTCGATAATATCGGCAACAACGGCGGAGGCGGTGGGCATTTTTCCGGCGCCTTTTCCGTAAAAGAGCACATCTCCGGTGGTTTCCGCTTTCACGAGCACGGCGTTAAAAACATCGCTTACGGTGGAAAGGGGAGAATCGGTTTTTACGAAGGCGGGGGAAACTTTTGCAAAGATTTTTCCGTTTTCAAGGAACTTTGCCCTTGCAAGAAGCTTTATCGAAAAACCGAATTGTTCTGCGATTTTTACGTCATCTGCGGTGATTTTATCAATACCTTCGGTAGGGATTTCGGAAGGTTTGAGGGTACTGCCCCAGACAAGGGAAGAAAGGATTGCGATTTTGCGGCAGGCATCCCATCCGAGCACGTCTGCGGAGGGATCCCGTTCCGCATAGCCAAGCCTTTGAGCATCGGAAAGCGCTTCGGAATAATCCGCTCCGAAACGGAACATTTTTGTGAGAATATAGTTCGTCGTTCCGTTAAGAATGCCTGCAATTTCCGTGATTCCGGCGGCATTCATTGCGGAATAAAGAGGCCGGATAAGCGGGATTCCGCCGCCGACGGAAGCTTCGAAAAGGAAGTTCACATTATGAGCACGGGCGATGCTCAGAAGTTCCGCGCCCTTTTCCGCAACCAGTTCCTTGTTGGAGGTAACGGCGCTTTTTCCGCATTCCAAAGCGGATTTTATATAGGAATAGGCGGGTTCAAGCCCGCCTATGCATTCCGCAACAATTCCGATTTCCGGATCGGAAAGCACAGCGGAAAAATCTTTTATAAATTTTTCGGAATAAGGAACGTTTTCCGGTTCCCGGATATCGAGCACCGGACCGAGTTCAACCGGTTTTCCTGCGGCGGATGAAATTTCCCGAGCACGGCTCAGAAGAATCTCGCAGACGCCGGAACCGACCGTTCCGTGGCCAAGAACAGCAATTTTCATAGGTTTATTTTCTCTCCTTGAGGTTGCGGCAGGTTATAACGCCTTCGGTTGCGCGAAGAGCTTCGCGCAGGGTGTGTCCGTCGCATTTAAGATTTCCGGTGGTGAATGAAATGGTGCAGGGTGCGGCACCGTCGATGGGAATATTGAGGTTAAGAGTAAGAATATTTGCGCCGTAATTCGAAAGCACGGAGAGAACGTTTGAAAGAATGCCGGGTTTATCAATAAGTGTCATATAATAGTTGACGATTTTGTCGCGGCTTTCGTCGCTGTAAACGGAAACGCCGTCCTTATATTTATAAAAGGCGCTTCGGCTTATTCCGGCCATTCTTGCCGCTTCGGAGGAGTTTTTTGCCTTTCCCTGTGAAAGGAGTTTTTTTGCCTCGATAACTTTTAAAAGTACTTCGGGGATGAGATCGGAATCAACCACAATTTTTTCGGGATGTTCGTTCATAAAAGTCCGCTCCTTAAAAACGATTGTATTTCGTACGAGTACAAATATAACACCCCGGATTCAAAAATGCAATAGCAAAATTGAATTCGGGGTGATTTTTTTTTAAAATATTCAGACTCCTTCAAGGTCAAAAGGCGGAATAAAACTTTCGCCGACTGCGCCGCCTTCCTGAACAAATGCGTTTTCAAAACCCAGTTCCGCGGCAAAATCGATTACATCGTCGTATTCTTCATCGGAAACGCTCCGGAAAAGTTCCGGAAATCTTTTGTCGGTGCAAAGGGGAGTATATTGGTTCATAATGCTGACCCAGATGCGGTTCCCGAAGTTTTCCCAGAGCCAGCGGAGGATTTTTTTGCTGTCGTCCGTATGTCCCGGAAGAACAAGATGGCGGACGATAACGCCTTTCTGCATGATTCCGTTTTCGTCAAAAACCGCTTCGCCGGTCTGCTCAACCATCTTTCTGAGAGAGGCGGAGGCAATTTCAAAATAATTCTTCGCGTCGGAAAAATTCTTCGCAAGGGAATCGTCGAAATATTTCATATCCGTAAGCCAGATATCGGAATAATTTTTTACCGCCGCAATGCTTTCCGGAATTTCCCAGCCGCCGGTGTTCCATACTATCGGAAGGGAAAGACCGTTTTTTCTTGAAATATCAAGGGCGGCGGTAATCTGCGGAGCAAAATGCATGGGTGTCACAAGGTTTATGTTGTTTGCGCCCTTTGCCTGGAGCTCAAGAAAAATTTCCGCAAGGCGTTCGATGCTGATGATTTTTCCGGCTTCGCCCCGGCTTATTTCCCTGTTCTGGCAAAAAATGCACCGCATTGTGCATCCGGAAAAGAAAACCGTTCCGGAACCGCTTTCGCCGGAAATGCAGGGTTCCTCCCAGAAATGAAGTGCGGCTCTTGCAACTTTCAAATCCCTTCCTCCGCCGCAGAAACCGGTTTTTCCGGAAAGACGGTCAGCACCGCATTTTCGGGGACAGAGGTTGCATTTTTCGGAAAGTTCAATCATTTTTCCGCCGCCTTTCTCATTTACTACCGAATAAACTATACCACAGCAAAACCGCCGAATCAAGAAAATTAACAATTCTTGTCTTTACAAGAACGGTGTTTTGTTTTATTATAGTTATATTATAAAAGATGGAAATTTTCGTTAATTTTATAACAAATTTTTGTTTACAACCGCCGGAAAGTATGATATTATTATTTATAATGGTATATTTTCCGAAAGAAACGCAGAGGAGAAGGAGAAACGGATTTTATGGATAAAATGTGGATAGTTCTTCTTTTCCTCTGCGTTTTTTTAATCGGAAACGCGGTTGTTAAAAAAATCGTGATTCGTTTTCTTAATTCCGCGGATAACCAAAGCGCAATTTCCGCAATTGCCGCCGAAAAAGATGACCCGAAAGTTTTCTGGGAAAAGGAAGGCTTCCGCAGGGAACCGGAAAATGCAGAATTTGTTCTTCCGGAAGAGGATTTTTTTGAAAACGAAAAAACCGAGATTTCCGAAAATTTCGAGGACGAATTTTCCGGTCTTTCCGATTCGGAAGCAAGGGAGATTCTTCTTGAAACCGGACTTTTTGAAAAGGAAGGTGAGCGGGATTGAACCCGAAGGAACAGCGCGATATCATAAAGGCATCCTCGATGGTGCTCCAGGTTTCCCTTTCCGCAATCTGCCCCATCCTTCTGCTTTTGTCCGTGGGAATGTGGCTTGACGGAAAATACGGAAACGGCGGATACTGGTTCACCGCCGCCGGAATAATCTGCGGAATCTATTCCGGATATAAAGGGAGCTATCAGCTCATAAAGGACGTCTGGATAAAGGAAGAAAAAAAGAATGAAATTCCTGAATCAAATGATAAATGAACAATGCGAAGATGAGGAAAGCATTGTTACCGCAAGGAATGCAAGAATCGCGGCGGTTATTCTATGTGTTCTTTTTATCCTCATCGGTCTTGCCTTCGGCGATTTTTTTAAAACCGCAAAGGGAGTTTTTCTCGGCGGCGCGGTGGCGCAGCTTCTTTTCCGTCAGCACGAGCTGACCATCGGAAAAAGCATAAAAAGCGCGAACCCGCAGGGCATGACTGTTTCAAATTATATGGTGCGCCTTATCATCAGAGGGATTACGGTATTCGTTGCAATACAAAACCCGGATGTTGGCATAATAGGATGTATTCTCGGCTTGCTGAGCGTTCCTTACGGAATTTATGCTCTTGCGTTTGCCGATTGGATAATCCACAGAAAAACCGGAAAGGAGGTATAGGATGAATGTATCAATTCCAGAAATAACGAGCGGCTTTTCGGTATTCGGATTTGAAATCACGAACACGATGGTGTGGACATGGCTTATACTCGCTGTTCTTTCCGCTGTGTTCATCTGGCTCGGAAGCGGACTTAAAGTCAGACCGGAAAGCAAAAAACAGATAGTTGCGGAAACTATCTACGGTCTTGTCGGAAACCTTGTTGAATCAAACATCGGACCGAACACAAAGGCTTTTATCCCTTATTTTACCGCGCTTTTCGCTTTTATTCTGACTTCAAACCTGAGCGGTGTCTGGGGACTTGGTGTTATAAGACCGCCGACGGCTGATATTGCAACTCCGTTTGCCCTTGCGCTTATGACCTGCGTTATCTCGCAGTATTATCATATCAAGATGAACGGAGTAAAAGAATATTTCAAAAGCTTCCTCGGTCCGGTAAAATTCATGATTCCGATCATGCTTCCGATGAACATCATCAGCGAGATTGCAAACCCGGTTTCCCTCACTCTCCGTATGTTCGGAAACCTTTTGGGCGGACTCATCATCGGTACCCTTATCTATTCGATGCTCATCGGCTCCAACGTGATGCCCATCTGGATCGCGCTCGGTTCAATAATTCTCTGCGCGGTGCTCCTCACCAAACAGTATAAGAAAATCAAAAATCTCGGAAAAGGCAAAAAACGCCTTGCAATGGGTCTTGGAATCCTTTGCTGCCTTCCGCTTTTCGCAATGATATTCGTTCACGGATATTTCGATATCTTCAGCGGATGCCTTCAGACTTACATTTTCTGTCTGCTTTCGATGATTTTTATTTCACCGTGATTTTTAATTGCCTTCCCCTTGAGGGGAAGGTGCCGCATGACCGTATGGTCGCGGCGGATGAGGTGTTTATTTTAATTGACGCCGCTTCTTTGCAATGCGGCAACACCTCATCAGTCACCTTCGGTGACAGCTTCTCCGGCAGTAATTGTCATCCGCTCGCTTCGCTTGCGGGACAATCTTGCGTGGGTGTTGTTAACCAAATCAAAGATTTGGACAACACCGCATCAAGGAGAAGCCTTTTTTCAAAACTTGTGTTAAATTAAATTTCAATAAAAAAAGGAGAAAACACATGGAAGGACTTAACATCACTGGACAGGATCTTATTTACGCAGCAAGCGCAATCGGCGCAGGCCTTGC
>JAFQBT010000020.1 GCA_017399625.1 Oscillospiraceae bacterium
CCGAGGTAATCAGCCTTCCCAGAGGAGACTCCCCTGTTAGGGGAGATGTCTGCGTAGCAGACAGAGGGGTCTGCCGTCTGCGGCTGAGCAAAAGGTGTCAGCCGAAGGCTGACGGAAGAGGGATTCACAGGTATCCCGGAGGGTAGCCTCCCTTGTGCAAAGGGAGGTGGTATTTCCGAAGGAAATGACGGAGGGATTGTAATCCCATCCCGTTAAATTCAGCCGGTAATTTCAACAGAATCCCCCCGGTTTTGGCAAAGCCAAAACCACCCCCCTTTAACAAGGGGGGCTTTCAGCAAAAACGTGCGGATAATATCCGCCCCTACGGTGATTGCGATAACATCTGCCGATTCAGCGCAGGGCGGGGGCTTTTTGCCGCAAAACGGAAAAATCTCTCCATTGACCCCGGGCGCAATAAATGTTAAAATAAAGCGAACTTTTCCCGAAAGGGGTTTTTGAATGCAGCCGATAATTTTTTATTACATACTGATAAACGCCGCCGCTTTTATAATTTACGGCGCGGATAAATTCTTCGCGAAAAAGGGCATGCGGAGAATCCCGGAAAAAACGCTTATCCTCGCTGCGGCCATTGGCGGAGCATTCGGCGCTTATGCCGGAATGCAGATCTTCCGCCATAAGACGAAGCACGCGAAATTCAATATCTCAATACCCGTGCTCATGGCGGTGCATCTGGGCATGCTGGCATATCTTTTTATGGAACCATGAGCATCTACAGATGTCCGCTTTGCAGTGCAAAGCTTTTTGAAACCGACCGTTCATTGAAATGTGAGCACGGCCACAGCTTCGATATCTCGGCGGAGGGTTATGTCCACCTTCTGCCGCCCAATAAAATGAATTCAAAGGTACCCGGCGACAGCAAGGAAATGGCCGCTTCGCGCTCCGCATTCCTTGATAAGGGATATTATGAACCCCTTCTCCGGGAGCTTGAAAAAACGGTGCTCGAACTTGCAGAAGGAGAGGAACCTTCCGTGCTCGATTGCGGATGCGGCGAAGGTTACTATACTTCCGGAATTGCAAAAGAGCTTAAAAACCGCATACCAAAGGCAAAAATTGCGGGTTTTGATATAAGCCGCCCTTCGGTCAGAAGAGCCGCAAAACGTACTAAGGAAGTTGAATTTGCCGTTGCCTCCGTTTTCGGGATTCCGGTTCCGGACGAAAGTTTTGATATCCTTCTGAACGTGTTCAGCCCTTTGAGCATCGGCGAATATAACCGCGTGCTCAAAGACGGCGGATATTATATCTATGTCGTTCCGGCGGCAAGGCACCTTTGGCAGCTGAAAGCCGCAATCTACGATACGCCCTATGAAAACAGGGAGGCGGATATCCCTTACGAAGGTTTTGAGCACGCGGAAACAAGGCGAGTCCGCTACGAAACCCTTATAAAAACAAAGGAGGATATCTTCGCCCTTTTCCAGATGACCCCCTATTACTGGAAAACCTCCGCAAAAGGCGCGGAAAAGCTCGGAAAATACGAAAGCCTGCTCACCGAAGTTGCTTTTGATATTCATATTTACAAAAAATCCACCGCAAAGGAGAAATAAAAATGCATTACGATTATAAAACCGCAGGAACCTGCTCCAAAAAAATCAGCTTTGATATGGACGAAAACGGAATTGTTACCAATATCGTTTTTCTCGGCGGCTGCCCCGGAAATCTTCAGGCAATTCCGAAGATCCTCGAAGGCTGGAAAGCTGACGACATCATCGACCGCCTTCTCGGCAACGATTGCGCCGGAAGAGGAACCTCCTGCGCTGACCAGCTTGCAAAAGGTCTTATCTGGGCAAAAGAACAGGCAAACGCATAAACAAAAGGCACCCGCAAGGGTGCTTTTTTAATGCACAATGCATAGTGCAAAGTGCAGAATGAATTAAAAAACCGTAGGGGCGGATAATATCCGCCCGAAAAAAGGATTCCCGGAGGGTAGCCTTCCCCTTGAGGGGAAGGTGTCAGCCGAAGGCTGACGGAAGAGGGATTCCCAGGCAACCCGGAGGGCAGCCTCCCTTGTGCAAAGGGAGGTGGCATTTGCGAAGCAAATGACGGAGGGATTGTAATCCCATCCCGTTAAAACCAGCCGGTAATAGCCGGGCGGCAGATGGAGAATGAAAACCGTCGTCGGCCTGAACGATGGCGGTCGGGAATCGGAATCTCCGTTCTTCCGGTGGAGCGCTTTAGTCCCCTTATGAAGGGGACAGCGTTTGCGGGAGCAAACTGCAGGGGTTGGAAAGCGTTTCTTTGGCGGGTACCGCCGTTTCTTTGCGCCGTCAAAGAAATGGGGGTACATTATAAACAAAAATAACGGC
>JAFQBT010000021.1 GCA_017399625.1 Oscillospiraceae bacterium
ATTTCCCGGAAGGGGAATATAACCGCCATGTGACCATTCCTACCGGAAAAGCGGCATATTCCACAATAAGAGAGCTTGCAGATGCCGCAGAAAAGCGCTACAGCGGCCTTAAAATCGACGTTCTGCCCATGGAAAACTATTTCTTTGGCGAAAAAATAACTGTCACGGGCCTTCTTACAGGCGGCGATATCGCCTCCCAGCTTAAAGATAGGGAAAACGGCGATGCAGTGCTCATCTGTGAATCCACTTTGCGCTATGAGCACGATAAATTCATCGACGACACAACCCCCGAATGGGTTGAGTACGAGCTTGAAACTCCGGTGCTCATGGTGCCGAACGACGGATATAAACTTCTTTGCGCAATGCTCGGCGAAGAAGCAGAAGATGAATGTGATGTAATTTACGGATAAATTCCGTTTGGAGGAATATAAAAATGGCTAAACCTATTATTGCAATTGTGGGTCGCCCCAACGTGGGAAAATCCACTCTTTTCAATAAGCTTACGGGCAAACGCCTTGCAATCGTTGAAGATACTCCCGGCGTTACAAGGGACAGACTTTACTGCGAATGCGAATGGCTCAACCACACCGTTATGCTTGTGGATACCGGCGGTATTGAACCCAAAACCGACGACGGAATCCTTTCCAAAATGAGAACCCAGGCAAATATCGCAATCGAAAGCGCGGATGTTATCATCCTCGTTACCGATCTGCGTTCCGGCGTAACCGCAAACGATGCGGATATCGCTTCCATGCTTCTCAAAAGCGGAAAACCTGTTGTTCTCTGCGTAAACAAATGCGACAGAATCGGCGAACCGCCGCCTGAATTCTATGAATTTTATAACCTCGGTCTTGGCGATCCGTTCCCGGTTTCTTCCGTTCACGGTAACGGAACCGGCGACCTTCTTGACGAATGTTTCAAATATATCGATTTCGACAAAGAAGACGACGAGGATGATGATACAATAAAAGTAGCCATCATCGGCAAACCGAACGTAGGCAAAAGCAGCCTTGTCAACAAAATTGCCGGCGAAGAAAGAGTTATTGTTGCGGATATGGCGGGAACTACCCGTGACGCAACCGATACCGAAGTTGAAAACGAATACGGAAAATTCGTTCTCATCGATACCGCGGGTATCCGCCGCAAAAGCAGAGTTGACAACGAAATCGAAAAATACAGCGTTCTCCGTTCCTATATGGCTGTTGACCGCAGCGACGTCTGCGTAATCATGATCGACGCAACCGAAGGCTTTACCGAACAGGACAGCAAGGTTGCCGGTTATGCCCACGAACAGGGCAAAGCCTGCGTAATCGCCATCAACAAATGGGACGCTGTTGAAAAAGAAACCAACACCATGAGCGAATTTACCAAAAAGCTCCAGACGGATTTCAGCTTCATGTCCTATGCTCCCTTTGTTTTCATTTCCGCAAAAACCGGTCAGCGAATCAATAAGCTTTTTGAGCTTATTGTTTCCACCCGGGAACAGAACTGCAGAAGAATTTCCACCGGTATGCTCAACGATATGCTCGCTTACGCAACCGCAAAAGTCCAGCCGCCTTCCGATAAAGGCAAACGCCTGAAGATTTACTATATGACCCAGGCTTCCACCAACCCGCCGACTTTTGTAACTTTCTGCAACCGCGCGGATCTTTTCCATTTCTCTTACCAGCGTTATCTTGAAAACCAGATAAGAGAAACCTTCGGTCTTACCGGAACCCCCATCAAAATGGTAATCCGTGAACGCGGAAACGACAGAGGCTAATTTTTTCCCCGGAGGCAAAAAACAATGAATGATACGGGAAGCATAATTCTTGCTTTCATTGCCGTTGCGGTGATTTCCTATCTTGTGGGAAGCATCAATATGGCGATACTTATCTCAAAATATCGTAAATCGAAGGATATCCGCGATTTCGGAAGCGGAAACGCCGGAATGACCAATATGCTCCGCACCTTCGGAAAAAGAGCGGCAACCTGGACCTTCATCGGCGACTTTGCAAAGGGCGCAATTGTTGTTTTCATGGCGCGAGCCATCGGAAAGGACCTTGGAATGCAGTTCGATATTGCCTATATCGCCGCGCTTTTTGTTATGATAGGACATATCTATCCAATCTATTTTAAATTTCGCGGAGGAAAGGGAATTTCCACCGCCCTCGGCGCGATGTTTGTTCTAAACTGGGTCGCTTTCGTGACTATCGCAGTTGGAATTGCGCCGATGGTTTTCATAATCAAAATCGTTTCCGCGGTCTGCCTTTGCGGCGCTTCGCTTTATCCGGTGCTCAACTTTGTTGTGCTCTGGCTTGGCGGAAGAGATATGCTTACAGAGGTAATCCCCTATACCGTTCTTGCGGGACTTATGGCGGGACTTGTGTTCTATGCCCACAGAGAAAATATCCAGCGTCTCCGCAACGGAGTTGAACCTTCTTTCGGGAGCAAAAAGAAATGATAAAAGAAAAATTTTCCGGAATCAAAAAGATTCTTCTTTCGAAAAACGCAAAAAAAATAATCACAACGGCGGCAATAACATTTGTCGTTTTCCTCTTTTTCATCTGGCTTGGGGTGGGAATGTATGTTTCCGTTCCTGCGGAAAGCAGGGGAGAACTCTGGCCCGTTTTCGGAATGTACGGGGTTTTTCCGGCGCTCATCTTCTTTTTCGGTGCAAAAAGGGTTTATGACGTTGTGAACGGCGGCGAAGATGATTCGGAAGATAAGGAAGAATAAAATGTAGGGCGGGGGCTTGCTCCCGCCGTTTTTTTTTAAAAGCCCCCCTTGTTAAAGGGAAAAAGAGCTGTAGGGGCGGATATCATCCGCCCGATTAGAAATGGCATTAACACCCAGTCCGTCGCCTCCATTAAGGCAAGGGAGGCTTATAAAAACAAAAAAAGAGCAGTCGTTTCCGACTGCTCTTTTTTTGTTAACATGTTAAATATGGTGTTCGAACACTGAAAATACCCCCGAAAAGCGCTCTTTCGAGGGAAAAGAAGCTACTTTAGACTCGAAAATCAGATAGCGCGGGTAACTTTACCGGAACGCAGGCAGCGAGTGCATGCATATACGTGGCAAGGTTTGCCATCAACAAGAGCTTTTACGCGACGAACGTTAGCTTTCCAGGTTCTGTTGGAACGTCTGTGGGAGTGGGATACTTTGATACCAAAGCTAACAC
>JAFQBT010000022.1 GCA_017399625.1 Oscillospiraceae bacterium
CCGCCCGTTTAAAAAACGGCGGTTTGCAAGGGAACACCTCATCCGTCAAAACCGTCGGTTTTGCCACCTTCCCCTCAAGGGGAAGGCTGAATGGCTGAATTTAACGGGATGGGATTACAATCCCTCCGTCGCCGTTGGCGACACCTCCCTTTGCACAAGGGAGGCTGCCCTCCGGGTTCCTGGTAATCCCTCTTCCGTCACCTTCGGTGACACCTTCCCCTCTGGGAAGGCTGATTTCCTCGGCGGAAGGCGGTGGAACACCTCATCCGTCAAAACCTTCGGTTTTGCCACCTTCCCCTCAAGGGGAAGGCTATGCCGCCCTGCGTTTTCAGCTTTCCATTTTCCACTTTCCGCTTTCGAAACCCTGCCGGTGCGTTTTTTTGCTACACATTTGGGTTTAAATATGTTATTATAATTTTATATATACCTTTTAAAAAAGGCGGTGGAAAAATTGCTTCGGTTCATAATCGGCACAAACGAAGAGGCAAGGCGAAAATTGCTTTATGAGCATATCCGGGAGGAAAAATCCGCATATCTGATCGTTCCGGAACAGTTTTCGTTCGAAAGCGAAAAGCTCCTTGATGAGTTCCTCGGAACAGAAAAGGCAAGGGACGTTGAGGTCCTTGGTTTTTCGCGCCTTTGCAACAGCATTTTCCGTAAATTCGGCGGAATTGCCGGAGAATATACCGACGACACCGCAAAGCTTCTGCTGATGGGAGCGGCGCTTTCCGCATGCGAGGATGAACTCGGCTATTACCGCAAAAACATCCACGGCGCGCCCTTTATCAAAAAGCTTGTTTCCGCGGATTCGGAGCTCAAGAACGCGGGAATTTCTCCTGCGGAACTTGGTTCCCTTGCGGAAAAAGGCGGCTCCCTCGGCGAAAAAGCCGCGGATCTTTCGGTGATTTTTGAACTTTATAACGCGATGCTCGAAAAAAGCTATATCGACCCGCTCACAGATATAAAACGCGCCTGCGAAATCCTTGAGGAGAACGATTTTTTCAGCGAAAAGGCGGTTTTTATCGATAACTTCACCGGCTTCACCGGCAGCGAATATAAGATGCTCCGCTCGATTCTTGAACAGTCCCCCTCCGTTGAAATAAGCCTTTGCTGCGATTCGGTTTTTGACCAAAGCGGCGGCACCGGACTTTTTTCAAAAACCCAGCGCACCGCCGGAAGACTTGAAAAAATCGCGCGGGAAAGCGGCGCAAAGGTTATGGCTCCGGTTTTTGCGGAAAACAAAAACGACCGGCGACCCGAAGCCATCATCGACCTTGAGGAAAATTTCCTCCAGACCCCGGCGCCGAAAGGCGGAAACCTTGGGGAAGTGCGGCTTATAACGGCGCTGGATCCTTATGACGAGGCAAACTACGTTGCGGTCACGGCCCGAAGCCTTGCGGAAAAACAGGGCTACCGCTGGAGGGATATGGCGGTTATCGCAAGGGATCTTTCCGCTTATGAACACGCCCTTCCTTCCGCATTCAAGCGCGCCGGAATCCCGATTTATATGGACAGGGCGGCGGAGCTTTCCGCCCATCCCCTTTCCGCATTCATTTCCGCGGCACTTTCCGCTATACGTGAGAATTTTTCCGCGGCGGAGGTTCTGCGTCTTCTCAAGACCGGGATCCTTCCGGTTTCGGCAGAGGAAGCGGCGGAATTTGAAAACTATTGCTTTGTCTGGAACATCCGGGGCGGGCTTTTTCTTGAACCTTTCACCGGAAGCCCGGAGGGATTCAAAGAACTCACCGATGAGGACGGGGAAGTTCTTCTCCGGCTCAATGCCCTGCGCGAAAAGATAATAAATCCCCTTGAAAAGCTCCGGAAGCGGATTTCCGGCGCAAACGGAAAGGAATTTTCCGAAGCATTCTATGATTTCCTCTGCGAATGCGAGGTAACGGAGGGGCTCCGGAGGCTTTATGACGAACTTTCCGAAGCGGGCGAAACCTCCGCAGCGGAAAATCTTGATGCTTTCTGGAGCTTCACCGTTTCGGCTCTTGATAAATTTTCCTCCGCACTGGGCGAAACAAGGCTGCAGAAAGACACCATGAGCCGGCTTTTTGAACTTGTTATCAGCGAAGCGAAAATCGGCGTTCTGCCCCATACCCTCGACTGTGTTTCCGTCGGAACCGCGGACAGAATGCGTCCTTCGGACATAAAGGCGGTTTTCATCATCGGTCTTTGCGACGGAATTTTCCCTGCGCCGCCGAAAAACGGTTCCCTTTTCACGAACGAGGAGAGAAAAACCATGGCGGACGAGGGAATTGACCTTGGAGAGGGGGAAAACGACAGCATTCTTTCCGAAAGAATGTATGCCTACACCGCTTTTACCAGCGCATCCGAAAAAGTTCTTGCATCCTATCCCAAATTCGATATTGCATCCGCGGAGCAGAATCCTTCCGTGCTCATAAGCCGCCTTCGGGAATCCGTCGGGGTTCTTCAGGAGGAAAGCACCTCCGAATTCCGGGAGGATTTCTGGCTTTGCAGCGAGAGTTTTGCCTTTGAACATCTTTCCGCTTTCGGGAACGATTCAACCGGTTCCTCCGAAGCGCTCCGGAAATATTTTGAGGAAAAGGAAATCTGGAAGGAGCGTGCTCAAAAACTCGGCGCCGCAGTCGAGGCGGAAAACTTTGCCCTTGAAAATCCGGAAAACGCGGCAAAAATCTTCGGCAAAAACTTCCGTTTTTCGCCCACGAAGATCGATACCTTCGGTCAGTGCCCCTTTTCCTATTTTATAAAATCCGGACTTTCCCTTCGGGAGCGGCAGAAAGCGGAACTTTCTCCCCTTTCCGCCGGAACTCTTATCCACCATGTGCTCCAGGTGCTCATTCCAAAGCTTGGCGGAGCAGGGATTGCAGCTTTGAGCACAGAGGAGCTCCAGAGGGAAGTTGATGCGGTGCTCAAAGATTATCTTGATACGGTTATGGGCAGCGAAAAAGGAAAAACCGCCCGGTTCATGTATCTTTTCCGCAGGACCGCGGGATTTATAACCCGGCTTTTGCAAAGGATTGGCGAGGAATTTTTTGCCTCCGAATTCGTTCCCTATGCTTTTGAAGCGCCCCTCGGCAGCGAGGAAATCAGTTATTACCGGCTTGAGACCCCGGACGGCAAAAAAATCACCGTCGAAGGCACCATCGACAGAGTTGACGTGCTCGACCGGGACGGCGAACGATACGTCCGGGTCGTTGACTATAAAACCGGCTCGAAGGATTTTGCACTTTGCGACGTTTATTACGGGATAAACATCCAGATGCTGGTCTATCTTTTCTCGATTCAGGAGGGAGGAAAGGGCGGTCTTTCGAACACCGTTCCCTCCGGCGTTCTTTATATGCCGGCGAAAAACTCCGTGCTCAGAATGGAACGGGACGACACTCCGGAGGAGGTTGCCGCCGCCGGAAGAAAGAGTTTCCGGATGAACGGGCTTCTTCTTGATGACCCGGAGGTGCTCAACGCCATGGAACCGGGACTTTCCGGACTTTATATCCCGGTTAAAAAGAGCAAAAACGGTGTTTCCGGTTCCGTTGCAAGCCTTGCGGAATTCGGAGTTATCAAAAAACATATCGATTCCCTGCTCATCGGAATCGCCGACGAGCTTTCGAAAGGAAAAATCGCGGCAATGCCATACCGCAAAAACAGCATGGCGCCCTGCGATTTCTGCAAATATAAAGGCATCTGCCGCCGAAGCGGGAACGCTCCTTTTGTTGAGCACGAAAGCTTCCGCGACAGCGAATTTTTCAGCAAGGTGAAAGGCGGTGAAAACGATGGCTGAACGGATATGGAACAGCGACCAGCTTTCGGCAATAACCTCCTTCGGGGGAAACATCCTTGTTTCCGCCGCGGCAGGAAGCGGAAAAACCGCCGTTCTGGTGGAAAGGGTAATCCGGATGCTCACGGATGAAGAGAACCCCGTTGATGCGGACCGGCTTCTTATAGTGACTTTCACAAGGCTTGCCGCCGCGGAGATGCGGAGCAGGATCAACAAGGAACTTTCCCGCCTTGTTTCCGAAAATCCGAAGGACGGAAGGCTCCGCCGCCAGCTTCTTTTAATGGAGCGTGCTCATATCGGAACCATCCATTCCTTCTGTTCCGAAGTTGTGCGCGAAAACACCAGCAGGCTTGGGCTTATGCCCGACCCCTCCGTTGCAGATGAGGACGAAGCGAACGATCTTTCCTTTGTCGCGCTGGAGGATACCATCGAAAAATTCTATTCCGAAGGGGGAAAAACCTTTTCCCGCCTTTCGGAAACCCTTGGCGGCGGAAGAAACGATTCCGGTCTTTCGGAAGCGGTGCTCACGCTCCATCGGTTCATAACCGCGCTGCCCCATTATGAGGACTGGCTCCTTGAAAAAGCGGCGATGTATGACACGGAAAAGCCCGCGGACGAAAGCCCCTGGGCAAAAATCCTTTTCCGCTATGCTCACACGGTGCTCAGCCACTATATTGAAAAGGCGCAGTATATGGCGGAGGAATGTGACCGGGAATTCTGTGAGGAATATGCGGATATGTTCCGGGACGATATCTTCGTTATGGAGCGGCTTTTATCTTCCTGCGATGGGGGAAACTGGGATGAATTCGGCCGTCTTCTTTCCGTTCCCGGATTTTCCCCAAGACCGAGGGTCAGGGATATCGACGGCATGCTCAAGGACAGAGCCGCCGCCATCCGAAGCGAATATTACGGTTCCGCCGGCATAATCCAGAAGGTTCTTGCAAAGGAATTTTCCGTTTCCTCCGCAGATTTCCAAAGCGACATCGGCGTTCTCCGGGAATCCTTCGAATGTCTTTCGGCGGTGACTCTTGAATATGACAGAAGATTCCGGGAACTCAAACGGGAAAAGCGGCTTGTTGACTACACCGACCTTGAACAGCTGACCCTTGCGGTGCTCACGGAGAAAAATGAGCACGGGGAATATGTTCCCACCGATGCCGCAAGGGATATTGCCTCCCGTTTTGACTATATCCTAATCGACGAATGCCAGGATATCAACAAGGTTCAGGACACCATCTTCCGGACGATTTCCTCCGGAAGCAACCTTTTTTTCGTGGGCGACGTAAAACAGAGCATCTACCGCTTCCGCCAGGCGATGCCGGAGCTCTTCCTTAAAAAACGCAGGGAATGGCCGGTGCTCAAGGAAAGCGGAACCTTTCCGGCGACCATAATACTCGGCAGAAACTACCGCAGCCGGAAGAATATTGCAGGTGCGGTCAACTATATTTTCCGCCAGATAATGTCCGCCGATGGAGCGGAAATCGAATATGACGAATCCGAAATGCTCATTCCGGAGGCTGTTTTCCCCGAAAGCGATTCCGTCCGGAACGAATTCATGCTCATCGAAGCGGAAACGGATACCGCAAGAGCCGAGGCGAAGGCCGTTGCAAAAAGAATTTACCGGATGGTCCAGGGCGGCGAGCTCGTTTCCGAAAAAGGCGAAATGCGCCCCATCCGGTATTCCGATATCTGCATCCTTTTCCGTTCCCCGAAAGGAAAGGCGGAAATTTTCCTTTCCGAACTGCGGAAGCTTGGCATAAACTGCCGAAGCGAAAACGACAAAGGCTTCCTTTTCCGTCCGGAAATTTCGGCGGTGATCGACGTCCTCAAGGTTATTGATAACCCGCTGCTCGATATTCCTCTTGCGGGTGCAATGCTTTCGGAAATGTTTCTTTTTACTCCGGACGAACTTGCGGAAATCCGCGCCGAAAGCCGGAAGATCCCCCTTTATTCCTCCGTTAAAATTGCCGCGGAAAACGGGAACGCAAAGGCGAAAAACTTCCTTTCCGTTCTGGATTCCCTCCGGAAGGCGGCGGCTTATGAACGGAGCGATTCGGTAATCGAGCGGCTTTATGACATGACTTCCTTCCCGCAGGTCATGCGGAGCACTCCGGAAGGCGCGCTCAAGCTTGCGAACCTTCGCCTTCTTATAAAATACGCCGCGGACAGAGAAAAAGCGGGAGCGCACGGGCTTTCCGCATTTGTCCGGTTCATAAACCGCCTTGAGGAAAACGAAAGCGACCTCAAACCCGCCGGTTCCACCGGAAACGGAGGAAACTGCGTCCGGCTTATGTCCGTCCACGGTTCAAAAGGTCTTGAGTTCCCGGTTGTTTTCCTTTGCGGAACCGGAAAAAAATTCCGCAGCGAACGGAGCGACGAACCCCTTCTCCATCCGGAAATGGGATTTGCCTGCCCCGCAAGGGACGAAATTTCCGGCGCAAGATATACAACCGTTCCTCAATTTGCCCTTAAGCATGAACTTTCCCGCTATAATCTTGCGGAGGAAATGCGCATCCTTTACGTTGCGCTCACAAGGCCGAAGGAGAACCTTATCATCACATGCTGCCGCAAGGACTGCGAAAAATATCTTTCTTCCCTTGCGGGAAGCGCCGAATGCGGCGAAAGAATCGATCCTTTCACCGTTTCCTCCGCGAAAAGCGAATCCGACTGGATTCTGACTGCGCTTCTGCGCCATCCTGCCGCAAGGGATTTCCGCCTTATGGCGAATCTTGAGGAAAAATTTGTTCTTCCGGACGAAACCCCCTGGAAATTCACCTTTGAATATGAAACCGAAGGGGAAAAAGCCGCCGCTCCGGAGGAAGTCCGGAAAGCGGAGATAAATCCGGAACTTTACCGCACCCTTATCGAAAGGGAAAAATGGAAATATCCCTTTGCCGCTTCGGAAAAAATTCCGGCAAAGGCGGGAGTTTCGAGCCTTACCCATCAGGAAATGCACCGGAAGATGCTTTTTTCCGCAAAGCCGAACGGCGAAAATCTTTCCGGCGCAGACAGAGGAACGGCTCTTCACACCTTTATGCAGTTCTGCGATTTTGACCTTGCGAAAGCCGACCCGAAAGCGGAAATCGAGCGGCTTCTTGAAAAGCGGTTCATAACAAAGAAGCAGGCGGAGGTTATTGACCCCCGGAAAATCAGCGGATTTTTCCGGAGCAGTCTTTACGAAAGAATCGAAAAATCCCCGCGGGTTCTCCGGGAATTCCGGTTCATCCGGGGAATTTCCGCCGCAAAGCTTGGTTATGAAGGGGCTTCCGACGAGGACAAAATCACCGTTCAGGGCGTTGCGGACTGCGTTTTTGAGGAAAACGGAAAGCTGATCGTTGTTGACTACAAAACGGATTTTGTGGAAAACATCGAGGAACTTCGGGAACGCTATGCGGGACAGCTCCATATGTACCGGGAGCTCCTTTCCGAAAGCCTTGGGATGGAAGTTTCCGCCGCGATAATCTGGTCCTTCCGCTTCGGGAAGGAACTTGAAGTTTAATAAAATCAATTGGGGCGGATATTTTCCGCCCTTTTTTGCTGAAAGCCCCCCTTGTTAAAAGGGGGTGGCATTTTTAATCGCCTGCGGTTAAAAATGACCGGGGGATTCTTTTTAAGTTGAAAATTGAAAGTGGAAAATTCAAAAGGTAGGGGCGGATATCATCCGCCCGCTTTTTGACAAAAGCCCCCCTTGCCTAAAGGGGGGTGTCTGCGAAGCAGACGGGGGGATTCTGTTGAAATTACAGACTGTATTTGGATGGATAGGATTACAATCCCTCCGTCGCCGTTGGCGACACCTCCCTTTGCACAAGGGAGGCTATCCGTCCGGTTTTTGGAAAGCACCGCTCCAACGTAGGGAACGGTCTTGACCGTTCCGCAAAAAAAACGCCGTTTTCGTTTGATATGTA
>JAFQBT010000023.1 GCA_017399625.1 Oscillospiraceae bacterium
AAGTTCTTCTTTGTTCATAAAATGCTTTCTCGCTTTCGTTTAGGTTTTCGGACGTCCTGAAATAAGCATAATTTAATTAAAAATTAAAATCAATAGCTTTCTTAAAATTAATTACCCTCATTGAAATTTTAACAAAATAGTGGTAATATTAAGGGTGGAAATTTTCGCCCGGAAAGGGCAAAAAGGAGTGATAGTGATGAAACGTGATGAAAGAAATCTCAGCATGCTCACCGATTTTTATGAACTTACCATGATGAACGGTTACCTTGAAAAAGGAATGGGCGATACCGTTGCGGTGTTTGACGTTTTCTTCAGAACAATTCCGGATAACGGCGGTTTTGCGATTTTTGCGGGTCTTGAACAGCTTATAGACTACCTCAAAAATCTCAGCTTCACCGAAGAAGATATTGAATATCTCCGCTCCAAAAATTGTTTTTCTGAAACTTTCCTCGATTATCTCCGCAACTTTAAATTCGCATGTGACGTCTGGTGCGTTCCGGAAGGAACCCCCATTTTCCCGAGGGAGCCGATTATCGTAATCAAAGGACCCGCCATCCAGGCGCAGTTTATTGAAACCGTTACCCTTCTTATCGCTAACCACCAGAGCCTTATTGCAACAAAAGCAAACAGAATCGTCCGCTCCGCCCAGGGCAGACCTGTTATGGAATTCGGTTCCCGCCGCGCTCAGAACGCAGATGCCGCTGTTCTTGGCGCAAGAGCGGCTTATATTGGTGGCGTTTCCGCAACTGCCTGCGCAATGACCGACAGAGATTACGGCGTTCCCGCCGTCGGAACAATGGCTCACAGCTGGGTCCAGCTCATGGGTTCCGAATACGAGGCATTCAAAGCATATGCTGAAACCTACCCCAACAACTGCACCCTTCTTGTTGATACCTATAACGTCCTCAAATCCGGCGTTCCCAACGCAATAAAAGTTTTCGACGAGGTGCTTAAGCCTCTCGGAATCCGTCCGAAAGGAATCCGAATCGACTCCGGCGACATCGCCTATCTTTCCGTAAAGGCAAGAAAAATGCTCGACGATGCGGGCTATCCGGACTGCGGAATCGTCGCTTCCAACTCCCTTGATGAATACATCATCCGTGATCTTATCCTCCAGGGTGCTTCCATCAACAGCTTCGGCGTCGGCGAAAACCTTATCACCGCAAAAAGCGACCCGGTTTTCGGCTGTGTTTATAAACTTGCTGCTGTTGAACGGGGCGGCGAACTCAAACCCGTTATCAAGATAAGCGAATCCGTCGGAAAAATCACCATTCCGGATTTCAAGACCTTCTACCGCTTCTATTCAAAAGAAAACGGAAAGGCTGTTGCGGACTATATCGCTCTTTATGACGAGGATGCTCCCAACACCGACGAACCCATCGAGATTTTCGACCCCCAGGCAACATGGAAAAAGAAAACTCTTTCCAATGTTGTTGCAAAGAAGATGCTCGTTCCGATTTTCGTGAATGGCGAATGCGTTTATGAAAGCCCCTCCATTCAGGAAATCAAAAAATACTGCGCCGAGCAGATCGATACCCTCTGGGACGAGGTAAAGCGTTTTGAATATCCCCACAAATATTACGTTGACCTTTCCCCGAAGCTCTGGAACATCCAGAACGAACTCCTTACCGAAATGAACGGCAAATGGATATGATGCAAAAAAGCCGTGCTCAGAAATGAGCACGGCTTTTGTTTTTTTGAGCACGGGGTTATTTTTCAATGCTGATTCCCGGATTCGCAAGATACACGATGGGCATAAGGCCTCCGTCCGCCTGGTTTATTCCAAGAACAAGTTCAATATTTTCCGCGCAGATGTAATATCCCTCGCCTGTTGAATTTTCTCCGCTGAAAAAATAAAACAGATAATAGAGCTTTCCGCCGATTTCATAAATCCCTTCGCATTTCGGCTCAAGGCTTTTTACGTATTCGTCCGCGCTTGCGGAATAATCCTCTCTGATAAGGGTCGCTCCCGTTCCGTAACGCTCTCCGTATCCGGACATTCCGTTTTCGGAAAGCAAAACCGCTTTTGCCCTTTCCTTCGCCGCTTCAATTGTTACGGGCATTCCGGGGATATCCTCCTCCGGAGAATGTTCGGTTTTTTCGCCGGCGAAGCGCTCGGTCTTTCTGACGGAAAAGGAAGTTTCTTCCCCATCGGCAAAATAACAGACAATTTCGTTATCGTAAGCTTCGGAAAATTCCGCCGCAAAAACATCGAAAGGCGAAATCCAGATGAAATCCATAAGTCCGCCCGGTTCAAAGGAAAGTTCAAAATAATAAAGAGTCGGTTCGCCGGCAAGAACCCCGAAAACGCTTCCGCTTTCGTTGTTTTCAACGGATTCAATGAATTTTTCAAGGGGCGCGGTAATAATTTTTCCGTCATCGCCCCTATAAACAAATTTTTCGTCGGATTTTACCTCTTCGTAATTTTCAATAAGCTTTCTTGCGTATTTGATTTTTTCCGCTTCGATTCCGTATTCGTTTTCAGTTCCCGCGGCAGGAATTTCTCCGAAATCCGGTTCCATGATTTCCGGTTCCTTCGAAGAATCTTTTTCGGCATAATAACCGAGGTAGTTATATCTGCCATCCGCAAGAAGTTTTACCGTAAGTATTCCTCTTGTATCATTTTCATTGTTTTCATAATCGACCTTAAGATAAATTTCAAGGATATTCACGCCCTGTTCAAAACTTTCAACGGTCAGAGCCGGATTTTCCTCAATATAATAAGGACCCTGGAGCCAATAATATCCCGCTCCGCCAAGTTCCTCAAATTCATTGTAATGAATCGTGTTTTTCAGCACATCCCCGGAGATTCCGAAATATTCGTAAACCATTTTTTCAAAAGTTTCCGCATTATAAACTTCGTATCTGAGGTCGGAAACGTATATTTCTTCAAGATATTTTTCCCCGAGCATTGCGCCCATTCCGTAAAGGGAATTTGCGGATTCGTCAATAACCTGAAAATCCTCGTAACCGCCGGTGTTGCGGTAAAAGCTGAAAGGCTCCTCAACCCTGTAAGTTCCGTCCGCTTCCTTTTCCGCACCGAAATTGAGAACGATTTCCTCAACAAATTCTTCGGTTACGGTATTTTCTTCCGAAGGCTTTTCCGTTTCCGGTTTTTCGAGTTCGGCAACCTGTTCGCTCGGGTCAACAATTTCGACTTCCCAGCCGCAGCCGGAAAGAACAAGCATAAGCGCAAGAACAAGCGCAAAAAGTTTTTTCATTTTCGAAGCCTCCTTTAATCTTCCGGCATATAGCTCAGATAATTGTATCCGCCGTCCGGAAGGATTTTTACGGTAAGGACCATGCTCGTATCATCGTCATCAATCGGTCTTAAGGTTATATGGAAAACAACCGTTTCCGCCGTTTCCTCAACGCTGTTAACAATGATGAACGGGGTATCGCCGATTCCGCCGCCAAATGGAATATTATAATAATCTTTTTCAGCGTTATAGCATTCTCCCTTCCGGAGAGTTTCCGCAGGAACGCCGAAAAATTCAAAAACCGCCGGCTCGTAATATTCCGAAGGAAAAGCCCAGCCCATTCCTTCCCCCGCTCCGCCGAAGAGTTCTTTCCGGGTTTCGTAATCGTATTCATTTCCAAAATGGAACATTGCCCAGACGAAATAGCCCGTTTCGCCAAGCGCCGAAAGATCCTCACAACCATCGGTATTGAAATAAATGCTTCCGGTTTTTTCCGCCTGAATTGCGCCGAATTCGTTTTTTTCCGCGCCGAAATTAAGAATCATTTCCTCCTGAATTTCGCTGAGCTTTGCCTTTCCCCAAAGAGGTTCAAGCGAAACAAGGTCCGCGCCGTCGGAGGTCATGGTATATCCCCTGCTGAGTTTATAGCTGTTGATGGTGACAATGCAGGGAAGGCTTTCGTCATAATCAAGCTCCGGGATATTAATTTCTTCGGCGGAATCAAGCATGAAATGCCCGGTTTTTTCCGTGAAAGGAGTATTGCAGATTCCGGGAATTTTCCCTTCATCCCCCATCCAGGGAGTAAAATCGAAAATATTTTCCGAAAGTTCAAAAAGCGGGCTGCGCTCAATATGTCCAACAAGAGCCATATCAAAATCCGCGGAAAATTCCGCGGTTACATATTTCATCGAACCGTCGGAATTATAAAGCACCTCGCCGTTTTCAAAGGTCCAGTTTGCATAGGATTCGCCGGTTTCCATCTCCTTCGGGCTTCCGCCGAAGCTGAAGAAAAGATTTTTCGCCTTTTGCGGTTCGTCCTCCTCGGCAAAATCTCTTTTTGCAACGCAGCTTATATATCTGTATCCGCCGTTTTCAGGGAGATTTACCGAAAGGGTTTTTCTGAACATTCCGACGTCCAGCTCAATCCGGAGCATATCGCCGGATTTTATATAGGAAACTATTCTGATATCATACTGATCGCCGAATCCCGCTCCGCCGCCGGGGGAACAATATGCGTTATGTTCATGGCAATAAAAATTTGTATCCCTGCGGAGTTTTTTCGGATCCGTTCCGAAATATGTTTCGATTATCTCCTCAAATTCCTCCGCAGGATAGGAAAATCCCATATTTTCACCGTGGGGCGAAGCAAAGCGGCCGTTCCAGTCCTCATATCTTTCCCGGAAAATTTTTCCCGCCCAGGAAAAATAATATTTCATTTCAAGATTCGATGCATCCTGAATTTCAAGTTCATAAAGAAAACCGCGGGTTTTTTCGCTTATATATTTTCCTTCGCCGAGTTTTTCCGCACCAAAATTGAGAACGATTTCCTCAACAAATTCTTCGGTTACGGTGTTTTCTTCCGAAGGCTTTTCCGTTTCCGGTTTTTCAAGTTCGGCAATCTGTTCGCTCGGGTCAACAATTTCAACTTCCCAGCCGCAACCGGAAAGAACAAGCATAAGCGCGAAGAGAATTATAAAAAGCTTTTTCATTTTATCGCCTCTTTTTTACGATTGTAAAATCTATGGCATTATTGTACAGCCGTCTAAGACATTTGTCAATAGTTTTTGCATAATATTCCAAAGCGGAATATTTTTTCCCGGAAAACAAAAACCGGCGGCAAAAAAATGCCTCCGGCTTTAAAAATTTTACAATATTCGGGGTTACGGCTTTTGAACATTTAAAATTCAGACAAAATATATTGAATATGTTTTTCGGATAATGAAAAACATTCATAAGCAGGGCAAGGATCAGCATCGTAATCAACCAATCCGGCTCTGCGGTTTTCAAGCGGGTTTCTTTTGTCCCATTCTATGAATTTTAAAACTCTTTCTTTTATGAGTTCTTTGTCGGTCCATTCTGTATACCATTTTTCAAATTTATTCATAACTTCTTCTGCAGTAGTCTGTTTAAGTTCTGTATGAAAATGACCGTAATAATTCAAACCGAATGCGGGAAGAGCGTTGATGAATATTCCCGGACGGATATAATAATCGTTTTTGTCATAGCAACTTCCCTGAATAAAAAAGATGATTGTAAAATCT
Organism: Oscillospiraceae bacterium; assembly: GCA_017399625.1. Lineage (GTDB taxonomy): Bacteria > Bacillota > Clostridia > Oscillospirales > Ruminococcaceae > UMGS1668. The sequence goes on from JAFQBT010000023.1 coordinate 5,462, forward strand.
CCGATATCTTTTGTCCAGCGTTTGTTTTTCTTTTTGAACTTTCTTGATTTTAAAAACGGTTTTGCATATTCAATAAGTTCCTCTTCTGTCAAAATATTTTCCATTTCATTGCCTCTTTTAAAAAATTTTACAATATTCGGGTTTAAATTACCTTTTATCCATGGTAAAATAAGTTTGTTATTTTTCCATGCTGTCCTCGCAGTTTTTGATAAGGCTGAAAAGGCTTTTGGCAAAAAGCGGATAGGTCCTTGCAAGGCTTTCGGAAGAAACGGAAATATTTTCCGCCTTTACGGAATCGTCCCCTTCGAGCTTTTTGACCTTTGCTTCGCAGGATTTCATATATGCGTCCGCGCTTTCGAGCGCGCAGGAATTGGGAACACTGAAGGTGTTCATATTGTTTTTCGGGCTGAAAGAGTATATAATTCTGAACATACGGTAAACCGCCGCCATAAGGTATGCGGAAACCTGCTTTGTAAGTTCCTTGCTGCCGCTTTTTGAAAGAAGGTCAAAAAGCACGTTGAGGGAGTTTGCAATAAGCTTTTTGTTGATGACGGGAAGAACGCCCGCTCCGGAAAGAGTGTTTTCCTTTCCTGCGGCGTCCGGTTCGGGAATATCCTCAACGGTGAGGGTCATGCCGTCCGGGTCCGCGCTTCTTCCAAGAAGATAATCCGCGGAAACCCCGTAAAAATCTGCCGCCCGGATAAGAAAATCAAGACCGCATTCGCGGATTCCTTTTTCATAATGGGAAAGAAGAGCCTGGGAAACGCCAAGCTGGCTTGCGGCTTCCTTCTGGCTTATGCCTTTTTCTTTTCTTAAAAGCGACAAAACGCGCGGAAAATCTGATTTCATCTTACAAAATCCACCTTTTTTCGATAACTGTTTGTATATTATAAACCCGTTCATACAATTTGTAAAGTGTTTTTAGGAGGAAATATGCTTACTTACAGAATCCACCTTATCCGCCACGGTCTGGCGGAAAATCCGGAAAAGAAAATCTGCCTCGGCTGCAAAAGCGACCCCGCCCTTACTCCCGAAGGAGTTGAAGAACTTCGGGAAACGATGGATACCTATCAGTATCCCTTTGCGGAAAAAGTTTACTGCAGCCCCTCTCTCCGCTGCAGACAGACCGCGGATATCCTTTTCCCGGAAACCGATTTTGAAATAATGGACGAACTCCGGGAATGCGACCTTGGGGATTTTGACGGAAAGCCCATTTCCGAACTTCTGGAAAATCCGGCATTCATCGGCTGGGTGGAAGGAAAATGCCCTCCCCCGAACGGTGAAAAATCCGATGAATTCGGAAACCGAATCGCCTGCGCCCTTGATGATATAATCCACGATATGTCCGAACACCATCTCATCGAAACCGCTGTTGTCACCCACGGAACGGTCATTATGGGTCTTTGCGCAATGTGCGGATATCCAAGGCAGGAAATGCGCTATTGGGCGGCAAACAGCGGCTGCGGCTATACCATAAGCACCTCCGTTTCCATGTGGATGCACGACCAGTGCTTCGAGGTAATTTCCACCCTTCCTTTTGAAAACCGCGATGATGATGAAGAAATCCAGCTTTCCGAGGAGGAACGTGAATGGAACTTTTTCGAATAATCAAAAGCGACGCAAAGCGGGCTTTGCGTTTTTGCGGCGGAAGAACCGTTGCCGCAATGTTTGCGGTGGTGCTGGCTCTTCTTGCTGTGAACGTTACGGAATCGGTGCTCCTTCTTGTTCTTGCGGGTCCGGAAGCGATTTACAGCGATCTTGCCTCCCTTGCGGAATCCAACAGAGCGGTCATCCCTGTTCTCGGCGGTTCCTGTGTTCTCTGGCTTCTTCTTGTTCCGGCAATGATCGTCGGATATATAAAGCTCCATCTTTCCTTTGCGGAAGGAAGCGACGAAAGCGTTCTTATGGTTTTTGAAAGATTTTCCTCTTTCAAAAAATATTTCGGCTCAATTTTCTTTGCAATCGGCTTTGCTGTAAGGTATCTTTTTGTTTTTGCAATTGCGGTTCTTCCCGGCGGAGCATTCCTCTGGTTTTCGGAAACCTATATTCCCGAAGGAAACCGCACCGCGGAACTCCTTAAAATTTCCGCCTGCAGCATTGCCGTTATCATCATGGTGCTCTGCGTTTTCCTCGGGGTTATTTTTGTTCAGCGCTGGAGTCTTGCGGTTTATTATTTTGCGCTCGGCGAGGGAATCGGAAAATCCTTCTCCCTTTCCGCAAAGGCGGCGAAGGGAATGCATACGGAAATCCTGAGCTTTAAATTCTCCTTCATCGGCTGGGGAATCCTTTCGGTTTTCATTCTTCCTCTTGTCTGGACCGTTCCATATTACGAAACGGCGAACGCGATTTTTGCAAAATACCTCATGGAGCGCTACGAGCGTTCCCTTGCGGAGGTTCCGGAAATCGACGAAAACGTTTTTACCTTTGAAGAAGGTTGACGGCAAGAACACTTAATATTGCGGCGGCAAAATCCGCCGAAAGAGCGGCAGGAACTGTGTTCCTGCCTTTTTTTATTCCGATTGCGCCGTAATATACCGCAACGGTATAAAAAGTTGTTTCGCTTCCGCCCATCAGAACCGAAGCAACCTTTTCCGGAAAGGAACCGGGAGCAAGATTTTTGCAGAGCTCCTCATAATATCCAAGGGCTCCAGAACCTGAAAAAGGACGCAGAACCGCAAGGGGAATAACCTCCGCCGGAAATCCGGTTTTTTCCGCAACGGGGGAAATAATTTCCGTTATAAATTCAACCGCACCGCTCTGCCGGAGCATTCCTATGGCGGTCATAAGAAAGCAGAGCGCCGGAAGAATCGAAACCGCGGAGCGGAGCCCTTCCTTTGCGCCTTCGGTAAAAACGGAAAAGACGTCCACCTTTTTATAAAGCGCAAACCCGGCGATAAAAGCAACCGCCGCCGGAACGATTATTTCCGTGCTCATTCCTTTTCTCCCTTCGGATAAAAAAGTTTTGCGGCGGCAATTCCGATGCAAAGCGAGCATGCGCTGACCAACCATACCGCCGGAAGGATATCAAAAGGTCTTTCCGCGCCGTTTTCAAGCCGCAGAGCCGCAACGGTTGTTGGGAGAAGCTGGAGCGAAGCTGTGTTCATCACAACAAAGCAGACCATTTCCTTTGTTGCGGCGGACGAAAAACCGGAAATTTTATGCAGTTCCCTCATCGCCGCTATTCCGAGAGGAGTTGCGGCATTTCCAAGCCCGAGGAGATTTGCCGAAAGATTCATCGAAATTGCGCCAAGGGCTTTTTCTTCATTCCGGAGCGCCGGAAAAACAAAAAGCAGAAGCGGCTTCAGCAGCCGGCAGAGCAGATCAACGATCCCGCTTTGCTTTGCTACCTCCATAATTCCGCTCCAGAAACAGAGGGAGCCGAGAAGCTTCAGCGAAAGTTCCGCCGCATGAAGCGGTTCTTCCATTGCGGCGGCGGAAACTTCCTGGATTTTTCCGCCGAAAAAGCCGAAGATTATTGATATCACCGCCGAAAAAAAGAAGAATTTTCCCGTTTTTTCCGCCTCCTTTCCGGATTTTTAATAATTTGTTAAGTTTTCTGCCGGTGCGGAAATCGCCTTGACAAAAAATGGAAAATACTGTATATTGAAATTGCAAAATGTAAAAAACTGGGAGGGAATTTTATGAAATCCACCGGTATTGTAAGAAAAGTTGACGAACTCGGAAGAATCGTTCTCCCGATCGAACTTCGCCGCACCCTCAACATCGAGGAAAAAGACGCCCTTGAAATATACGTTGACGATAACTCGATTATGCTCAAAAAATACGAACCCGCCTGCATCTTCTGCGGAAGCGCCGACGGCGTTACCGAATTCAAGGGCAAAAACATCTGTGAGCATTGCCTCCGGGAACTTACAAAATAATATTGCAAAGCAAAAAAATCCCGTGCTCATTTTGAGCACGGGATTTTTGATTTGTTTATTCGTCTTCGTCGTCCCATTCCTCATATTCCTGGGTGCCGTCGAAGGCAAGGCGCATCAAAAGGGCGTTTTCCTTCGGGTCTGTGTAATAATCCTTCCGGATTCCGCAGAAAACAAAACCGCATTTTTCATAAAGGGTTATTGCAGGAAGATTGCTTGTGCGCACCTCGAGAAAAATCACCTGGGTATCCTTTTTCCTTGCGGCTTCGATGAATTTTTCAATAAGCGCTTTTGCAATTCCCTTCCGGCGGAATTTCGGTGAAACCGCAACGTTGAAAATCTCCGTTTCTCCGGCGATGGTTCTTCCGCCGATATATCCCGCAAGTTCGCCTTCGGAAAAAGCGCCGAAAAAATCGGAAAAGCCGCTTTTTATTTCCGAGGCAACCGTTGCTTCGCTCCAGGGTTTTGAAAAACAGAGTTTTTCGATTTCCGCAACCGCGGCGGAACTTTCCTCCGTAAGGCGGGTTATTTCAAAACTCATTTTTCTCTCCACCTTGCATAGTCAAAATTGTGTATATTTTCGCCGTGGAGGTAATAGCATCTCGGAACACGGCGGGAAACCGCACAGATAATCTCATAATTGATGGTTCCGGCAAGGGCAGCGACTTCATCAACAGAAACAGATGCATCCCCATCCCTTCCGAAAACGGTTACGATGTCCCCTTCCTCAGCTTCCGGAATCGCGGAAACGTCGAGCATGGTCTGGTCCATGCATACGCTTCCCACAACGGGAGCATATTTTCCCCGGACTATCATCCTGCCTTTGTTGGTAAGAAGGCGGTGATAACCGTCCGCATAGCCTATTGCGGTGGAAGCAACGCGCATATCCTCCGGAGCGGTGAAGCGCCTTCCGTAGCTTATGCAGGAGCCTTTTTCGTAATCCTTGGTCATGCTCACAACGGTGCGCAGTTCCATTGCAGGGCGGAGCTTTACTCTGCAGGTGACTTCCTCGTGGGAAGCGGGATAAAGTCCGTAAAGGATTATTCCCGGGCGCACCATATCAAGATGCATCTCCGGATAGCAGAGCACCGCGGCGCTGTTGCAGCAATGGCGGATGCCGACATCGGTGCCTCTTGCCTTAAGCGCATCGCAGACCCTGCAGAAGCGGTCGAACTGGAGTTTTGTATAGGCAACGCCGTCCGGGTCCGGTTCATCCGCAGAAGCAAAATGGGTGAAAGCGCCGGTAACTTTTATGTTCGGAAGCTTTGCGGCTTCCTCCGCTTCGGAAACGGCAATATCAAAATTCTCCTCGGAACAGACAAATCCGATTCTTCCCATGCCGGTGTCGAATTTGAGATGAATATCAACGGTGACACCAAGCTTTTCCGCCTCTTCGGAAAGCTCCTTTGCGTAATGAAGGGAATATGCGGTCTGGGTAATGTTCCATTTTGCAAGGTCGGAAACGCATTCCGCCGGGGTGTTCCCGAAAATAAGGATTGGCTTTGTAACGCCGCTTTCGCGGATTCCAAGGGCTTCGCCAAGGTTCGAAACTCCGAACCAGTCTGCGCCGGCGTCTTCAAGAAAAGGCGCGGTCATTCTGTCGCCGTGGCCGTAAGCGTCCGCTTTTACAACAGCCATCACCATGGAATTTCCAACATGGGCTTTTATTTTTCTGAAGTTATAATCTATCGCATCAAGGGAGATATCCACCCAGGTTCTGCGAAGAACTTCGCTTTTCGTCATTTTTTGTCCCTCCCGTCCTTAATCCACATAAGGATATACAGGCCTATTATATTCAGGCCAAGGGAAAAATACAGCAAAACCGTTGAAAAAATGCTTTCGGTAAAAATAAGGAGAACAAGGCAGCCGATGAGGCAGAGCATCCCGGCGGCAACAAAAAGGATTCCCCTTTTTTTGTTCGTAAGATTTTCCCAGAAGCTGATAATTCTGTTCATAGCGATCCTTTCGGTTTAAGGGAGATAATAATCCACCGTTTCCTTTGCGGCGGCTTTGTCGTCTTCGGAAAGCATGAGCATCACAACAAGTTCACCTGCTTCATAGATTTCCGCTTCAAGCGCGATTTCGTAAGAATCGTAAACGTCGTAATTCCGGAATTCGTTTATGCGGTCGTCCTTGCGGTTTTCAAGGGAGGCAATAACTTCGCCGGCTTTTCCCTCTTTGACGCGGATTATTGCAACGTCGGCTGCGCCGTAATTTCCAAGCGCGCTCCGGACGTCATAGGAAACGACATTTTTAAGGTCGAGATAGAACTGTTCCTCGAGAACGGTTTTATCGGTGATTTTCGAAACGCTTTCAAGGGTGAGGGGGCTTATTTCAAGCTTTTTATAAATTTCATCCGCAACAAAGGAAAGATCGAGCATATCATAGCTGAATTCCTGGGGGTTGATTTCCTGTTCTTCCTCCTCTTCTCCGGAACATCCGCAGAAAAGAACCATCAAAAACGCAAAAAGCAAAGCGAGAATTTTTTTGTTTTTCACCGCAAAGCTCCTTTCAGACAAAAATAAGTTTTTTTGAATTATACTCCTTTTTTCTTCTTTTTTGGTTAACTCAATGTGAATAAAGGGCATAATTCTTCTATTATATAGAATGATTATATTACATTTTCCGGTTCAAGACAATATTATTTTAAATCTTTTTTAAAAATTTCCAAAATTAAGTGTTTTTTATTATTGACAAATCAGATTTCCTTTGATATAATTATTCGTGCGTTATGCGGATGTAATTCATTGGTAGAATGCCAGCCTTCCAAGCTGGATAGGGGGGTTCGATTCCCCTCATCCGCTCCAACTTGCGCCGTTAGCTCAGCTGGATAGAGCATCTGCCTTCTAAGCAGAGGGCCGGGGGTTCGAGTCCCTCACGGCGCGCCAAGGCAGCTCAACTCAGTTGGGCTGCCGCAATTTATGGTGGATGTAGCGTAGCTGGCCTAACGCGTCAGATTGTGGCTCTGAAGACCGTGGGTTCGAATCCCACCCTCCACCCCATATAGTCTACACACGCCCATAGTTTTAAAAGCTGTGGGCGTTTTTACTATAATTTAATATTGGGGCGTCGCCAAGCGGTAAGGCACAGGACTTTGACTCCTGCATCCCGTGGGTCCGAATCCCGCCGCCCCAACCAAAAATACAGTTCCCTTTTTTGGGAACTGTATTTTTATTTTGACGAGGATGAGGACACACTGGGTCCGTACCTGACGTCCCAAAATTTCCACCCGAAGGGGAAGAAATTTTGGCTGACGGAAGCAATCCAGGGAGCGAAGCGAGTCGGAAATCCCGCCGCCCCAATCATAACCACTAGTAAACTAGTGGTTTGCTCAGACCCTAGAAGGGTCAGTACTTGCTGACCCCTCGAAGGGGCACTGAATATTACCATTGCATCGCTTGCCCTGCTACTGGTAAACCAGTAACATTCGCCTATTGCAA
>JAFQBT010000024.1 GCA_017399625.1 Oscillospiraceae bacterium
GTTCTGTTCTTTGTTGTCGGTGTTATGAAAACCTGCGGTTCTTTTGCGGAAGTAAAACGTCCCGAAACCGCACTCAAAATCTTTATTCGCTTTGCACTTGCAAAGGGCGTTGTAACATATGGTCTTGATTTAATGCTTGCGCTTTTCAGTATCGTTCAGGGCGTTGTTTCAACCATTATGAACTCTGCAGGACTTGGCGCAATACAGCAAACTGTCCTTCCGGGAGAAATCATAACGGCTATTGAAGAGTGTACTTTCTTTGAAAGTATTCCCCTCTGGGCTGTAACGCTTATCGGAAGTCTTTTCATAACTGTACTCTCTTTCGTTATGATACTCACAGTTTACGGAAGATTTTTTAAGCTGTATCTTTACACAGCTATTGCTCCAGTTCCGCTTTCAACTTTTGCAGGAGAGCCAACACAAAGTGTAGGAATAGCTTTCATCAAATCTTACGCTGCTGTCTGCCTTGAAGGTGCGATTATCGTACTTGGCTGCATAATCTTCTCCCTCTTTGCGGCAACTCCTCCGGTGGTTCAATCCGGAGCGACAGCTGTGACTATGGTTTGGAGCTATGTTGGAGAACTTGTTTTCAACATGCTGGTTCTTGTGGGTGCAATAAAGATGGCGGACAGGGTTGTAAGAGAAATGATGGGACTTTAAAGGAGGTTTTTATGGAAATTAAAACTATTAAAGAAATACGAGATTATCATGAAAGTATCTTTCTCGGCTTAACACTTCGACAATTCGTTTTTTCTGTTATAGCAATTGCAGTTACCATTTTGCTGTATTTTCTGTTAAAACCAATTGTAGGAACGGAAATGGTTTCGTGGATGTGCATTCTTGGAGCTGTTCCTTTTGCGGTAATGGGGTTCTTTTCATATCACGGCATGACAGCAGAAAAGTTTCTTCTGAATTTTATTAGAACAGAAATTCTTGAACCCCATATTCTTCTTTTTAGGCCGAACAATTATTATTTTGAAGCTATAAAAGAGAAAACAAATAAAAAGAAAAGGAGGTCAAATCTCCGATGCTAAAAACATTAGATGCCCTGTTCAAAAAAGATAGAGGAAAATATACCGTCCCCAGAAAAGTGCAGGATGTAATTCCGATTAAACAAATCTGGTCGGACGGTATTTTTATGGTAGATGATAAGTTTGCAAAAACCTATCAGTTCAAAGATATAAATTATTTTGCTGCTTCAAATGAGGATAAAAAGAAGATGTTTCTTAGCTATGCTAATCTTCTTAATAGTCTTGATGACGGTGATACCGCAAAAATCACAATCAACAACCGAAGAATTGATACGAATAAATTTGAAGAAAATATTGTCAAGCCATTGGAAGATGATGGTCTTGATGAATACCGTGATGAATACAACAAATTTATTCTTGATAAAGCTTCCGGGGCAAACGGAATTGTTCAGGAAAAATACGTAACGATTTCTTCATATCATAGAAACATTGAAGATGCAAGAAACTATTTTATGCGAGTAGAAACAAACCTTGGAACACAGCTTTCAGAACTAGGTTCGGAATGTATTCCCCTCGATGCAACAGAAAAGCTTAATATTCTCCATGATTTTTATCGTCCGGGTGAAGAAAGCTATTTCAGTTTCGATCCTAAACAGTTGATTCGTCACGGGCATGATTTTCGGAACTATATTTGCCCTGACTATATAGAAAAGAAAAGTGATTATTTCAAGTTTGGAGATAAATATGCGAGGGTTCTGTTTCTTAAAGATTATGCTACATTTATCAAAGATGAAATGATCAAGGAACTTACGGATTTTAACAGAAATCTTATGCTTTCACTCGATATTATTCCAATTCCTACCGAGGAAGCTATAAAAGAAACCGAAGCCCGTCTTTTAGGTGTAGAAAAGAATATAGCTGATTGGCAAAGAAGGCAAAATGCAAACAACAACTTTTCTGCAACAATTCCTTACGACCTTGAACTTCAGAGAAATGAATTAAAAGAATTGCTTAATGATTTATCCAGTCGTGATCAAAAGATGATGTTTGCGGTTTTAACCCTTGTTCACGTTGCAAATTCAAAGGAACAACTTGATTCAGATACAAAAACATTACGTTCCATTGCGGGTAAAAATATGTGTCAGCTTGCGATTATGCGTTTTCAGCAGATGGATGCTTTGAAAACCGTTCTTCCAATCGGTATTCGTAAAATCGATATGGTACGCACTCTCACCACAGAAAGTGCCGCTGTTCTTATGCCTTTTAACGTTCAGGAGATACAGGAAGACGGAGGTATATATTTCGGAGAAAACGCAATATCACACAACCTAATTCTTTGTAATCTTTCAAAACTAATGAACCAGTCAATGATTATTCTCGGTATCTCCGGCTCTGGCAAATCTTTTTTTGCAAAACTTCTAATTACATTTTATTCTTTGTTTTGCCCTGACGATGAAATCATAATCTGTGATCCTGAAGGTGAATATACACCTCTCGTAAAGGCATTTCATGGTTCAGTACATGAGATCAAAGCAGGAGGAAAAGACCATATCAATGCAATGGATATGGCTCACGGATACGCAGACAAAGATGAAAAACCTCTTGCAAAAAAATCCGAATTCATTATGTCACTTTTTGAACAAATCGATAAAAACGGTGCAGGAGCCCATAACCAATCAATCATAGACCGATGTGTTACACAACTTTATCGTGAATGTGAGTTTACCGGAGAAACGCCTACTTTGAAGTTACTTCGTGATGTACTTTTGGAACAGCCGGAGGAGGAAGCAAGAAAAATTGCTCTTTCCATGGAGCTTTTCACTTCCGGTTCTCTTGATATTTTTGCACATGAAACCAATGTGGATACAAGCAATAGAATTACTTCCTATGATATTCATAAATTAGGCGAGCAGCTTAAACCAGTTGGTCTTCTCGTTATTACTGATACTATTCTCAATCGCGTAACGGAGAACTGGAAAGAGGGCAAACGCACTCATATTTTTATAGACGAATTTCATGTTGTGTTTAATAGTGAACATAGTGCTGCCTTCTTTAGTTCTGCATGGAGACAATTCAGAAAACGAAATGCATCGCCATGTGCAATTACTCAGGATATTGAATACCTGCTTAACGATAATCTTGCAAGAATAATGGTTTCCAACTCCGAATGTATTGTTATGATGAATCAATCTACGCTTGACCGTGACCCTCTTGCTGCACTTCTTGGAATATCACGGGAACAGATGGGCTACGTTACAAACGCAAAAGCCGGCTGCGGCCTTCTCCGCTATGGAGGCGCAATTGTTCCGTTTATTAACAAATTTCCTAGCAATACCAAAATTTACAAACTTATAACCACCAAACCTAATGAAGGTGCCTTCGGACAATATGAAGACGCCTGCTAAACTAAAATTTTAGGAGGAAAATATTATGAAAAAATCTACTGTTATGATGCTTATTGCGGTTATCCTTTCCGTTATTACAATTTCTTCCGGAATTGTCTTCTTCAGTCAGATGGCAGACGAAAACAAAGCGGAACAGACCTATGAAAATCTTTCTTCTCTTGTATCCAGTGGTGTTGAAAACGAAGAAGATGTAACGATTGACCTCGAAGGAAATGTCGAGAACAAATACAACGGACCGACTTCCTATGAAAAATATCTTCCCATCTATGAGCAGAACGATGACTTTATCGCATGGGTTAAAATCGACGGAACTAAAATCGATTATCCCGTAATGCAGACCGCAGATGATCCGAACTTCTATCTTAAACATGCTTTCGATAAAACCTACAGCGACTACGGTGTTCCGTACATCCAGGAGAACTGCCTTATCGACAACTGTGATAACATCGTTGTTTACGGACACAACATGAACAACGGTTCTATGTTCGCAGATCTCTGCAAATATGAAGACGAGGAATTCTATAAAGAGCACAAATATATTCAGTTCGATACTCTTCTTGATTACGGAAGATATGAGATCGTTGCAGTATTCAAAACAGTTGCGTATAACGATGCAGGATTTAAATACTTTCAGTTTGTAAATGCGGAAAATGAAGTGGATTTCAACGAATATATCGAAACCTGCAAATCCTTGCAGCTTTATGATACCGGTGTTGATGCAGAATATGGCGACAGACTTCTCACTCTCTCCACCTGCGAATATAGCCAAACTGATGGCAGAATTGTAGTTGTGGCGAAGCTTGTGGATAATATGCCGATGAGATGATATAATTAACAAAAGCACCCTTCAATAAACCGAAGGGTGCTTTTGCTTTTTGTCCATGGGGGTATTTATTATAGTTGTGGATTTTACATTGCGTCTCTGCCACCATCAATAAGATAGCACTGACCGGTAATGTAAGAAGCTTCATCGGATGCAAGGAAAAGAGCAAAGTTTGCCATTTCTTCTGGCTCTCCGATTCTTCCCATCGGAATCTGTGAATCAAGGAATTTTCGCAGTTCCTCGCTCATTCCGTCAATAATACCAGTATTGAATATTCCGGGACACACAGCATTTACACGAATATTATCTTTAACATACTCTGCTGCAGCTTGTTTTGTCATCATAGCATTTGCACCCTTAGATGCGATATACGCAGGAGAACCAGGAGTAGCTTTGAAACTACCGACTGAGGCCGTATTTACGATAGACCCTTTCCCATTTTCAAGCATAAGTTTAAGTCCACCTTGCATTACCATGAGATATCCGCGTACGTTAACGTTAAAAATCTTATCCCATGCCTCAAGAGGATATTCATGCATCCTTGCACGCGGACCACTGATTCCTGCATTGTTACAAAGAATATCAAGCTTTCCAAACTTTTCAACGCAAAGAGCATACATTGCGTCAACATCTTCCTGTTTGGAAACATCAGCAACAATACCCACTACGTCGCCGGCAATTTCTGCGGCGATTTCAGGCATTTGGGGGTTGATGTCTGCGCCAACTACTTTTGCACCTTCTTTTGCAAAAAGTTTTGCCATTGCAAGGCCGAAACCGGAAGATGCACCGGTGATAACTGCTACTTTTCCGTCAAGTCTGCCCATAAAATAAATCCTCCAAGCTTGTTGAAATTTGTTTTTTGTTGTGATAATATTATACAAAATTCAGCAAAACTGTTAAACCATCAACAGTTTGCGAAGCGTTGCATTTCGCAACACTTTTTCAAAAAGTGTTCACTGATGTTTCAATCGGAGGTGCATTCTAATGACTTACGCAGAAAAAAGAACACGAGCACATTTTCAAAATGCTTTTATAAAAATGATAAAAGAAGTCGGATATTCAAAAATCACCGTAAGAAAACTTGTGGCATACGCAGATTACAACCGAACTTCTTTCTATCGCTATTATAATAACCTTGATGAACTTTCGGATGAAATTATAGATTTCATAGTTAAAACTTTCTACAACAGTTTTGAAAAAGAATATAAAGATTATGAAAAAACAACTTCACAAATATATGCCACTATTTATGAGAACAGGGACTATTTTGACCTTCTTGCATTAAATGACTCTATTCCACAATTAAAAGAACAATTCTTAATGTGCATCGAAAAAATCCTTAATGAATTGATTATTGAAACCGACGAACACGAAATATGGAATAACGAATATATTTATTCATTTTATGCACACGCTACATTTGGCATTATTGAAACTTGGATAAAAAACAATTATGCTCTTGATTATAAAACACTTGCAAAATATATTTACATGTCATATGATAGACCATTTTATTATAAGGTAAAATAAGAGAATCCCGTTGGTTGGCGAGATTCTTAATGCAAGCATTTTTTATGAGGTATTTATGAACAATATAAAAACAAAAGAATCCGTTGTTGATAATTCAATAAAGGTTCTCGATAAATCAGCAAATCTTTCGGATAGAATGAAAGATTCATATATCCGAACAAAGCAAAGCGCCGAGCACAGCTATTACGCAGAAGAAAATTCTCCTGAAGAATATGCTTCCGATAAGGTTACAGAAACTTCCGAAGCTGTTGGATATGAAGCTGTTTATAAATTCGATGAGCACGGAAGAAAAGGCTTTGAAACCACAAAAGGAAACATTATAAAAGCAAAAGAACATTTTGAGCACGGGGATAATCCCCGTGCTCATTCTGCTTCTTATAGCTCTGAATCAAAAGAAGACCGCCAATATACCGGCGGTCCTTCTCATAAAAGACATTATAATTCTCCTAAATCCAATCCACAGGAACAAGCAAGAGAATATGCTGTCAAGCAAGCGAAAAAACGAACCGAAAAAGTTTACGAACAACGTACAGCGGAATCTGTTGGAAATACCATTAAAACAAGAGAATCTGCAGAGTCTTCTGCAAATATTACAAAGAACGGAATCAAGACGAAATCAAGCCTTGCAAGTGCCAGCAAAACATCCGTGAAAGGCGGTAAAACAACGATTAAAACCGCGGAGCGAACTTCAAAAGCAACCGTCAAAACGGCAAAAACGGCGACCACAGCGTCCCATACAGTAGTTAAAGCACCGCAGACTATTGTTCAAGGAACGAAGAAAACAGTCAATGCAATTTATACCACAGGAAAGGCTGTTTTTGTCGCAGGCAAATCTATGGTGAAAGGGATAATTGCAGCCACAAAAGCACTTGTTGCGGCTATTGCCGCCGGAGGCTGGGTTGCTGTTATGATTATTGTAATTATTATGCTTATAGGACTTTTGGTTGGTTCTTCATTCGGCATTTTCTTTTCAAACGAAGATACAGGAGGAGAAACTATGCAGGATGTTATCCAAGAAATCAATGACGAGTATCTTGCGGAAATAGAGAAAATTAAGTTTGAGAACCCTTATGATGTTCTTGAAATGTCCGGTTCCCGTGCTGTATGGAAAGAAGTTCTTGCCGTGTATGCGGTTAAAACTACAACAGATCCAATAAACGGTCAAGAAGTGGCAACTATAACAGATGAAAAGAAAGAGATCCTCCGTAAGATATTCTGGGAAATGAATGAGATTTCATTCCGCACAGAAGAGATAACCGAAACAGTTATAGTTGAATCCGACGATGGTAATGGAAATATTGTTGAAACCAAAACCACAGAAACAAGGACTTATCTTTTTATCACTGTAAGCCACAAAACCGCAGATGAAATGGCAGAAGAGTATAACTTTGACCACAAACAAAAAGAACTGCTCGGCGCTTTACTTTCAGAAGAGAACGACGAGCTGTGGGCTATGGTTTTATATGGAATTGCTGGACAAAGCGATGATATGATAGTTGCCGTTGCTCAATCCCAAATCGGCAACGTAGGCGGGGATCCTTACTGGTCCTGGTATGGATTCAGCGAACGAGTTGACTGGTGTGCCTGTTTTGTCAGTTGGTGTGCAAACGAATGCGGATACATCGAAAACGGAATCATACCGAAGTTTGCAAGCTGTGCTATTGGTGTAAACTGGTTCCAGTCACGTGGACAATGGGTGGATAGTTCTGCAGAACCTGTTCCCGGAATGATAATTTTCTTCGATTGGGATGAAGATATAACTGGCCAGGACGGCAGGCCTAACCATGTTGGCATCGTCGAGAAGGTCGAAAACGGAATGGTTTATACTATTGAAGGCAACTCTGATGATACCTGCAGGAGAAGAAACTACAGTATTGGACATTATGAGATATTTGGGTATGGAGTTCAGGAATATTAAAATTCGCACATTTGCCATTTACACCTCCTTATGCTAATCTCGGCATAAGGAGGTGTATTTTTTATGCCAAAGTTTTTTGTATTTAGCGATGTTCATGGGTTTTATGATGAATTTACAAAAGCTCTTGATGAAGCTGGTTATGATAAAAACAATCCGGAACACTGGCTTATTTCTTGCGGAGATAACTTTGACCGTGGTGATGGTAATTCTGAAATGCTAGATTTTCTCTTAAATTCGGAACGAACTATTCTGATTAAAGGCAATCATGAGGACATGCTAATGGATGCACTAAACAGAGGTTTTTCGGAACGCCATGATATACACAATGGTACTGACAAAACTATTTGGCAGCTTTCAAATGATTTGTGTGAATTTGATTCAGCTTATGATAGGGTTTCTCCTCTATTCAACAAAATGTTTAACTATTTTGAAACAGAAAAATTCATTTTTGTTCATGGCTGGATTGCTGTAAGTTATTTTGAAGATTATCCACATTGGGCAAGATACAGAACTTATAAATATAATCCCGAATGGAGAAATGCAGACGAAAAAGGTTGGGCTGAAGCGAGATGGCATAACGGTATGCAGCTTGCACATGAAGGAATTATCGAAGAAAATAAAACTATTGTATGTGGTCACTTTCACACCACTTGGGGTAAAGCAAGATACCATCGACCTGCCGGTGATTTGAAAGGCAATGATTATTACGAGTTTGGAGAAGGTGCAGATTTTTCTCCATATTACGACAAAGGTATTATCGCTATTGATGGTTGTACTACTTATTCCGGTAGGGTTAATATTCTTGTAATTGAAGATGAGTTTTTAGGAAGGAATGGATAATATGGGAAAAGTATTTTTTACAGGAGATTTGCATTTCGGACATGAAAATGTTATAGCTTTTGATGATAGGCCATTCAAATCTGTTGAAGATATGGATGCGGAACTAATCAAAAGATGGAATGCAAAAGTTGGCAAGGATGATTTGGTTTATGTGCTTGGTGATATGATTTGGAAAACTAGAAACAATGATGCGCATAAAATAATAAAAAGCCTTAACGGTCGAATAATCCTTATTAAGGGAAATCATGATGGATTTCTTATTAATTCAAAGGTTAAAGAAGCTCTTGCAGATGTAAAAGACTATGACGATATTTGCGTTACATTGGAAGATGGAACTGTAAGACGTTGTATTCTCTCTCATTATTTTATTCCTATGTATAACGGACATCGGAATAAAGCAATTCATTTACATGCACACTCTCATTGTTCAAAAGAGGCTATTTATGAAGTCGAATTTGCAAATTATCTCAATAAAATTGGGTGCAAAAACGAAATATATAACGTAGGTTGTATGTATTGGAACTATGAACCTGTTACACTGGACGAGATATTAGCACAAAAGCAACCGGCTACATCATAATTGATAAAGAAGATGCCAGATATGTTATTTGTAAATCGCCTATAATATACGAACAAAAGACGAAACAAACACGAAATATTTACGAAATACAGTTGTTTTTTTCGTTCCCTGTGATATAATAACATTAGGGAGGCGATGGCTATGACATTAAAAGATTTAAGAAAATCCAAAGGTCTTAATCAAGCTGAATGTGCAAAGTATCTTGGAATGACCACAAGAAATTATCAAAACTATGAAAATGATCCCGAAAAAGTTATCACTGCTAAATATAACGCTATTTATCAAAAAATAGAATCATATGGAATAAATATAGGCTCCAATGATAATAGTGAAAATGATTACTCATTTAATACAAACGTTGTAACCGGTGTTGGTCTTCAGGCATTTGCAAAAAGTGTAGCCAGATTTGATAGAAGAGATTGTTTCCGCACGTTGGAAAGATTTATTAAAGAATCTTATGATGGTAAAATATGTATTCTATACGGATTACGCAGAACCGGTAAAACCACTCTTTTATTCCAAATGATCGGTGAACTTCCGGTAGAACAAACCGCTTATATCAAAGCACAAACTACCGACAATATGCTTCTTCTCAGAAAAGATCTGGATAAACTTTTCAAGCTTGGATATAAATATGTTTTTATTGATGAAATAACATTACTTGCAGATTTCATTAATAATGCAGCTGTTCTCTCAGATATATTCGGTATGATGGGAATGAAAATTGTGGTATCCGGAACAGATTCGCTCGGATTCGCAATGGCAAACAGAGATGAACTCTATGACAGAAATGTAACTATCCACACTTCGTTTATCCCTTTCAGAGAATATTCCCGCCTTCTCGGCATCAATTCGATAGATAAATATATCGAATATGGCGGTACTCTCAAAATGGAAAACATGAGCTTTGATGATCCCGATGCTCTGTTTGATGAAGTATCTTTTAGAGATAATGAAAGCACAAGAAAATACATTGATACTGCTATCAGCAGAAACATTCAGCATACTCTCAAAAATGATCACTTTGGAGAATACTTTAATCAGCTGCGTGAACTTTACGATCAAGGCGAACTCACAAACGTAATTAACCGTATAGTTGAAAATTTGAACCACGACTTTCTGCTTCGTGTAGTTGAGGAAAAATTCAATTCACATGATTTTGGTTCTGCTAAAGATTTGCTTTTACATGAAAAGTCTTCTGAACGTGCAAATGCTCTTTACGAAGTTGATAAAGAATCCATTATTGATCGTTTGAAAGCTATTATAGAAGTTAAAGAAAAAAGCGAAACCAAAATCAATGTTACTCAAGAACATGTAAATAAAGTTAAAAAATATCTGCATATGCTCGATTTGATTGTATCCTGCACAGATAAATATGAAGATGGCACTTGCAAAGAACATGTTGTTTTTTGTCAACCCGGAATGCGCTATTCAATAGCAAAAGCTCTTGTTTATTCCTTGATACAGGATGAGTACTTCAAATCCATATCAATAGTAGATAAAGAATACATTATCAATAAAATTCTTGATGATGTCAAAGGACGAATGCTTGAAGATATTGTACTTCTTGAAACACAAAAATCCTCTTCACGTGATACAGAAACCTTCAAATTCAAGTTCGATCTCGGTGGCGAATATGATATGGTGGTCTGCGATAAAGCTACTTTGACAAGCAAAATATTTGAAATAAAACACAGCGATAAAATCGTAGAACAACAAACTCGTTTCCTTCGTGATGATGAGAAATGTGCTCTTATTGAACACAGATTCGGAACAATTGGAGGTAAATATGTTCTTTACCGCGGTAAAACAACAAGGGCAGACGGCATTCAATATCTTAATGTTGAAGAATACTTAAATTCTTTATCCTAATTATAAAACCTACGGTTATTGCCGTAGGTTTTATTTATAAATCGTACATTCGCAAATTATATCTCCCTGTGCTAAACTTTAGCACAGGGAGGTGTTTTTATGAAAAATTTTATAGAAGAACTCTTTTATGACAACATAAAACCACAAGAAAAAAGTATAAGGCGCAGCGATCTTTGCAAAGAAGAATTACAGTTGCTTCATGAACATGAACAACATCTTTTATGCAACCTTCCAAATGAATTAAAATCAGAATTTATTGAGTATGCAGACATTTGGGGCATAATAAATGGAAAAACCGTTTTAGAAGGTTTCACATCAGGATTTAAACTTGGTGCAAATTTTGCAACAGACACCTTCGGTGATAATAAATGTTTATTAAAAACATTTACAGAAGAAAAATAGAACCAATAATGAAAATTTGACATTAACTCCTTTATGGCTTAAAATATAATATAATATATTTAAAGGAGAGCACGATGAGTTTCATTGTTACACATTACAGTCAACTGAATAAACCTCTGGAATCATACATAGCTGTTGGCGGAAAAAGTAGCATGACTACTGTAAAAGCGCTTTGGGATCCATCTTCTCCTCAAAGTTTGATTTCTGCTGAAACAATAGATTTGATAAATCCTCTCCAAAAAAGCAAAGAAAAGTTCGTTTCAAAGGATATTATTATTGAAAAAGAATTCTTTTCTGTAAGCGTTTCTTTATCAGATGAAATTACTTTTATTGATGTTTCTTTTATGAAAGCTGATTTATCAGAAAAGAAAGTCGATATCGTTATCGGAAATGATATTATCTCTCGCGGTTGTTTCGAGATAATAAATTACGATAGCCTTGTAGAATTCAGTTTCAGCATTCCACCCAAAGATGAAATCATAAACTAATGAAAAGAAGGTTCTGCTTTTCAAACAGAACCTTCTTTTTTTATATCTGTAATCGTATTAATATCAAGTATAGTTTCACCTTCAAACACCACTACTCCATTCACCTCATCAATCCTCCTCACTCTTCCGGTCACAGTAACATACTCCCCGCCCTCTTTCCTCTCATCCGGCTGAAAGTAGGTTATGGTAACTTCCGGACGCTCCTTTATGTGCTCCTGAATGAAGTTGAGTTTTGCGTTGAGTTCTTCCATCTCATACTCGCTCAGTTCGATTCTGCGGTCGGTGAGCCTTGCGGTTTCCTCAATGGATTCTTCGTAACCGGTCAGCGCCGCAAACGGAGCGAACTGCGCCGCGCGGTTCATTCTTGACATTCTCGGATGTTTCTTCGATGTAGGGTGTTGTCTGTTGATTACGTCGTCGTATCTGTGACATTCCATTCGGTCATTCATGCAGAATCACCCCGTTTTCTCTTTGCGTTGAGGATCATGCACCCATAGTAACATTTCCATCCCTGTTCTTTTGGTCTGCGGCAGATCCCCAATAGTTCACAGTGCCAGCAACCCTTTGGCAGACCCTCGTACTTTTTCTTCTCCTCTCTGTATTCTTTACTATCCCCAAAAATTATCCCCAGGAACCTTTTCACTAACATGGTAAAGCCTCCCGGTTATTAAATTAAAGTATCTTAACTTGATTTTTCTTCCGCAAAAGATTATTCTTAATAGCGGAAAGGCCGTGATTTTTATGAATTCAAAAGAAAAAATCATTGAAAAATATATTGAACTGGTGCTCAGAAAGAAATCTCCCGAGATTTCCGTTACGGAAATCTGCGAAGAAACTGGAATCTGCAGAAAAACATTTTATCGCCATTTCCGCGACCGTTACGCCATAATCGAGGATATTTTTGTAAACGATATCGAAGTTCCTCTTCGTATGTGCCTTCGGATAAACGCAGGTAACGATTATTATGTTCAGATGATTTATCAAAGTTTTCTTACAAAAAAGGATTTTTATATCATTGCCATTCGCGAAGAAGGAAACAACTCCCTTTTTGAAAATATCATCTCAAAACTTATGGTGCTCAACTACGAAGAACTTCCGCAGATAGGCTGGAACGGCGCGGAACTTGAGTATCTTTCATACAAATTTGCAACGACACAAGCCTTTCTTCTCCGGAAATGGATCCGCGGCGGAATGAAGGAATCCCCAGAATTTATGGCTCGAATTTATTTAACAGGCCTTCCTGACAGGAGTATGCTACATAATCCATGAAATGTGTCTTTTAATGACACATACTCTCGTTAATGTCCGTTATATTCTTGATGCTTCAATGTTATACTTGTGTTAAACCGTAAAAATATTAACGGATTTAACTCAAGGAGGCAATTTTATGGAAGGCATGATGAAATGCGGTATCTACAAAGGTATCAAACAAGTTGCAATTGAAGAAAGACCTATTCCCCAGATCGGACCGAAAGACGTTCTCGTAAAAGTTCTCAGAGCAGGTATCTGCGGTTCCGACACCGGCGCATATCTCCACGGCGGTATGTATTACGGCGTTGCAGACAACGCTGAATTCGGTCACGAAATGGTCGGTAAAATCGTTGAAAAAGGCGAAGAAGTCGAAGGTATCGAACTCGAAGACATTGTTTTCGTTGAACCCACCTGCGCAAAGAAAAAAGGCATTTATGTTGCAGATATGTGCGGCGGTTTCTCCGAATATGTAAACGTTGAAGACGCAAAAGTAAACCATAACATTTATATCTGGAACAAAGACGTAAACCTTGATGAAGCAGTTCTTGCAGAACCTCTCGCAGTAGGTACCAACGGCGTTATCATGGAAGAACCCGGCCTTGACGAAAAAGTTGTTGTTCTCGGCGCAGGCACCATCGGTCTTTCCGCAGCAGCAGGACTCATCGCAAGAGGTCTTAAAAACGTTGCTGTTGTTGATATCAACGAAACCCGCCTTGAAATGGCAAAACAGCTCGGCGCAATCGCAATCAACGGAAAAGACGGCGATCTTCATGAACAGCTTATCAACGTTTTCGGTTCTTTCCCGGGATATCATCCCCAGCCCGACGTTGATATGTACGTTGATGCAGCAGGCGCACCCGCTCTTCTTTCCCAGACCTTTAACTTTGCGCGCGAAGGCAGCAGATACGTTGTTCTTTCCGTTTATGGCGGAAACCTTGAAATCAACCCCGGCATGTTCATCAGAAGCCAGGCAAAAATCTATGGTTCCCGCGGATATATGCCCAAAACCATTGTTGAAGTCATGGACCACATCACCAACAAAAAGACCCCTATCGGCCTTCTCGTAACCAAAAAATACAAACCTTCCGAATTCGTTGAAGCAATGGAAGAAGCCGCTTCCGGCAGACAGGTAAAAGTTGTTATCGACTACGAAATGGAATAATAAATACCCCAATCTGCGTAAGAAAGTCCCCGGCTCTGCCGGGGATTTTCTTTTATCCCCAGTAACCTTTTCACTGACATGGTAAAGCCTCCCAGTTGTTAAATTAAAATACCACAACTTGATTTTTCTTCCGCAAAAGGTTATCCTTAATAACGGAAAGGCCGTGATTTTTATGAATTCAAAAGAAAAAATCATCGAAAAATATATCGAACTGGTGCTCGAAAAAAGAACACCGGATATTTCCGTTACTGAAATCTGCGAAGAACTGGGTATCGGCAGAAGGACTTTCTATAACCATTTCCGCGACAGATATGCCATTATCGAAGAAATATATCTCAGGGATATCGAACTTCCCATCCGTATGAGTCTTAACGTAAACGCTGTAAACGAATATTACGTGCAGACTGTTTATCAGAGCTTTTTGTTAAAAAAAGATTTTTACTGCATCGCTATAAAAGAGGAAGGTGCAAACTCCCTCTATGAAAACATCGTAAAAAGACTCTCTATTCTGACCGAAGAATCGCTTACAAAAATGGGAAAAAGCGAAAAAGAAAAATACTATCTCTCATACAAATTTGCTGTAACTATGGCTTCTCTTATAAATCTCTGGATGAAAAACGGAATGCAGGAATCTCCGGAATTCATGGCAAAAATATATCTTGAAACCCTTCCCCACAGAGAATTGGCACAATAGTTTTTATCTGTGCATTTTTTTGGCACACTGTGCGAAATATGCATCTTCTTCCTGTTATTTTTTTGATATATAATTAATGTATCCAAAAAACAAGGAGGAAAACACTATGTTTGATATTAACGGAAAAGTTGCTGTTGTTACCGGCGGCGCAAACGGAATCGGTCTTGCAACCGTAAAAGCAATTCTTGCAAAGGGCGGTCATCCGATTATCGCCGACTATAACGAAGAAGCAGGCAAAAGAGAAGCCGAAGCTCTTGGAATTCCTTTTTACAAAATCGATATTTCCGACGAAGAAAAAGTAAAAGAGATGTTTGAAGATATCATCGCAAAAAATGAACGTCTCGATATTCTTGTAAACGGCGCAGGCATCGGCGGAAACAGCAGACCCATCACCGCTCCGGACAGCCTTGAACTTGCTAAAAAATCCTTCAACGTAAACGTCCACGGAACTCTCAACTGCTGCAAATACGCAATTGCACAGATGCAGAAACAGGGTGGAAACTGTGCAGTTGTAAACGTAGCTTCCATTCTCGGCGTTGTAAGTAATCCCAACAGCATCGGCTACAGCGGAAGCAAACATGCTGTAATCGGTATCACCAAATCCCTTGCTCTTGAAAACGCCCCTATGAATATCCGTGTAAACGTTCTTTGCCCCGGCTTTACCGATACCGCAATGTTCAACAAAGACCTTTACGGCGAACAGATCTATAATTATATTCTCGGTCTCCAGCCTCTTTCCAAAGGAACCGGAAGAGCTGCAAATGTTGATGAACAGGCACATGCAATCATCTTCATGATTGAAAACAGCTACCTCACCGGACAGAGCATTATCGTTGACGGCGGTTACACTGTTCAGTAATAAACTTTTCCGCGTTCTAAATAAATACCCCTTAAAGGAAAGTTCCCGGCTTCTGTCGGGAGCTTTCTTTTTTATATAGTAAAGCCTCCCGGTCATTAATTTTTATTTTACGAGCATCTTTTTATAGAAGAATTTCTGCATAAGTTCTGCAAACTCCTTTGGGTCAACATCTTTTCCTGAAGAAAAAATATTGTAAATAAGCCCAAATACTCCGTTTATTGCAAAAAGATTCATCACAAACAGTTCTTCTTCGTTATCAAAAGCAATGGTTTCGTCTTTTTCCCATTTTTTATAATCGTCAAATGATGTCATCCATTTTGTTTCTTCTTCCATAAGTTTTTCAAGAAGAATCGAACATCTGTCGCTTCTGTAAAAAATCATAAAAAGTCTTTTATTATCAAAAAAATATTTTGTTTGTTCTATAAACATTTTTCCCATTTCATAACTTGATGAAAACATTTGCTTAGGAGATATAATTTTTGAAAAGTTTTCAAAAAAATCGTTTTCAAGTTTTTCATAAAGGTCATATATATCTTCAAAGTTATGATAAAAAGTTGCTCTGTTGATACCGGCTTTTTCACAAAGTTCTTTAACTTTGATTTTATGTAAAGGTTTTTCTTCAAGCAGTTCTATCATTGTTTCTTTAACAAGCTTCTGAGTACATCTTTTTCTGTAATCCAATGCCATAAAAAACTCCTTATTAACACAGTTTATCGTTTTTTGTTTAACAACTTACTTTTACAAAAATACTGTTTATTGCTTATTTACACAACAAATTATACAATATATTTGCAGTTTATTCAACATACTGTTTAATATTTTTCATGGAGGTTGTTAATATTATGAGATTTGATGGTAAAGTAGCAGTAGTAACCGGTGCCGCTTCCGGCGTTGGCAAAGTAGTAGCAGAACTTTTTGTTAAAGAAGGCGCAAAAGTAGTTGGCGTTGACCTTAAAGAAGGTTCCATGACAGAAATGAAAGCAGAACTCGGCGAAAACTTTGCTGAATATTACGGAGATATCTCCCTTCGTGAAACCAACGAAGGCATGATCGACAAAGCCGTCGAACTTTTCGGAGAATGTGATATCCTCATCAACAATGCCGGAATTTATGATATGGTAATGCCCCTCGATCATGTAACCGACGCAATGTGGGATAAGGTTATTAAAATCGATCTTTACGGACCTATGTACGCAAGCAGATATTTCACCGCTCTTAAACTTAAAGAGGGCAAACCCGGAAGCGTTGTTTCCACCGCTTCTGTTGGCGGTGCTGCTCTTCCTGTTTGCGGTGGTGTCTCCTATGCAGCGGCAAAAGCAGCTCTTATTCAGATGACTCGTCATGCCGCATACTGCTACCGTGATAACGGTGTCCGTTTCAACGCTATTGCTCTCGGTGGCTGTGCAACCGGAATCCAGGCAACTATTACCGAACCCGATACAGATGGCCTCCGCATCGCAAAAATCATTAACAGCGATACCAGAATCTGCCAGCCCATTGATGCAGCCAATGTTATTCTCCATCTTGCATCCGATGAAGCAAAAGCAGTTACTGGTTCCATCGTCAATGTTGACAGCGGCTGGTCCTGCATTTGATTTCAACAGACAAAAACCTTTAAATACCCCCAAATCCACAAAAGAAAGTCCTCGGCTTTGCCGGGGATTTTCTTTTTACGCCCTGTGTCCTCCAATCTGCCCGTTTCTGTCTATAGTAGTGCCGCCTTCCTCAAAGTTCATTCCCTTGAGAATGGCGTTCTTGCCGTAGCGCTTCTTTATCTCCGCAATAGCCTTCTGCTGCCGCTTTTCTTTTTCGAAAGCGGCTTTTTCTTTTGCCAGTTTTTCTTCTTTGGCAGCAAAATCATCGAAAAAGTTCAGCTGCTGGAACGGAGATTCCTCCTGAGCACCCTCCGGCAGAACATGGCAGGCAACAATGTTCACTCTGCGTGCTAAAAGGTTCTTGTCGGTAATTTCATCAAAAAGCTTGAGCACCGATTCGGTTATCAGCTTCGATGATGAAGTGTATCTGCCGATATTTGCCGTACCGTGGGCGTGTTTCGGTACTTTTCTTCCGTAATAGTCGGTTTTGATCTCACCTTTGTAGCTGTTTGCGCTGTTATCGTTCGCAAGATTTTCAATATCATATCCAACAGTGAGCACTATCTGATCCGTGACAAGTCCTTTCTCCACCAAATCAAGAGCAAGAAGATCTGCCATCTCTTTGATGATGAGCACCGTTTCTTCGTATTTGTAAGGTCTGTGAAGCACTTGTCCTGAACCGAGACTGTTGTTTTCGGGTCTGTAGGCCTTTATTTCAGCAATTGTGCAGGGTTCCCAACCCCATGCATGGTCTATGAGCAGTTCCGCATTGACTCCGAAGAGTTTATAGAGCAGTTCTTCATTATGATAGTTCTCCGGCCAGCCTACCGAGCACCGGGCGATGTCTCCCATGGTAAACATTTCGTTTGCTTCAAGTTTTTGAGCATAGCCGTGGCCTATCCTCCAGAAATCAGTAAGGGGCTTATGATCCCAGAGTTGTTTTCGGTAGCTTATCTCGTCAAGTTCAGCTATCCTCACTCCGTCCTTATCCGCAGGCATTTTCTTTGCGACTATATCCATAGCCACCTTTGCAAGGTACATATTCGTTCCTATGCCCGCAGTTGCGGTTATTCCCGTGGTTTTGAGCACGTCCCTTATCATCGTCATTGCAAACTCATGCGCATTGAGCACGGAGTGCTTCAGATATGGAGTGAGGTCTATAAAAACCTCATCAATTGAGTAAACGTGGATATCTTCCGGAGCGATATATTTGAGATAGATGTTATATATCCTTGTGCTGTATTCGATATACAGTGCCATTCTCGGCGGTGCAACAATGTAATCAAGTTCCAGCTGAGGGTTCTTTTCTAATTCAAGCGCATGAAAGGACTTCCTTGCAAACATCTTTCCAGGAGTTTTCCTTAATCTTTCTGCGTTTACCCACTTAACCTTCTGCACTACCTCAAAAAGTCTTGCTCTGCCCGGTATGCCGTGTTTCTTCATTGAAGGCGAAACCGCAAGGCAGATGGTCTTTTCCGTTCTGGATTTATCTGCAACCACAAGGTTAGTGGTCAGTGGGTCCAATCCTCTCTCGACGCATTCCACCGAAGCATAAAAGGATTTGAGGTCTATGCAAAGATATGTTTTCTCCTTCTCCATAAACCCCGCTCCTTTCCGATTTTATTATTCCCCAATCTCATTATATATCCAAAAATCGCAAAGTCAAGAACATATGTTCTTTTTGTATGTAATTATTTTCTTTGGGACATTTTTACACCAATAATTTTTATTAAAACATGTTGCACCTTTTCATATTTTCTGTTATCTATTGTAGAAACCATTAAAAGAGGCCTCTATTATATTCCCGTTGTTTTAAGTATTCATTCCCACCTAAATACTTACCGGTTACGATTCCCACCTTTTGATATCATGGTTTCTACAAAGAGCTCTTAAATCAAGTAATTAGGAGGTGTATAAAAAGCCCTACTCGGATTTTGAGTAGGGCTTTACTTCTATTATATTGTCTCCCAAAGGGATTTCGCTTGTTCATAGAGCCATTTCGCTCTTGCTTCAATTTCCGCTTCATTCCAAATTTCTTTCTTCAAAGAATCATGCATAGTAACTAATCCACTTGCACATCTTTCCAAACCGGGATTTTCGTCTCCTTTTCCAGCTTTTTTATCTATCCAACTATTGTCTCGGATGGAGGCATTCAAAGATTGCGGTATGATAGCAAGATTTCCCAATGTAAGCAATTTAGAGTCACGGTTTCTTGCCAATTCTTCCGTTGCACAAGGCTCCCAATTGTTACGCCATTTCTTGGGCATCATATGTTCAAGGCTATAGTTATTAAAACCAAGTAAGGCTACAGAGCTTTTTGGAGATCTTATTCCGGATTCAATCATGTAAAGAATACCTCTGGTCTGGAGATTTACAAGTTTAGCGCTCATAAAGCCTTCTTTCAGTTCATTATTATCCGGAATATATGTAGTTGCATCATTACTTTTAAGAAGCTTTTCTTTAAGGGATTCCGCATCTAACACACCATTAAGAATTAAAGAAGAAAACAAATTGTTATAGTTCTTTGTATTGGCGTGTACAACCATTCTACGCATTAAATAGCTTTCAAGAATCTCATATATTTTTCTTAACTCGTTTGGATTCTCTACATTTTTTGCTACATAAAGAATATATGGAATAAGAGTAGTATTTTTCAAACCAAATATTATAATGTTAATTCTCTGTATTCCAGGTACGGAAGTAAGACTCATATCACAATATTCGGGATGGAACGTTTCTGCAAAACAATTTGCATACTCAGCCATATGCTCAAGCACAATTTTTTTATCACCAGCACAGTAATTGGTAATAAAATCTTGATACGATTTTGAAAGATGTTCCACTCTTGAATATACAATTTTATCTTCTGCAGAGACATTATATTTTTTATCTTGCAAGAATATTTGAAAATAAGCATCAAAGAAAATGTCTATTAAAGACCTCTTCATTCTACCGGTTTCTAATGTCTGTTCCCAATAGCTACGAGCATCTGAATCCTTTTCAAATATCGAAACCCAATTTTTTTCATACTCTTCAACATTATCTTTACTATAAAAATAGTTTTTAAGTAATTCTGCCGTTGTTAAACGCACACCAAGAGAGTTTATTGTGTCAAAAACCTGTTGTTCATCTTCGCCATCCGCAAGATCAATACAAACAAACTGTACATTTTGTTTGATAATATTTCTATTGAATTTCTGTACATTTATTTTAGATATAAAGTAATTGAATGCAGAAATAATACGCGACTCTGGTGTTGAATTTTCAATTTTTTCTGCTGCAGTTAAATTCATTACTTTTTCAAAAGCCGCACAATCATTTCTTCCATGCTGAAGAACAATGGTATTATCATCAAGACGGAAATCTTTATCAAATAAATTATTTTGATTGTTTTTCAAGCAGAGTGCTTTCAGAAAAATCATTAGGGTAGTCAGTCTTTGTTGACCATCAATAACTATTCTTCGATCAGAAAAGCTATCCCACATGTTTGGTTGGGCTCCGGCTTTGAAAATAATGGAACCAAGAAAATACGGTTTTTGCGTTTTTGTTACAAATTCCATGTCAGAAAGAAATCTGTCCCATTGTTCTTCATCCCAAACATAAGAACGCTGATAGAATGGAATTTCCAACAATCTCGAACCATTGAATATACCATTAATCAGTATTTCGCCAGCTTTCATAATAAACCCTCTTTTTTCGACAAATATATTCAATTTATATTTTATCACCAAGAATTCAGCTAATCAATATCAAAACAGTCTCAGCAAACAAAAGGATATTTCAAATTATCAAAACCACCTTATTTTAAACAAAAAGTATCCCATGCCTCTTCGACATAGGATACTTTTATTCTTTTCATTGCGCTACAAGCGTATATTCGCCTGTTTCCATGTTGTAGCGGTAAAGATAGATATTATATCCATACTCAATAATAAACCGCTGCCAACCTCCACTCCATTCAAAATCTTCTATCATTTTGTCATTATTCAAATCCGCATCGGTATATGCAACATAAATATTATTGTCCAACACGCAAATCACGCTTACCATTTTATAATTATTATAATTTACATCAATGTTTATATTGCTCAAAGAACCTTCTTGGGTATTATAACATTTAATATAATTTAATACAGGCATATATGGATAATCTTGAAGAAAACCATATGTATCATTCGTGATATATAAACAGCTATCGTCTGAACCTACAATTTCTACTGGTTCATTTAGTTCACACACCATCACTTCTTCTCCCGTCGAATAAATCTTGTTCAAACTTCCTTTATATGCGCTGTAATATGTCTCATCTCCAACTTTACCCAAAAATGTTCTGCCCCATACATCATCAAAATCAATATTTTTTAGACCTTTTGTAGCCGCTCCATTATTATCAACAATTATGTTATACGGATAAGGATTTTGCGAAGTATCCATTTCTTCGTTTATCCAAAAGTCATTTCCAAAAATAATAATAGAATCCTCTACAGTACAGATATCCCATGGGCCTAGTCTTAATTCATCATTTATTAATTCAAGTCTTCTATTTTTTATATCGTAAATATACAACTTGCAAAAATCCGTATAACTATTTAATAATACTTTCCCTTGGTCCTTTGGCCCACGTGCTATATAAATTTTGTTATCTTCTGCATAGTACTTAAGATGTACTATGTCCATATCGTCATATTCAAAAAAGTTTTTCGGATCAAAAATTTCTTCTTTTATACCGGAGAATATGTTGTACCTACACACCTTATAACCGTAGTCGTCCTCAACATAAGGCTCAAAATCAATATAATATATCCACTCATTATCAATATTTATTATAGACAATATCGGTAACGCATATCTTTCTTTTAAACGGTTTCCTATCCACTCATCCAGCTTCGCAAAATCAACTTTCGTAGGTTCATAGTTTTCAACTCCGCCTATATCCTCAAAAATGCATTTCTCAACAGTTTTTCTGTCATCCGCATGAGTGCTGTAAATCGTTGCTTTACGAGGATTTATAAGCGTCCAGGAAGTACTTTTGACTTTACCCAAAAGTGAATTTTCTCCAACTGAAAAATCAAGGAAAATCCCACAATTTATATCTACACAACTGTGAATTGTACCGTCTTCTGTAAAATAGCCATATTCTGATAATTCCTCAAAAGCATGTTTCGGAAGTGAAACCGCTCCGCAAAAATATGTTCCGCTTAAATCTATAATCTTTCCGGAACATTCTGCATCAACGCCAAAATCAAATGTACAATCAACTATCGGGTAGTTTATAACTTTATAGAACAATCCTACTCCAAGTCCCACTCTTGCAGAAAGATCCAACTCTATTTCTGTCTTTGGTTCAGACAGATCAAATATCGGTCTGATACCCGCTCCTTTTCTGTATTCCACACCAATTACATTTTCGTCCATTACGGTTTCTATTCCGAGCGTTCCATCCATTTTCAGAAAAATTGAAAGTTTAACGGTTACGCTATTGACGCCGTCTGTGTAAAGAGGAACTTCAATAAGCGCAATGGAATACTTTTCTTTATCAACTGACGGAGAAGCATTGAATTCATCCAGCATATCACTGAAAGGGCTTTTATAAATATCTTCCAATTCTTTTATAGCTTCTTTGATGTTTTTTGAACCGGAAAGGATATCTTTACTTACGTTTTCCGGAAGAACCATTTTTGCTCCATTCGCAGAAAAACCATATCTTATATCAAAATCTGTTTTCAAATAAACGTGTTTTTCTTCCGATACATATTCAAATGAAACATCTCCAAAATCCACCGCTGCAAACGCAGACATTCCTATGTCTTTGGAACTTTTACCGTCATATTCTACTGCAAAATCAATTTTGGAGCCTTCAATTTCTCCTATCAGTTTCATTTTTGTTCCTAACGGAATTTGAAACCGCTTTCCCTCGGAAGAAACAGCTCTGCCCTTCGTACTCAAAGATATAACGGAAGGAATTTCTGTTGCTGAAAGATTTGAAATACCTGTGTCGTACTCAACAGGTATTTTATTTCCATTAGCATCATAGGCAAATATATCCGATACTTTTGCTCTTACTGTTCCGGCTGTATCAACTTTGTCAAATACTTCCTCCAGCTCAATCTCTTCTGAAATCTGTTTTGCTACGATATTCCCGTCATATGACGCATTTTTATCAATAGCAAAAACACGACCGCTATTTTCCCAAATTTCTTCATCCAGAAAAATATAATCTTGATTCGAATATGTACTGCTGATTGAAACAGTTCCTTTGCTTTCGTTTGCTTCATTAATAGCATTTACACCAATTTCCAAAGTTTTTTCAGATACTTCATAATTGCTTCTGCTTTCCGGCGCATAATTTGCCCAACAAGAATGTGCATATTCTATTGCCGCTTTTGCAGTTTTTACATTTACTTTATCCAAGCCTTTTCTTCTTGATGTAAAACCTAAAATATCGTTTATTTTTTCTTGCTCTTTTTCATCATAATCAAATACATTTAAAAGTGTTTCCGAAGCAAAAGCCGCGACTATTTCTTCATCTTCTTTTCCTGTAAAATCTGAAGAAATGATATTCCAATTTCTTGCAGCTTCAAAATTATTCTCGAAATTAGAATTTACTGGCTCAACCATTCCAAATGTAGTACACAGCATTTCAAGCCATTCGCCCACAGTTACTTTTGAACCATATGATGGTCCTATAAAAGCACATGATGAAAAAGAAGAACAAAGTATGCAAACGATCAATACAACACTTATTATTTTTTTCATTTCTTCACTTCCTGTTTTGTTTATAATTCCCAATATAACAATATGACAATTACAGCCTACATAAACTGCAATTGTCATATTGTACGCGATTTCTCTTTATTTTAATTAAGACGGAACGTATCTTTTCTGCTTCCGATATATATTACTGTTCCTTTTTCAAGGGGAATCGGCACATTGGGAACAAGACGTTTACCATCACTTGTAAAAGTACCGTTTTTCGAATAATCCGTCACATAATATTTGTTTTCATCAGCACTGAAAGAGATTGAACAATGGCAACGACTTACGCTTGTACTGAATTGATCGAAAACTATATTACAATAATTGGGGTCACGTCCCAACACTATTTCTTTTCCGTCAAACATCGGGATTTCCGCTCCCGCATATTTTCCGGTAATTCCTTCAAGCATGTTTGCCTCCTTGCATAAGTACAAGCTAAATTAAGCCCAAGTAAATCCTTCATCACAGCAAGGTATGAACATAAGTTCAACCTGACCTACTTTAATTCTGTCCCCCTTGACAATTTTCTGTGCGGAAAGGACAACATCACCATTAAGGTAGAAAAGTTCTTTCGCATCACCCGGAATTGCAAGGAACATGTTCTGCTGCGGCTCGTAAACGATAATGGCATGTTTATCTCTGGAAACGGTTGCTTCTCCGGTAAGTGCCACATCCATATCAGGACCGCGACCTATGCTGTTTTTTCCAACAGTAAGTCTGTAATCTTCGCCTTTATGAGAACCTTCCGTACAAACAAGCCAGCCCACTACCGGTGCTTTGCTGCCGGGCATATCATCAAGGAATACCGTTTTCTGATCGTCATCATTATCGAGTGGCATTGTAACTCCGGGAACAACATTATTCAACGGAACAGTAGGATTAGGAGTTCCAAATCCAAGCGGAGTTGTTTTTGCATCATCAGACTGATCGTAGAAAGTGACAGTTTCATTTACCTGCGCACTGCCGCCGCAATAAGGGCAGGAAGTATATTGATCCGCATCATAATAATGATCTTTGTTGCATTTTACATATTTCATTTTCATAACCTCCAAAATAATTATTGTTTATCCAAGTCTGAAAGCATTGTTTTCATCACCAAGATAGATTACAGAACCTTTTTCAACTTTTTTGGTTGCATTTTTTCCAATATTAAGTTCACGGTTTACAAGTGTTCCATTGGAAGAATAGTCGGTTACATAGAAAGCATTCTCGTTTGCCGCATATCTGATTGCACAATGTACTCTACTAATGCTTGCATATTTTTCATCATATACTATGTTGCATTTCTGAATATCTCTTCCGATTACAACAGTTTCACCGTTGTTAATTTCGAATCTACTACCTGCATATTTTCCGTTAACACCGGTAATTGATGCATTTACAATTGCAGATACATTTTTTCCGTTTCCGTTTTCGAGTTTCATAACTCTCTGGTCGATGTTATTGATTCTTTGTTCAACTGCTTTGTTTGCTTCAAATTTATCGCTGAAAGCAACAATCATTTCGATTATATTGAAAATAAAACTAAAAACCGGAATAAAAGTTACAAGTGCCAAAGTACCATCAAATCCAAAAAGTTTAAGGAACTTATTATAATATTTATAGGTGTAAAAAGCAGTAGCTACATATCCCGCAATAAAAACGAGCATTGCAACAATAAGAGATTTAAATATTGCAAGTACGATAAGAGCAGCTATTGCAGATAAAACATAACCATTTACATCGTAGAGAAGAGCAAATGCAGGATGAATTCCTACCATTCTCATTCTGTAAAAATCTCTGACAAACGGAATGTATGCCAATGTTTCTTTTTCAAAAACTTTGAGTTTGTGAGAAATACGAGTAAGAACTGCACCTATAAAAGCAATAGATACAACAAGGAAGAAGATCGAAACAAGGCCCCAGAAAATTGAATACAATACTGTTGCAATTGTTGCATCAGCAAAGTTCCCTGCCAAATCTCCTATCTCTGCCATGTCAAACATGTAATCACTAATGTAAGAATCCATAAATAACCCTCCAATGTTTTGTTATGACTTAATTATACTTACCAAATACAAAAAAGGTTGAATTTTGCATAACTGTAGTCTAAAATGTAATTTTTGCATTTTTTGCAACAAAAACGGGGCAATCAACAAATGATTTCCCCGTTTTAATTTATCCAAGATATTTTATTGTAATAACAGAAGTGTTATCCTGATGTATTTTGCCTTTATCAAAGGCCGTTGCCGTAAGGACATTAGGAAGAAACTCAAGATGATCTATATATCTTTGTATGATTTCTGATGTCTCATTTTCAGCAACGCTTCTATAAAAGCCATCAGAACACATAATAATAATATCATTCTTTTGCAGTTCTATTTCATTTTTTGAAATATCAAAATGTTTCAAACCACCCATTCCCACATAGCTCGTAAGCGCCTCTTTTCTCGGATTATCAAAAGCTTCTTTCCATTCAGGACTTCCTTCCGGATGACCTGCAACCAAATCTTCAAAATAATTATGATCATGAGAAAGCTGAATAATTTCTGCCTGGCGGTAAAGATATATTCTGCTGTCGCCAACCGATGAATGAACCAGTTTTCCGTCTTTAATGAAAACGCTGGTCATTGTCGTTCCTGCTTTCATGGGTTTACCGTCTGCCTTTTTCAGGCAATATATCCGCTCATCGGCTTCATTTGCCGCATCATACATCATTTTTTCTATGTTCTCATCACCGGATGAATAGAATCTGTTCATCAAAGTTTCCGCACAGATTTTACTTGCAAGGCCACCGTCTTCCAATCCGCCCATTCCATCACAAAGAACACAGAAACATCCCTTTTGTTCAATTATATCCTCCTGAATATTTTTCATATATGGAGTTAAAACATAGTCCTGCTGATAACTTCTTGTTCCAACAATCGAAGACGCAGTGGCCCATGTTTCTCCAGTAGGATAATAAACCGGTCCAAGCGGAACAATATCAGAAATTATTTCATCCGAATTTGCCGGAATTCTCTTTTTCTTTTTTCGTTTTATAAACAAAAATGCTCCAACTGAAGCAGCGGCTAAAATAACAACTGAACCTGTAATCAATATAACAAGGAATTTTTTATCAAATTTTTTCTCATCATTTGAAATTGTATCTTCCTGCATTGCTTCGGATTCATCCGATTCAGTTTCTTCAGAAGAAAGGCTACTATCAGATACCGAAGAACTTTCCTGACTTGAAGGATCCGATTCTGTACTACTTGAAGCATCAGAAGAAAATGAATTCTCTGAGCTTGTTGCAGAACTTGATATCGAACTGCTTTCTGAGCTTGTTGCAGAACTTGATATCGAACTGCTTTCTGAGCTTGTTGCAGAACTGAATATTGAACTGTTTTCAGAACTTGTTGGCGGTACAACTTCAGGTTTAGTGACATCACCGGGTTTTGTGGTATCACCGGGTTTTGTGGTATTACCGGGTTCTGTGGTATTACCGGGTTCTGTGGTATTACCGGGTTCTGTGGTATTACCGGGTTCTGTGGTATTACCGGGTTCTGTGGTATTACCGGGTTCTGTGGTATTACCGGGTTCTGTGGTATTACCGGTGCCACCGCCGGGCTGAATATTTTCCTCTGTAAGAACTTCCGTTGGCTCCACTTCTGCATAAACAGTTTCAAACGGAACAAGTAATATGATCATAATAAAAACTATTGCAATCTTTTTTATCATTTTTTTCATTTCACTATCCTCATTCCATACTGTTTTGTTGCGAGATAAACAACTTCTCCGGGGGCAACATCATATATTTTTTTCGGCTCAAGTTTTCCGTATTTTGTGGTGTAAGTTCCGTTGGCGGATCTGTCCTCAATGAAAAGTTTTTCCCCGTGGTTTTGTGATGTAATTATGCAATGGAGCCTGCTTATTTCAGGATAATTTCCGTCCAGCAAAACATTGCACTGCGTACACGACCTGCCGACCGTATATGATCCATCCCTTGTTATTTTGTAGGAAAATCCCGCTGCCGGTCCTTGCTCAATTTTCAGCCATACCGGCTTGAATCCGGAATCCGGCGGAAGTTCAGGTGGATTAAAGGTACCTGGTTGTAATTCATTTTCTTCCACGAACCCCAAAAAAGCTTTGATTTTATGCCAAAATCCAGTTTCTTCTTGTTTATTATCCGGTGGCACCACATATGGCTTTGGCGGAGCAACTACAGGTTCATCCTGTTGCAAATTTACAAGCATTTCGCCGATGGACTGATATCTTTCAGCCGGCAAAACAGCCATTCCCTTTTCAATTACCGAAGCAAATTTTTCAGGCACTTTAGCAACCACCGAATCAAGTCGTAACACATTTTTACCATTTACTCTATCAAATGCATCCGGAACATACTGACCGCTCAACATAAAATAAATAGTGCAGCAAAGGGAATATATATCTGTATATGGACCTTGTTTTTTCTCTGATGAATATTGTTCAACAGGAGCATAACCGCTTTTTACCATTACAGACATACCGGTTGCATTTTTTATATAATCTCTCGCCGAACCGAAATCTATAACTTTTATGCTCCCGTCTTTTTTTATAAGAACGTTTTCCGGAGTCAAATCTCTGTGCAAAAGTTTTTTTACGTGGACTTTATCAAGGGCAATCGCTATTTCTGTAAAAATACGTTTTGCCTCATCATAGCTGTAAGTTCCGCCTTTTTGAACCATATTCTTTTTAAGATTGATTCCGTCAACATATTCCATTACGATATACGCTGTATTATTCGCTTTCAAATAAGCCCAGATTTCGACAATATTCTTTTCTCCTTTAAGAGTTGCCAACGTTCTGGCTTCTTCATAAAAGCGCTTTAATCCATGGGAATACTCCCTTATATCTTTGGAGGAACACGAAACTTCATTTGTATTTCTATCCCTGTAAGCCAAATTGGACGGAAAATATTCTTTTATTGCACAGCGTTTTTGCGTTTTCAAATCGAGCGCCACATATGTGATTCCAAAACCACCGGCACCTATGCAGTGTCCTAACATATATTTACCGTCAATTACGGTGAAGGGCGGTAAACTGTTTGCTTCATTTTTACCAGACATCTGATCATAGCCGCAGTAATTGCAAAGTATACCATCGTATCCGCTTTTAAAACAATGCGGGCAAACGTTATTTATCCAATCAGGCATGCTTTCCCTTCTTTTCTTTCTTTATAAAAAACGTACTGTAATTTTTGTTCTTCCGAATTTTATTACATCGCCGTCATTAACACAATAAGGACCTTTCAAACCGATTCCGTTAACAGTTGTTCCGTTTGTGGAACCAAGATCCTGTATTACAAGCGTTCCATTAATGTAATCAAAAGCGCAATGTTCTCTGGACATTCCTTTATCGTTAAAGCTTAAATTGCATTTAGAGGAACGTCCCATGGTATATTTTCCTTTGATAAGAACATCAACGCTTCTCTGCATTTCGCCTTCTTCATTTATTACAAGCATAATTCTTTTGGCAAAATGACCTGCCGTATCAATTCTTATATTTCCGTTCTGAAACGCTTTTGCAGAATTGTTGAGTCCTTCTTCAACCGCATTCAACGCAGCTTTTCTAATATTTTCTTCTTCCTGTTTTTTTGCTGCAAGTTTCTTTTCTTCGCTTTTTCTTTTGGATTTATTGAGCATAATAACAGCCAATACAATTCCAGCTACAACTATGATAAAAAGCGGTAAAGAAATGTACCAATATTTAAGGATAGTTTCTGTTACTGTAAGCGGTCTGTCGCGTCCTTCTTCAGAAAGAGTAAAACCATAATCTGATTCTTCAATCATGTTTTTTTCCATAGATACATCGGAAACGCCGGAAACGTTAACAAAATATTCGCCGTTATACAAATCATTTTCCAAAATAACACTCGTAACGAAACTGTCTTCATTGTAAGAAACAGAAACAATTCCATATTCTGTTCCGTTTTCATCAAATATTTTGTAATTTGAAAGATTATTCGCGCCAAAAACATTTTCGCTGAACTCAATTTCAATTTTGTTCATTGCGGATGATGTACACAAAACTATCTCCGGAGATATTTCATCTTTGATCCATTTTGTAGTTTTTACAGCAAACGTAGCTTCGAGAACAGTATTTTCGTAAGGAATTTTTATAACAAGGTCTTCAGAAGTTGCTTTTACAATGTTATTGTCAGATTTTATCTGCAAAACAAGACAATTTTCAATTCTGTCATTAAACTCATTAAATCCCTCTGCAGCTTTACCTGTTTTAAGTACAAATTGTTTTCCGCCGGATTTTTCAGAAAAACTTCTCATAGCTTCTTTTCCATCATTTCCGGAATTGGGCAATGCAAAAGAGAAAAGAGCAATGTTTTCTTTCTGAATTCTTTCAAGAACTTCATCTTTTGTAGCTCCGCCATTATAAAGGTCTGCTCCATCACTTACCAAAACTGCAATTTTTCTTGAAACGGAATCCACATCGTTGGCGGAAAGAGTAAGCATTTTGTCAAGTCCGTCGAAAAGTCTGGTCGCTGTTTCGTTGGGCTGCATTGAATCAACTTTTTCACAGGCATATATGCTGTTTTCGCTGCCGTCCAGAACAACTTTCACTTCTTTGCCGAAAGTGATTACTATAATTTTTTCATTTTCTTCTTTTGTGTTGATATGATTTTTAATTACTTCTTTTACTTCATTAAAAACAGCTTTCTGGACAGAAGTCGATACGTCAAGAAGATAATAATATGCCGTTTTCTCGTTATTATGTTTGCTGAAGTCTACAATTTCAACAGATTCTCCTCCAAAAACAACAGTTACCTCGTTTTTATCCGGATTAAAATTTCCAATAATATTTCCGTCGCCGTCTTCAAGATATAAATAAGCCGTGACTTCGGGAAGGTTCGCATTTACCTGCTCAATATGTATCTTATCGAAATCACTTGCATAAACTGTAATCGGAATCAAAACAGAAATTGCAAATGCAATAAATACAAAAAACTTTTTCACCAGGATACATCTCCTTTGCAAAACGGAACAAACACAAAAGTTGAATCTCCGATTTTAAATTTATCATTTTCGTTAAGCTTCACATATTTTTCGAGAAGCTCACCGTTGTAAAACGTTGATGTTTCGCTTCCCGGAACAAGCATATATTCTTTTTTTATCGGCTCATAAACAATTGAACAATGGTATCTTAAAGCGATTTTCTCGTCTTCATAAACAGAAATATCCATATCCCCGGTTCTCCCTATAAAGTTTCTTTCCGGATGGATACGATAATCTCTTCCTCTGCTTTTTCCTTCAACGCAAACGACCCATCCAACAACCGGCGACCAGACTTCTTCGGCAATTGGCATTCCCATGGTAGGCATATCATCCAAATCACCATCAAACATTGGAACTGTCATTTCTTCAGTTTCCATATTCTGATCAAGATATACTGTTGCCGTATCATCTGAAGCATTTCCGGGCGCATTTTCATTTCTTACCAAAATATTATTTATATTTTCAGTACCGGAACCATTTCCACAAACCGGACAAAACTGCGTGATTTCCTGATTATAGTAATGGCCGTTTTTACATTGAGCTAATTTCATTACACATCCTCCTTATTTAAACCACACAGTAATTGCCGTAAAGTTATCGTTTTCTTTTCCTCTGCCTTTTGCTATTACAACTTTTTTCATTTCATTAAGCCATTCCGTTGCATTCTTTGCTTTTCTGGAACAATCTATCATTTCGGAATCTTCGATATTTTCCCAAAAACCGTCGCTGCAAAGCAAAAATTTATCATTTGGTCTTGGTCTGAAAGGTTTTTGAGCAATTTCATATTCCGGCTTTTCCCATTCAGTTCCGATTACTTTCAGAAGGCGGTTTCTGTCTTCGTGGTGACGAATATCCTTTTCCTTAATCTCACCGATTGCGACAAGCATCTGCGGAACACTGTGGTCAAGGGTTCTCCAAAAGAATCTGTGGTTTCTGAAACAATAGATTCTGCTGTCGCCTATATGCCCCCAAAGTGCCCAGCCATCTTCAATACTCAAAACAGATAATGTTGTCTTCATTGCGCCAATAGAATTTGTTTCTTTCTGTTTTTGTAAAACAGCTCTTTGACTTTCTTCAAAATAAATATTGAGCTTGTCTGCCTGAGTTCCGCTTTTTGCGTTAAAAATCTTTTCAACCGTTTCAGCAGCTGTTGAGGAAGCAATGTCGCCTTTTCCATGTCCGCCAAGTCCGTCAGCAACGGCAAAACAGTAATTATTGCCGGAATTAAGCATAATATATGAATCTTCGTTTATAGGTCTTCCGCCTTTTTGAGTCATACCTGCAAATTCAATTTTCATAAGCTCCCTCATTTCCGCTGATTTTATTTAATACATATCCTTTTCCATACTGAATATTACAATATGTTTGATGATAAAAATCGAAATTTTTAAAACTGTGCATTATTTTGTAATAATTATCATTTGATTTTGCTACTTATCGTTTTTTCAACATGTTCCGAAGAAATATGTACGTTATCAAAACTGTTTGCTATAAATCTCATATAAGCATCTTTTGACATCTTATAACGCTTGGGACTTATTTTGATAATTTCTCCGTTAAAAAGAACAAATTCCTTGTCCTGTAGTTTTTCAACATACGACATATTTACGATATAGCTTTTATGGCAATGTAAAAAACTATTGTCAAGCAACGGAAGCATCTGTTCCAATTTGTTATAAGCTTCAACGTCTCCCTCTGTGGTATGAGCAATTACAATTCTTAAATCGCTTTCCAGATAATAAATATTTTTTATATTTATTTTGGAAACCATACCTTTTGTTGCCATAACAAGATATTTTGCATCTTTTTTTAATATGTTTTTTATTGCAAGCTGCATAGCCTCTTTAAATCGGCGTATTTCTATCGGTTTAGGGACAAAATAAACATGCCGCACGCAATAAGAATCAAAAACCGTATTCAGTTTTGAGGAAACGAAAATAACTTCAAGATCAGAATTCAGTTTTTGAGCATTATGAGCCACATCTATTCCGTCATATTCACCCAATCTTGTATCGCAAAGAATCAAATCCAATTCATCACAATGAATCTGCAGATAATCCATAAAATCCAACGGATCCAAAAAACCGCAGACCCGCAATTTTTCGCCACAGGAAAATTCATCAGCAAGATTAATTATGTATTCAAGATGTGCTTTATTTGTATCACAAATTGCTACGTTTATCATAACATCCACCGTAAAACTTAATTATAATTGACATAAATCACAGGGCGAACGCCACACGTTTCTGTGATATTTTTTTCTTGAATATTTCCCATAGAATCAACAATTTCCGCCATAATTATATCCTTATCAGCCACCTTACCTGTATTTCTTAGCCAATATGATGTTGTTTCACCTGTTATTATATCTTTAGCAACTAGCCACTCGGTATTTTTAAGATAAAAACTCACTTGATTAGACGTTAACAGAAGCATTTTATCTTCCGTTGTTACTGTACCGCCTAAAAGTCCATTTATTACCGGAGTATTTCTTGAACTTAAAACAATACTGTCTTTTTCTTCCTGACTAAAACAAAGTATATAAAAATGACTTAAATAACCACGGATATAACTACTTTCCCAATCGACAAATTTTGTTCCGTCCGAACAATAAATACCTGATTTACTATATTGTTTACTATCCATTACAAATTCACTAAGCAACATAGCCCGCCCATTTTCTTTTTCCAAAACTATCCAGGAAATAGGTTCTTTTCCGTTTTCAAAATTTTCATCTTGATCATATTCACCAAAATAGACGATGTCCCCTGTTTCTGCATCCTCAATATCGCTAAGAAATTTGTTATATCTTTGGCTTACAATACCTTCATCACATTTATTAATCATTGCTGAAACATTTCTGTATGCTCTTCCGATTTGTATAAATATCTCTCTTGCCACAAGATACTGTTCTGCTTCAAAAAATCTCATTGCGTTCTGATAGCATGATTCTTTATATCTTGCTTCAGAATCTTTATAGCTTCCCAAAGTTTTAAAACTTAATGCAGCATATGCATATTGTTTTTCATTAAACTGAGAAATTGCTTCTTCATAACTATTTTCAATACTTTCACAATACTGTTTCGATTCTTTATAAAACCGGATAGTATCGAAAATTTCATATGCCAAATCCAGTGTACCGCGGTTATAATATTCCTGTCCTTCTCTATATTTTGCTTCACTGCCAGGTACGACAATTACAAAAACAAGTACGATAACAACTGAAAACAATATTACAAAACTACGGCGTATTTCTTTTCTCTTTTCTTCATTCTTAATTTTCTTGATTTTTTCAATTGTTTCATTCAGATTTCGATTATTATTTTTAACATCTAAATCTTCTTGATGCACTTCTACTGCTTCGTCTTCTTTATCATATCCGGAAAAATCCGATTCCTGCTGAACAACTTTTTCCTCCACAAGCGGTTCCATATTAACGATTTCTTTTTCAACGATATCATTTTTCTCAGTATATTTGAAAGCATCTCTCAGTTCGAACATATTGAGATATCTGTCCCCGCTTCTCGGAGCAAGACCTTTGAGCAGAATTCTCTC
Source organism: Oscillospiraceae bacterium (assembly GCA_017399625.1). Classification (GTDB taxonomy): domain Bacteria; phylum Bacillota; class Clostridia; order Oscillospirales; family Ruminococcaceae; genus UMGS1668. The sequence continues at coordinate 34,709 of JAFQBT010000024.1, forward strand.
CTGTTCTTCCGTAATATCCGCTCCGAGCATCATAGGTCTTTCCATTTTGTCATCAAAAGCTCTGTCCGCCGCGCTCGGAGGTACTTTTCCTGTAATCAAACGATAAATTGTCGCGCAAAGAGCATAGATATCCGTCCATGGGCCCTGCTCGCCGTGAGTCTGATACTGTTCCATCGGTGCGTAGCCGTGTTTTACGTTTACCGTAAGGCTGTGTCCGCCGTCTGCGGATATCTGTCTTGCCGCTCCAAGATCGAGAAGTGTCACCTTCCCATCCGGTCCCACCATGATATTATCCGGA
>JAFQBT010000025.1 GCA_017399625.1 Oscillospiraceae bacterium
CAAAGAAACGGCGGTACCCGCCAAAGAAACGCTTTCCAACCCCTGCTGTTTGCTCCCGCAAACGCTGTCCCCTTCATAAGGGGACTAAAACGCTCCACCGGAAGAACGGCGGTTCCGATTCCCGACCGCCATCGTTCAGGCCGACGGCGTTTTCATTCTGCATCTGCCGCCCGGTTATTTATGGCTGTTTTTTAACGGGATGGGATTACAATCCCTCCGTCACCTTCGGTGACACCTCCCTTTGCACAAGGGAGGCGTTGCCCTCCGGGTTATCTGTAATCCCTCTTCCGTCTTTTTGCCTTCGGCAAAATCCACCTTCCACTCAAGGGGAAGGCTCTTTTCTCTCACCGGTTTTTCAAAAGGTAAATTATCCAGCCGATTACTGCGCCAATTGAAACCGCGCCGCCGAAAATCCAGAGGAGCACAACAATCGCAAAAATCGCCTGCCCGAAAATTCCGTAAACCGCCGATGCGATGAGATTTTCTCCCCTGATGAACGCCGCGAGAATGAACGCCCCCGCTCCGAAAAAAAGCGGAAGGAGTTTTATTATGTTTTTCTGCGCCTTTTTGCAAAGGAAAAACTGCAAAACCGCAAATGCCGCCGCAAATGGCAGACCCATTACGATAAAATACATTCCAGCCGCCTCCTTTGCCCCATAATACCATATTTTTATGAACAAATAAAGCGATTCGCCTTTTGTGGGGAGGATTTTTCCCGAATTTTGTGGTAGAATGGATTTCAGAAAAAAGGGAATCCGGTTTGCGGAAAACCCTTCCCCTTTAACAAGTGGGGTATTTTGAAAGGCGGTGCTTCGATGGATCAGAAAAGAACCGGAAAATTTATTGCGGAACTTCGGAAGGAAGCGGGGCTTACCCAGGAGGAACTTGGCGAAAAGCTCGGCGTTTCGAACAAAACCGTTTCCCGCTGGGAAAACGGAAACTATATGCCGGATATCGAAACCCTTCGCCTTCTTGGAAGGGAATTTTCCGTTTCCATGGAGGAGCTTCTTGACGGCGAAAGAACCGGATGCAAAAAAGCCGTTCCCGCTCCGGACCCTTTTACTCCCAAGGAAAGGGCGGATTTCTGGCGGCGGAACTGGAAAAGAGAAAACCGCTCCTGGTTCATTTTCTGGGGGATAATCGTTTTTGCCGCCGCGGTTTTCGGATTCCTCTGGTCGCCGGTATGCTATTCCCTTTTCGGGTTCACGATTTTCGGCGGGCTTCTTTTCGGACATATTATAATCATTCTCGACTGCCTTTTTGCATTCGGGCTCTATATTTATTTTTACAACAAAATGTGCATCTACGTTGACGCCAACGCATATAAGTAGGGGCGGATATTATCCGCACGATTTTTGCTGAAAGCCCCCCTTGTTAAAGGGGGGTGGTTTTGGTAAAGCCAAAACCGGGGGGATTCTGTTGAAATTACCGGCTGAATTTAACGGGATGGGATTACAATCCCTCCGTCACCTTCGGTGACACCTCCCTTTGCACAAGGGAGGCATTGCCCTCCGGGTTGCCTGTAATCCCTCTTCCGTCAGCCTTCGGCTGACACCTTCCCCTCTGGGAAGGCTGATTCCCTCGGAGAAATGCGAAGGTACATTCTGCACTTTGCACTATGCATTGTGCATTGAAAGGAATCCCCCCACTACTTCGTGATTCGCCCTTTAACAAGGGGGGCTGATAAAAAAAGACGCTCCGGTTGGAGCGTCGTTTTTATTTTCCGGAAAATCAGAGTTTGCAGTATTCAACAGCGGTTTTTGCGGCAACTTTTGCGTTGTTGAAAACAAGCTGGATGTTGGAAGCAAGGGAATCGCCGCCGGTGAGTTCGGCAACTTTTGCAAGGAGGAAAGGAGTGGTTTCCTTGCCTTTGATTCCTGCCGCTTCTGCTTCGGCAATGGCGGTGTCGATGGCTTTGTTGATTACGTCAAGGGGCATTGCATATTCTTCCGGGATGGGGTTTGCAACAAGCATACCTGCTTTGAGTCCCATGTCGTTGGAAGCTTTGAATGCTGCGGCAAGCTCTTCGGGAGTATCGATTTCGTAGTCAACTTTGAAACCGGAGGAACGGGTATAGAATGCGGGGAGTTCTTCGGTGCCGAAGCCGATTACCGGAACGCCTTTGGTTTCGAGGTATTCAAGGGTAAGACCAAGGTCAAGGATGGATTTTGCGCCTGCGCAAACAACCATCATAGGGGTCTGGCCAAGTTCTTCAAGGTCGGCGGAGATATCCATGGTGGTTTCTGCACCGCGGTGAACACCGCCGATGCCGCCGGTTGCGAAGATTTTGATTCCTGCCATGTGCGCAATGATCATGGTGGTGGTAACGGTGGTTGCACCGTCTTCGCCTCTTGCGCAAAGAACTGCAAGGTCGCGGCGGGAAGCTTTGTGAATATCCTGGCCTTTTTTGCCGAAATATTCGATCTCTTCGGGGGTAAGACCCGCTTTAAGGCGACCGCCGATGATTGCGATGGTTGCAGGAATTGCGCCGTTATCACGGATGATCTGCTCTACCTTAAGGGCAGTTTCAACGTTCTGGGGATAGGGCATGCCGTGGCTGATTATGGTGGATTCAAGAGCAACAACGGGTTTTCCTTCGGCAATGGCCTGGGCAACTTCTTCATTTACGTCAAGAAATTTGTTGAGGTTCATGGGTATTTCTCCTTTTCTGTAATGATTTATTTACGGTTCATACGTTTTTTAAGGGTTTCGGGGCTCATAAGGGGGTTGATGGTTTCGCTGGATTCCATGGTGATGGAACCTGCCGCAAGTCCTGCGGCGGCAGTATCCTCAAGGTTCAGTCCCTCAAGATACGCCCAGACCAGTGCAGCCATAAAAGAATCGCCGCAGCCGGTGGTGTTCACCATTTTCCCGGGGATGATTCCGTGCCAGCAGCTTTCCTTTGCCGTTGCGGCAAAAACGCCCTTTGCTCCCATGGAGATGAAAACACGGCGGACGCCTTTTTCGATGAGCACGTTTGCGGCTTTTTCGGCATCTTTTTCGGTTTCGATCTTCACTCCGGAAAGGAGCTCCGCTTCAATTCTGTTCGGTTTAAGGGTATGGATCTTCGGAAGGATCGCACGGACTTTTTCCGCCTTTGCGGTGGAAACGGTATCCACGAAAAGGGGAACAAAAAGGTTTTCCGCAAGGAACCTGAGGGATTCCTCCGGGATGTTCGCATCCGCCACAACAACCTGGGCGTTCTGCAAAAGGGCAAGGTTTGCGGAAAGATATTCCGGGGTTATGCGCTTGCAGACCTCCATATCCGAAACCGCCAGCGCCATTTCGCCATCCGGATCGGTGATATAGAGATAGGTGGAAGTTGATGCGCCGGGAACGCGGAGCGCATGGCTCAGGTCAATTCCCAATTCGGAACAGGATGCCGCAACTCTTTCGCCGTTGAGGTCATCGCCGTATGCGGAAAGAAGCCGGACGTCAAGCCCCATAAGACTCATGTTATGGGCAATGTTCCTTCCAACGCCGCCAAGGCTTGTTATGGTTTCGCCCGGGTTGGAATCTTCCGCAACAAGCGGCCTGAAGGAACGCGCACCGATATCGACATTTACTCCTCCCACAACAACCGCATAGCTTCCGGTGCGGAGAACGTATCCCTTTCCGGCAATGCAGCCTTTTTTTGTAAGGTTCGAAATATGAACCGCAACGGAGGAGCGGGTTATGCCGAGCTTATCGGCAATTTCCTGCTGCTGAATCATCGGGTTCGCTTCAATAAGCTGGAGAATCTGCCTTTCCCTTTGTGTCACGGAAAACGCCTCCCTAAAACTAAGTTTAAGAATTAAACATTTGTTTATATTATAGCACGCCTTTTATATAAATCAATAGGTAAACGAAAATTTTTTAAAAAAGCCCCCTTGTTAAAGGGGGGTGGCATTTTTAATCGCCTGCGATTAAAAA
>JAFQBT010000026.1 GCA_017399625.1 Oscillospiraceae bacterium
CAGAAGGTCTGTACTGTTCCTTTGAGCGAGAAGCTCATGTTGCAGCCGAAATCGCCCAGTGCATAAGCAACTTTATCGCGCCAGCCAAAAGGACGGACGGTGTTTTTGGTTTCCATAGCTGTTACCTCTTTTCAAAAATTATCGTGCACAAAAAAACGTGCATGACGTTATTCAAAGTATAACAATTATTTGATTATTCTATTAGAACAATTTTTTGGCAAAAGGGTATATTTTTTATATGAAAGTCATTCCGGCAATTGAAAATATGATTATATTGTACTATAATTACGATGAAAGTTTATTTGTTTTGTTAATGCTGACGGAATTTTGCAGGATTCCATTCATTCTGAAAGGGAGGAAATTTCATGTTTTACGAAGCTGAACTTGATTTTCTGCGCTCGGTTTTCATCAAATGTCATGTCAGGTCCTTCGTATTCACCCTTGATAATGTTCCTTATGACGAATTGGATTCCGGCTTCAAAAAACTTCTCAACATAAGCACGGATTACGAGAAAACGCAGAAACAAATTCTCACTTCCCTCGAAAGCAACGTGATTTTTGAATATAAAGATGTTTTCGGGGCTTCGTATATGTTCATGCTTCTTCCGGATTCAAACGATAAAATTCTTCTTATCGGTCCTTTTATTTACGAAGTTCCCACAAGAAAGCAGATTATGGAAAAATCCGAATTTCTCGGGATTTCCCCTTCCCTTTTCAAGGAACTGGAAAATTTCTATACCCGGATTCCCTGTCTCCCCGAAAGCAGCCATCTTTTTGCTCTTATTGATTCTTTCGGTGAACTTATCTGGGGCGGAAGCGATAATTTTGTTTTCCGTGAACTGAACGAAAAGAATATCGAACAGGCTTCCTTTGCTCCGGTAATAAAAAACGATGCCGTCGATCCGGAAAAAACTTCCTGGAACGTCCGGATGATAGAGGAACGCTATAATTACGAAAGCGAAATGTTCCGTGCCGTTTCGCAGGGGCAATATCAGAAAGCGGTTCTCTTTCTTTCAAGCCTTAACCAGCTCAGTTTTGAACGAAGACTCGCCGATCCGGTCCGCAACATTAAAAATTATTGTATAATAACTAATACGCTTTTAAGAAAGGCGGCACAGGAAGGCGGAGTTCATCCTTTCTATCTTGACAGAATTTCTTCCGATTTTGCGCTTAAAATCGAACAGATTGCAACAACCTCCGCGGCGCAGGAACTTATGACCGATATGTTCCGCGCATACTGCAGGCTGGTCCGCAAACATACCATGAAGCATTATTCCCCGCCGGTCCAGAGAGCGATTACCACCATTGATTCCGACCTTACCGCGAATCTTACTCTCAACGCCCTTGCTTCGGCGCAGAATCTCAGCCCAAGTTATCTTTCCGCGCTTTTCAGCCAGGAAACCGGGCAGACCCTCACAGAATATGTCAACCAGAAGCGGGTGAAGCTTGCAATGCGGCTTCTTGCCACAACAAAGCTCCAGATCCAGACCATTGCCCAGCATTGCGGAATCCTTGACGTTCACTATTTTTCCAAGGTTTTCAAAAAAGCAGTTGGCATGACGCCGAAACAGTACCGTGAATCCCAGCAAAAATAATTTGCAAAGAACACTCGTTATGGTATAATTAAAAAGTTAACTTTTTTCCGAAAGGAGATTTTCCTTTGAAAAAATTCATGGACAAAGATTTTCTCTTATCCACCGAAACCGCAAAAACGCTTTATCACGATTTTTCGGCAAAAATGCCCATAATCGACTATCATTGTCACGTAAGCCCCAAGGAAATTTTTGAGGACAAGCATTTCGAAAACATCTCTCAGGTCTGGCTTTCTGGCGACCATTATAAATGGCGCATCATGCGTTCCAACGGCGTTGATGAATATTACATTACAGGCGGCGCTTCCGACCGGGAAAAATTCCAGAAATTCGCCGAAGCTCTTCCGAAGGTTATCGGCAACCCCATGTACCATTGGTGCCACCTTGAACTGAAGAACTATTTCGGTTACGAAGGTGTGCTCAACGGCGAAACCGCCGAGGAAGTATGGAATCTCACCGGAAAAATCCTTCGTGAAGAAGGTTTGGGCGTCCGTGCTCTCATCGAAAAGAGCAACGTTGCATTCATCGGAACCACCGACGACCCCATCGACAGCCTTGAATGGCACGAAAAGATTGCCGCAGACGATTCTTTCAGGACTATCGTTGCTCCTTCTTTCCGTCCGGATAAAGCGCTCAATATCGATAAAACCGGCTGGAAGGAATATATTGCACAGCTTTCCTCTGTTTCAGAAACCGAAATCACCGGGATTGAATCTCTCAAATCTGCTCTTCACAGCAGAATCGAGCATTTCAATGCTCACGGATGCAAAGCAAGCGACCACGGTCTTGACCATATGGTCTTTGCTATTGCCGATGATGCAAAACTCGATGAAATTATTAATAAAGGTCTTTCCGGAAAAACTGTTTCCGCAGAAGAGGCCGCAATGCTCAAAACCGCGCTTCTCATTTTCTGCGCAGAGGAATATGTCCGTCTCGGCTGGGCAATGCAGATTCATTATAACTGCCTGCGTAACCCCAACACGGCAATGTTCAATAAAATCGGTCCTGATACCGGTTTTGACTGCATCGGACCAGAAAACGGTTCCGCTGCTCTTGCTTCCCTGCTTGATGTTCTGAACAGCAAAGGCGCCCTTCCCAGGACTATACTTTACAGCCTTGATGCAGGAGATAACGCCTTCCTCGATACTCTCATCGGTTCTTTCCAGGGAACCGAAATTCCCGGAAAGCTCCAGCACGGAAGCGCATGGTGGTTCAACGACAACAAACAGGGCATGCGCGACCAGCTCATAAGCCTTGCAAACCTCAGCATACTCGGAAACTTTGTCGGAATGCTCACCGATTCCCGCAGTTTCCTCAGCTATACAAGACATGAATATTTCCGCCGTATCCTCTGCGGTCTTTTCGGCGAATGGGTCGAAAACGGCGAATATCCCTGCGATATCCCCGCACTTGGAAAAATGGTCGAAGATATTTCTTATAACAATGCCGCAAGATATTTCGGATTGGAGGATAAAAAATGAAAATGAAGCTTTCTTTTCGCTGGTACGGCGAAAGCGACCCCATTTCTCTTGAATACATTTCCCAGATTCCGGGAATGAGTTCCATCGTTTCCGCTGTTTATGACGTAAAACCCGGCGAAGTCTGGCCGGAAGAAAGTCTTGCAAAGATGAAAGCAGAATGCGAAGAGCATGGTCTTATTTTTGACGTTGTGGAATCCATTCCGGTCTGCGAGGATATCAAACTCGGCAGAGGTGACGTTGACCATCTTCTCGACGTTTACTGCGAAAACATCCGCCGCTGCGCAAAATACGGCGTAAAATGTGTTACATATAATTTCATGCCCGTTTTTGACTGGACCAGAACCCAGCTTGATAAAAAAGCTCCGGACGGTTCCACAAGCCTTGTTATGTATTGGGATCAGATGCGCGGACTTGATCCTCTCAAGGATGATATCCATCTTCCCGGCTGGGATTCCAGCTATTCCCAGGAAGAAGTCCGGGAACTTATTTCTGCCTATGGCGAACTGGGCGAAGAAGGACTCTGGAAAAACCTTGAGCGTTTCCTCAAAAAAGTTATTCCCGTTGCGGAAGAATGCGGCGTTCGCATGGCGATCCATCCGGATGATCCGCCCTACCCCATCTTCGGAATCCCGAGAATCATCACCTGCGAAGAAAATCTTGACAGATTCCTCAAGCTTGTTGACAGCCCTTCCAACACTCTTTGCCTCTGTACCGGAAGCCTTGGCTGTGCTGCTTCCAACGACGTTGTTGCTATGATCCGTAAATATGCCGCCATGGACAGAATAGGATTCATGCATATCCGCAACGTAAAAATCATGGAGGACGGTTCCTTTGAGGAACGCGCACATCTTTCCTCCTGCGGAAGCCTTGACCTTTACGAAATCGTAAAAGCTCTTGTTGATAACAATTACGAAGGTTACGTCCGTCCCGACCACGGAAGAATGATCTGGGGCGAAACCGGAAAACCCGGTTACGGACTTTTTGACCGTGCACTCGGCGCAGTTTATATCAATGGACTTTTTGAAGCCTGCGAAAAGAACTCTAAATAAGGAGATTAAATATGATTAAAAACGTTCTTGATACCGATCTTTCCGGAAAAGTTGCCGTTGTAACCGGTGCAGGCGGAATCCTTTGCAGTTATTTTGCAAAAGTTCTTGCAAGAGCCGGCGCAAAGGTTGCTCTTCTCGACCTCAATGAGGAAGCCGCAAAAGCCTATGCGGATGAAATCACCGCCGAAGGCGGCATTGCAAAAGCATATTCCTGCAACGTGCTCAATAAGGAAATCTGCGAAAACGTCGCAAAACAGATAGCCGAAGATTTCGGTCCCTGTGATATTCTGGTCAACGGTGCCGGCGGAAACAATCCCAAGGCAACCACCGATAAGGAATATTTTGAACCCGGCGATATTGATGCTGAAACAAAAAGCTTCTTCGATCTTGATACCGAAGGAGTCGGTTTTGTTTTCAACCTCAACTTTCTCGGAACCCTTATCCCCACCCAGGCATTTGCAAAACAGATGGTCGGCAGAGAAGGATGCAACATCATCAATATCTCCTCCATGAACGCATACACTCCCCTTACAAAAATCCCTGCATATTCCGGCGCAAAAGCCGCAATTTCCAACTTCACCCAGTGGCTTGCGGTTCATTTCTCCAGAGTCGGAATCCGCGTCAACGCAATTGCTCCCGGCTTCTTCTCAACAAAACAGAACGCAAAACTTCTCTGGAATGAAGACGGAACCCCCACCGCAAGAACCGGAAAAATCCTTGCGGCAACCCCTATGGGAAGATTCGGCGAAACCGAAGAACTTTCCGGAAGCCTTCTTTTCCTTGTCAACAACGATGCCGCTGGTTTCATCACCGGCATTGTAATCCCGGTTGACGGCGGTTTTTCCGCTTATTCCGGCGTTTAATATAAATATTCATACGATTGGAGAGATTTCATCATGTCCGATATGAACCAGCGTATTTCCGAAATCGGCGTTGTTCCGGTTATAAAACTCAATAACCCCGAAAGAGATGCCGCAAACCTTGCAAAAGCCCTTTGCGAAGGAGGCGTTCCTGTCGCGGAAGTCACCTTCCGTGCGGCAGGCGCAGATACTGCAATCCGCCTTATGCGTGAAGCATGCCCCGATATGCTCGTCGGTGCAGGAACCGTGCTCACAACCGAGCAGGTAGATAAAGCTCTTGCCGCCGGTGCTCAGTTTGTTGTAACTCCCGGTTTCGATCCGGAACTTGTTGCCTACTGCCAGGAAAAAGATCTTCCCATCTATCCCGGATGCACCACCCCCACAGATTATCACGCAGCACTCAAATTCGGTCTTAAAGTTCTCAAGTTCTTCCCTGCGGAACAGTCCGGCGGTCTTGCAAAAATCAAAGCAATGAGCGCACCCTTCCCTATGTTCAAAGTAATGCCCACCGGCGGCATTTCTCTTAAAAACCTCAAAGATTATCTTTCCTGCCCTGTTATCTGTGCATGCGGAGGCTCCTATATGGTAACCGCAGACCTCATCGATAACCAGAAATGGGACGAAATAGTTGAACTTTGCAAAAAATCTGTAGAAATTGTCAAGGAGGCCCGCAACAATGGCTAAAATCGTAACTTTCGGCGAACTTATGCTTCGCCTTGCCCCCAACGGATATTACCGTTTCTTCCAGAATGATCAGATGCAGGCAACTTTCGGCGGCGGCGAAGCAAACGTTGCTGTTTCTCTTGCCAACTACGGCATGGAAAGCAAATATGTCACCAAGCTTCCGAAACACGCCATCGGTCAGGCCGCGGTAAATTCTCTCCGCTATTTCGGAGTTGACACTTCCGCAATCGTTCGCGGCGGCGACAGAGTCGGTATCTATTTCCTCGAAAAAGGTGCTTCCCAGCGCGGATCCGTCTGCATTTATGACCGTGCTCATTCCGCAATTCAGGAAGCAGATCCGGATGATTTCGACTGGAATTCCATTCTTGAAGGCGCAGACTGGTTCCATTTCACCGGAATCACTCCCGCACTTGGCCCGAACCTTGTTGAAATCTGCAAACGTGCCTGCATTGCCGCAAAAGAAAAAGGCATAAAAGTTTCCTGCGACCTCAACTACCGCGGTAAACTCTGGACCAGAGAACAGGCACGCGAAGCAATGACCGAGCTTTGCAAATATGTTGACGTCTGCATTTCCAACGAAGAGGACGCAAAAGACGTTTTCGGAATCGAAGCCGAGGATACCGATATCTACGGCGGAAAACTTAACCACGAAGGCTATAAATCCGTTGCAAAACAGCTTGCCGATAAATTCGGATTCGAAAAAGTAGCAATCACTCTCCGTTCCTCCATTTCCGCAAGCGACAACGACTGGGCAGGTATGCTCTATGACGGCGAAAACTATTGCTTCAGCCGCACCTATAACCTCAGAATCGTTGACCGGGTTGGCGGCGGAGATTCCTTCGGCGGCGGACTTATCTATGCTCTTCTTTCCGGAAAATCCACCCAGGAAGCAATCAACTTTGCGGTTGCGGCTTCCGCACTCAAACATTCCATCGAAGGCGACTATAACCGCATTTCTGTTGCGGAAGTTGAAAAACTTGCCGGCGGCGATGCTTCCGGCCGTGTCCAAAGATAATCAACCCGTGCTCATAAAAAAATCCCGTGCTCATTTTGAGCACGGGATTTTTTATTCTTCTTCCGAATCAATTGTATCAACAAAAAACTGTGCAAGAGACGGCCATTCTTCTTCCGCTTCCGGAATTTCATGGCTCATTCTGTAAACTTTACCTTCTTTTGCAAGAATAACTTTGTCGCCGTCGGGACAGATTGCAAAAGCAATTCCTTCAATCTTTTTTTCAAGAAGTTCTTCTTTTTTCATATCTTCCGCATATTCTGTGGTTGCTTCAAGAGATTCTTCATATGAAAGAAATTCATATTCGTCGGAAAGCGAACCGCCGTTCGCAACAAGATAATAAGGCGTAATGGCTTCATAGGACGTTTCGAAAAGCTTTTCGTTTTCTTCCTTTTTCATTCTCTTCCGGAAATCATCTTTTCTTGCGGTTTTGGTTTTTCGAAGAAGTTTAACAGCTTCTTTCGGGGTTGCTCGGCGTTCCGGTTTTTTGATTTTTATAAATTCATCATGTTCTTCCTGCATTTCATCAAAATGCTGCTGTTCCGGAATATTGATTTTTTTCATTTCAAGTTCAGCATAGCCTTTTGGAATTTCACCATCATAAAACAGCGCAGGCTGAAGATATTTTCTGTTCAAAACTTTTTCTTTTATAAGAATTTCCGCGGTATCCTTATGAATCAGAACGGTATCTGTAATCCAGCATGGATCCCTTCTATATGCATAAGAAAAACCTGTTGCGGGCATCTCTTTTCTGGGATAACAATCCTGCAAATTAAACCTCATATCAGCAAAAATCTCATACACACGTGGGAAAAGTCCCCCGATTTCTTCAATGCGATCTTTTAATTGTTCTTTTTTTGAATAAGCTTCGCTATTGTACGTTTTATTTTCTTTGTTATATTGCAAACCAAAATTTGTAGCAATATAAGGAACACTATTTTCCGGATACATAAAATAATATTGTTCCGAAGCATATCTGCCCGTATCTCGAATCCAGCAGAATTTAAGACCGGGAATATTGTTTTTTATACAGGCATCGCGGAATTTTTCCGAAACAACAAGTGGAACATGGTCACACCAGCCAAGCAAAGCAGGCTGTCCTTTATTTTTATATGCCCGAATTGCATAAATACCATTCTGGCAAGAAAACCTGCCTTCAAAATCAATTTCTTTTTGTTTCGGCAACTTAAGTTCATACCATTCGCTTTCAAAATCCTCATACCATCTTGCGCATCCGCCGCGGGCAGTCCATCCTTCTTTTTTGCAGAAATCTTCAATTTTATCAAGTATTTCTCCGGCATCCGGTCGGGTTAGGTCAAGTTCCGTCCAGCCGACGCAGTCGCATTTAAGCCCGAGAGAATGAGAAAATTCTATGCGTCTGCGATAAATTTCATCATTATATTCAAAGATATATTTTCTGTATTCTTCTATACCTGCGTTTTTATATTTTTTTCTTAAAGCCTCTTTTTCTTCTTCAGGTCTGTCCAAAATCCATGAAAGGTGTTCTTTTTTTACCATTATAATCATCCTCTAATCTTTGTGTGCTCATTTTGAGCACGGGATTTCTGTTATCCGAACACTTTTTTAATCAGTTCGCAATATTCTTCATAAGCCGCCGTTCCTTTGAGCACCGAAAGCGTTTCGATAAAACTCCCGTAATACCAGGCGTGCTCATTTTTATCTTTCTGGTTGAATCTGTTCCAGAGTTCATCGCCGATTTTCTGATAATCGCGGTAAATCGCCCGCAGATTTGATAACTTATCTGCAATCGCGATTATTTTTTCCTTTTCATCGGCTTTGTTCCGAAGATAATCGATGGTTTCCTGCTTGCGGATTTTCCAGGTCTGCTCCGGAGGAAGGTCTTCCCTTTTATCTTCCGAATCGCTTTCGATAAGCCGGAGAACTTCATCTCCGAATTCTCTTTTTATATCTTCTGCGGTGGCGGAAGTATCCTCAAGAGTATCGTGAAGAATCGCGGCGGCAATTACATCTTTATCCGAAGTTAACGAAGCGGCAATCGCTCCGGCCTCCATCGGATGAACGATATACGGAATATCCGTTCCCTTCCGGTATGCGCCGCTGTGCGCTTCTGAAGCAAAAATCATCGCTTTTTCAACCATAAAACAATCCTTTCAGCTCTGAAGTTTCATATCTCCGTTTTTAATAAATCCCATCTTTTTCATAACAAGATAGAAAACATAGGAAAGAACCGCCGGAAGAACAAAATAGCAAAGGAGCATTCCGATCCACATATCTGCGCCTCCGCCCATATCAGTAAGTGTTCCGAGAGGTCCCACAAGGCCGCAGGTGCCCATTCCGGCGGAAACTCCGGTACATTCAAGCCTGAAAACAAGTGTGCTTATGGGACCGCATACTGCCGAAGCAAGGGTCGGCGGAATCCAGATAAGCGGCTTTTTTATAATATTGCTCATCTGGAGCATTGAAGTTCCGAGTCCCTGGGCAAAAAATCCTCCCCAGCCGTTATCCGCAAAGCTGATTACCGCAAAACCGATCATCTGCGCACAGCAGCCTGCTGTTGCGGCGCCGCCCGCAATTCCGCTTATTCCTATCATAGCGCAGATTGCCGCGGAAGAAATGGGCAGGGTGAGAATCATTCCTACTACAACCGCGATGATGATACCCATAAGAAGCGGCTGCATTTCCGTTGCGGTGTTTATAAAGTCGCCAAGCCAGTACATAATATATGCAACGGCAGGACAGATGATTTTTGCAATGGCATAGCCGGCAATAATCGTAACCGTTGGGGTTACGAGGATATCAACTTTTGTTTTTTTTGAAACAAGCATTCCTATTTCCGCCGCAAAAATAACTGCGATATATGCTCCGGCAGGTCCGGCGGTATATGCAATGCTCTCCCCGTTTTCAAGAGCAATCGAAGCGCCGAGAGAATATGAAAGACTTCCCACTGCGGCGCAGGAAAACATAACAAGCGGGTGCGCCTTCAGCGAATATGCAATGGCAACGCCGATTGCCATTCCGGAAGCACCCTGGGCAAAGGTTTTCATCTCGGTAAAAAATCCGCCGATTGCATTAACTGTGCCGTTTGCAATATAATCCGGACCGAGATATGTTCCTATCGTTCCGAAAATCGTTCCGATAAGAAGCGAAGCAAAAAGTCCCAGCGCCATTGCGGACATTGCGTCAATAAAATATTTTTTCGCGTATTTTTTAAGAGTTTCCATTATTATTTCATCTCCTGCAAAAAATTACATTTTTATTGTAGCACTAAATAACAATCATTGCAAAATTTTTTTAAAAATTATATAATTAAATTAATAGCATTTCAGGAGGTTTTTTATGAAACCCATAATCGGTATTTTCCCTTCTTTTGATGAAGAAAAGAAACAGATTTTTCTGAATCAGACTTACATCGACGCAATAATCGAATCCGGAGGAATTCCGTTTGTTCTTCCCCTTTCCGAAAATCCAAAAAGCGTTTTTGAGGCTTTGGAACAGATAAACGGATTGATTCTTTCCGGCGGAACAGATATTGACCCGAAACATTACAGCGAGGAAAACAACGGAAAAAGCCTTGGAATAAACGAATTTCTTGACAGCTGTGAAGCGGTTGTAATCCGTCTTGCACTTGAAGCTGATATTCCCGTTCTTGGAATTTGCCGCGGTATGCAGGCTCTTAACGTTTTTTGCGGCGGAAGTCTTATCCAGGATATTCCTTCCGAACGCGGAATTTCCGTTACTCACAACCTTGCAAAGCCCGAAATTGCTTTTCACAGAATTTCTGTTGAAAAAGCTTCCCCGCTTTCCGATTCAATGGGATTCGGCGAACATCTTATAAACAGTTACCACCACCAGGCGGTAAAAAACATTGCACCGGATTTTTCTTCCTGTGCAGTTGCTGAAGATGGAATTATTGAAGCAATTTATCATAAAACAAAAAAATTTGTGCTCGGAGTTCAATGGCATCCGGAGCGCGACCGGGATATTGCGGTTGATAACAAAAAAATAATTGATAAATTTATCAGAATTTGTTCCGAATCGAGGAAATAAAACCCATGAATAAAACAGTTTTAATAACCGGCGCTTCCTGCGGAATCGGCTTTGAATTTGCAAAAATATTCGCCAGAAGCGGCGATAACCTCATTCTTGTTGCAAGAAGCGAGAATAAACTTGCCGAAATCTGCCGCGAGCTTTCATCTGAATATAATATTTCGGCTTGCTATTACGCAAAGGACCTTTCTCTTCCGGATGCGGCAAAGGATATTTTTGAAAAAGTCACCGCAGACGGCCACAAAGTCGATTATCTTATCAACAACGCGGGTTTCGGCGACAACCATGATTTTATAAAAACCGACTGTGACGTTCACTGCAATATGATAAAACTCAATATTCTCGCGCTGACCGAACTCTGCCATCTTTTCGGAAAGGAAATGTGCGGGCGAAGGAGCGGAAAAATCCTTAACGTCGCTTCCGTTGCGGCATTTTCCGCAGGACCTTATATGTCCGTTTATTATGCATCAAAAGCATTTGTTCTCTCTTTTTCAGAAGCACTTGCCGAGGAATTTGCAGATTATAATGTTTCCGTAACCTGCCTTTGCCCCGGTCCGACGGAAAGCAACTTTGCAAACACTGCAGATTCCGAAAAAGCCAATATGTTCCGTTATCTTAAAAACGCAACATCAGAAGAAGTTGCCGAATCCGGCTATAAAGCGATGATGAAAGGAAAAGTTCTTTGTTATCATGGCATGAGCGTAAAGGCGATGGCATTCTTAACAAGGCTTTTTCCCCGTTTCATCAACCGCAAATTCGCAAAATATATGAATAAGAGTAAGTGACCTTCTGTAAAGTTTTAAAGCTTAACATATTAAAAAAAGCCCGCTTTTGCGGGCTTTTTTCGTTTATTTTTCAAAAAATCTTTCTCCAAGACCGTATTGTTCAACAACAAAGTCCATATCTTTGTCGCCTCTGCCGGAAAGGCATACAAGAATCGAACCGGTATCGTGTTCTCTTGCGTATTTCATTGCATACGCAACCGCGTGGGAACTCTCAACCGCAGGAATAATACCTTCAAAACGGCAAAGTTTATAGAATGCTTCCATTGCTTCCTCATCGCTGATGGCAACATAATTTACCCTTCCCACATCACGGAGGAATGCGTGCTCCGGACCAACGGAAGGATAGTCAAGTCCGCTTGCAATGGAATAAACCGGGCTGGGGTTACCATTTTCATCCTGAAGCAGATAGCTGTTGAATCCGTGGAGGATTCCGGGTTTTCCGTATGCCATTGAAGCTGCGTGATCGCCCACTGCAGAACCTCTTCCCAGAGGTTCAACACCATAGATATCAACCGGATCGCCGAGGAACGGAACAAACATACCGATGGAGTTTGAACCGCCGCCAACGCACGCCGCAACAGCATCCGGCATGATACCGGTCATCTCGAGGAACTGTTCCCTTGCTTCAATACCGACTATGGACTGGAAATCACGTACCATTTTCGGGAACGGATGAGGACCGACAACGGAACCGATGCAGTAAATCGCATCCTGATATTCGTTCATATATGCCTCAAATGCGGCATCCACAGCCTCTTTAAGAGTCCTGAGCCCTTTTGTAACCGGAATTACGTTTGCTCCGAGAAGCTTCATTCTGGTGACGTTGGGAGCCTGCTTTTCGATATCTACTTCGCCCATATAAACGTCGCATTCAAGTCCGAAATATGCGGCGGCTGTTGCGATTGCAACGCCGTGCTGACCCGCACCGGTTTCCGCGATTAACTTTTTCTTGCCCATATATTTCGCAAGAAGTCCTTCTCCCATGCAATGGTTCAGCTTATGAGCACCAGTGTGGTTAAGGTCCTCCC
>JAFQBT010000027.1 GCA_017399625.1 Oscillospiraceae bacterium
GAGCCAGGATCAAACTCTTTGATAATGTTATATATCAACCACCTTCCGGTGGCTAACAAATCAAAGTCTTTGTTTCCTTAGCATCAAGTCATTGCTGACTTTACTATTACTTTGGAATTTACTCAAATGAATACAAGGGTTTAATTCTTTTCTTCATATCTGTTGTTCAATTTTCAAGGTCCTATCTGGTTTGCTGTCCACTCTCTCGCGGGTCAGCTTGATTAGTATATCATTCTGAAACAGATATGTCAACTGTTTTTTTAAACTTTTTTTCAAAAATGCATCGCCGCCGTGTGTTCGGTGAATAACATTCCACATTTGGTGGAAACATCCAATTTTCAGACACCGGTTTTCAACAAAATGCCCTGTTTTTCAACATTTTTTCAACAAAAATGCCTCTGAGCACCGAAAATCAAATTTCGAACCCAAAGGCAAGTTTATTAATTATAATCTATAATTATTACAATTTCTCAAAAATCTCTTTATTTTTAAGACAATAATTTACTCCGGAATAAATTGTCAGCAGAACCATAACCCACGTTACAGCATAGACAAAAATTCCGATAAGGCTGTCGGAACCGACTCCGAGGGCGCACCTGAAAAGAACAAGGATCGCAGTTACATCCTGGGAGATGGTTTTGAGCTTGCCCCATATATCCGCGGCAATTATCTTTCCCTTGGATGAAGCAATCATCCTTATTCCGGTAACAAGAAATTCCCGGGACATAACAACGATTGCCACCGCCGGATGAAATATTCCCGCGTATGTAAAACAGATGAACGCGGACATAACAAGAATTTTATCCGCAAGGGGGTCCATCAGTTTTCCGAAATCCGTAACAAGATTCTTTTTTCTTGCAATATATCCGTCAAGCGCATCCGTAAGCGCCGCAATTATAAAAAGTGCCAGAGCCGCCCAATTGCTGATTCCGCCGGCAAGAAAAGCTACAACAAAAAGCGGAATCATAATGACCCTTAAAACGGTCAGCATGTTCGGAACGTTCAAAAAAGCGCCTCCCTTTCTTTATTATTCCGCAATTTCGCCGAGAAGGTCGTATTCGGAGGATTTTACGATTTTAACTTTTACAAAATCGCCGATGCAATGTTTTTCCGGGCTCACGAAATAGACGATTCCGTCAATTTCCGGTGCATCCTGGGAACTTCTGCCTTTGAAAACTTTGTTTTTATTATCGTATCCTTCAACAACAACATCCATGACTGTGCCGACTTTCTTTTTGAGGAGCGCGGCGGAAACATTGGTCTGGATTTCCATGATAACTTCGGCGCGGCGCTGTTTTGTTTCCTCATCAAGCTGGTTCGGCATATCGTAGGATTTTGTGCCTTCCTCTCTGGAATATGCAAAGCAGCCGAGGCGGTCGAACTTCGCCTGTTTTACAAATTTGCAGAGTGCCTCAAAATCGTTGTCGCTTTCGCCGGGGAATCCGGTAAGAAGGGTTGTGCGGAGGGTGATTCCCGGAACTCTTTCACGGAGGTGTTTTACCATTGCGATGAGCTCCGCAGGAGTGCTCTGTTTTCTGTGCATGGCCTTGAGCACTTTTTTGCTGCAGTGCTGGAGCGGAATATCGAGATATTTTACGATTTTTTCTTCAGAAGCCATTACGTCAAGAAGCTCTTCGGTAACTCTTTCCGGATATGCATAGAGGATTCTTATCCATCTGATGCCGTCGATTTCGCAGATTCTGCGGAGAAGTTCCGGAAGCATACGCTTTCCGTAAATATCCTCGCCGTATCTGGTGGTATCCTGCGCGATGATGATAAATTCCTCAACGCCCTTTGCCGCAAAAGCTTTGCATTCCTCGACGATGTTTTCCATGGGTCTGCTGCGGTATCTTCCGCGGATTGCAGGAATTGCGCAATAGGCACAGCGGTTGTCACATCCGTCGGCAATTCTTATATATGCATAATAAGGATAGTTAACAAGGATTCTCTTGCCTTCCATCTCAAGATTTTCCGGAGCATAGAACTTGCGGACCTTCTGTCCTTCAAGAGCCTGGCGGATGGATGCGGCAATTTCGTCGTTTGCGCCGATTCCGAGGATTACGTCCGCTTCGGGAATAAGTTCCGCAACTTCCTCGCGGTAACGTTCCGCAAGGCAGCCGGTTACAACAACAAGTTTTACGTATCCCTGCTCCTTGAGCTGGCAGCACTGGAGAATATTTTCGATGGATTCGCGCTTTGCGCTTTCGATAAATCCGCAGGTGTTGACGATTACAACGTCGCAGTCCGCGGCGTTTTCAACAATCTCAAAGCCTTCTTTTTCAAGAGCGCCGAGCATAAGCTCAGCATCGACCTGGTTTTTGTTGCAGCCGAGGGCGATCATTCCGATTTTTACGGTTTCATTCGTTTCCATACAGTTCATCTGCAATTTCTTCCTTTACTTTATATATCGCTCCCTTTATCATATCATATCCGTAGCCAAGACGAAAGAGCGAATTTATAACTTTTTTGCAATTTTTTTCATCTGTGAGCAGATTTTTGTACCGGATCTCGATAATTCTGTCCAGTCTTTCCTCCGGAGAGCCGATTTCCTCCTCCGCCGCAAGGATTGCTCTCTCCGCGGTTTCATCATCGATTCCTTTACGGGAAAGTTCCATCCGGAGCCTTTGGGGTCCGAGGAGCTTCAGTTCCATAAGGTCACGGGCATACTGGAAGGCATAGGCTTCGTCATCAAGAAGTCCGCCATCCTCCAGCATATCAAGAACCTCGTTCGCAGTTCCGATATCGGTGAAGCGCTTCAGTTTATCAAAAAGCTCCCTACGAGAATGAGCCCTGTACTCTAACAAGTTCAGGGCTTTTTCTTTGGTCTGTTCGGTTGTGAATTTTTCCTTCGGATTATTCTTCGTCGTCCACATCTGCTTCAATATCAATGCCGGTGGGGGCAACGTTCAGTACTTTGGATTTTTTTGAGGGTTTGGAAACCTCGTTGAGTTTGTCCATGTTTTCGCGGACCTTTGCTTCAATTTCATCGCAAAGAGCGGTGTTTGCACGGAGGAGTTCTTTTACGTTGTCGCGTCCCTGTCCGAGTCTTTCTCCGTTATAAGAGAACCATGCGCCGGATTTATCGACGATATCAAGTTTTACCGCGATATCAAGGAGCTCGCTTTCCTTGCTGATGCCTTGTCCGTACATGATATCAAATTCCGCTTCACGGAAAGGCGGAGCAACTTTGTTTTTGACGACCTTAACCTTGGTGTGGTTGCCGATTACCTCACCGCCCTGTTTGAGCTGTTCCTGTTTGCGGACGTCAAGACGGACGGAAGAATAGAATTTGAGTGCGCGGCCGCCGGGGGTTACTTCCGGGTTGCCGTACATAACGCCGACCTTTTCGCGGAGCTGGTTGATGAAAACCGCAACGCAGTTGGTCTTGCTGATAACGCCGGTGAGTTTGCGGAGCGCCTGGGACATAAGTCTTGCCTGAAGACCAACGTGGGTGTCACCCATAAGACCTTCGATCTCTGCTTTCGGAACCATTGCAGCAACGGAGTCCACAACGATTACGTCGATTGCGCCGGAACGAACAAGCGCTTCGGTGATTTCAAGAGCCTGCTCGCCGGTATCCGGCTGGGAAACAAGAAGGGAGTCGATATCAACTCCGAGTGCCTTTGCATAAACCGGGTCAAGGGCGTGCTCAACGTCGATAAACGCCGCTTCGCCTCCGGCTTTCTGCGCGGATGCTATGATATGGAGCGCAACGGTTGTTTTACCGGAACTTTCCGGACCGAAGATCTCAACGATTCTTCCTCTCGGAACACCGCCGATTCCAAGAGCGCTGTCAAGGGAGATGGAACCTGTTGAAATTGCTTCAACGTTGAGCGCCGGTGCCTGACCAAGCTTCATGACGGTTCCTTTTCCGTACTGTTTTTCAAGTTGTTTGATTGCGGTTTCAAGTGCTTCTTTTCTGTCTGCCATAAATCTCATTCCCCCATTATCATAATATCCAATCGGCTTCATTTCTGCCTATAGTATAATATATATTCAAATTAAAATCAACACTTTTCGAACAAAAAATCGAACATTTGTTCTAAGTTCGTTTCTGTCGGTGCGTTTTCGTCCAACTGCTTAAGCCTCCCTTGTGTAAATGGAGGTGGATTTTGCCGCAGGTAAAAGACGGAGGGATCGTAACCCTGTCCCATTCGAAAAAATTCAGAATATAAAATAATAATCGTATAATACTATATATACATTATATAAAGGAGATATTTTTATGTTCAGAGAAGGTAAACCCGCAGATCTTGACCGTGCCCAGCTTGATAAGCTCAACGCCCTCCAGCACGAAATCACCGATACCTCCGGAAACGGAGTTATCCTCGTTGCCTACTGCAAAAACTGCTCCGGCTGCAATGGCTGCAAATAAAAAGCTCCGTGCTCATTTTGAGCACGGAGCTTTTTTCAAACAAAATCCTCGAAAGTATATTCAATTCTTTCGGTCAGCCATTCCTCACTGCCCTCGATTCTGTAAGTAACTTCCACAAATGCTTTCTTTCTGCCTTCGATAACACCGAAATCATTTCCGTCAACATAATATTCCGCCGTGTCCTCAAAGTTATTTTCATCGACAAAACTGATATCCCAGATTTTTTTCGTCTCAAAATCAACATTAAGGTGTGCCGTAACGGTGAATCTTCCGCTTTCGCTTGTTTTTTCAACCTCGATCTGAGAGCGCGTCGCCTCCGGAAAATCAACGGTCTGCGCCTTTGCAAAGCGGAAGAACGGCTGGAGATGGATATGCTCCGCAATAATCGAAATTTTGGTGCGCCAATCACTGGTACTGAAATCCTGCATCCTTCTGGACCAGTACATCCGGTAAATCCTTCCGAAATCAACGGTAAAGGTTTCGCCGGAAAGAATATGCTCCTCCGCGGAGGGTCCTTTCTGCTTAATGAAAACGAATCCAAGGTAAATATCGCCGTTTTTCTCCGTGCGGAAATAATCAAAATATCCGTTATAAAAACTTTCGCCGGCTTCAAGAGTTATGTGTCCGTGGCTGACTTTCACCCTGTTGACGTCGTCGATATGTCCGTATGACCAGAGATTTACCGGCAGATCGACCGATTTCAGAACCGATATTCTTGAAACGAACGGAATTTTTACCTCGGCGGAAATTCTTTCGCCATCCTCGCTGAAAACAAATTTTTCGAATTCCTTATCGTCAAAAATATCTTCGCCTTCGATTATTTCGTATTCCTCGCCGTTAAACGAAAGATAATATTCCTTTCCCCGGCCCTCTTTCTGTTTTATCGCAACCGTTTCATAACCGATAAAATTATATCTGTCCGGGTTGTTGAGCGCATGGGCAAGACCCATTTCCTTTTCAAAATAAAAATCGCTCGTGAAATATAAAAGCGCTTCGAACGCAAGAACGGCAAAAACCGCAAGAAAAGCCGCCTGCCATCTTTTCACGATTCCCCGCCGGGGAAGACTTTTCAGTATTTCCGCCGCAAATTCCTCCGCGGTTCCTTCGTGGATTTCCGAAAGAGGAAGTTTTTCCTTCTGCGCGTCAAAATATAGCGCATAGATATTCTCAAAAGCCTCTTTTCTTGCTTTTCCGGGCTTTGCGCCCTCCCTGACTATTCTCTTGACCTTCAGATATTCCGAATAATATTCCTGAAAAAGCTCATTTTTCATCTTCCTCTCCTCCTTTCAGAATCCCGTTTACCATTAAATAAAGTTCTTTCCATTCTTTTTCAAAGCTTCTGAGCTCCTCAATGCCCTTTTCGGTGGCGGAATAATATTTCCTGCTGGGTCCGTTGGCAATGGGGCATTTTTCATAAGCAATCCAGCCTTCGTTTTCCATCCGCAGAAGAAGCGGAAGAATTGTTCCCCTGCTGATTCCGCCGACACCGAGATTTTCGAACCTTTCGCAGATTTCCTGAGAATAGAGCTTTTCTTCCGAAAGGATTCTGAGCACGCATCCTTCAAGGATGCCCTTGAGCATCTGTGTTTTGTTCGCCATAAAAAAGCCCCTTTCACCGGTTGATTGCAATACATTCAACTGAGTATATTGTAATGCAATCAACTGCCGCTGTCAATAGTTTTTTATAAAAAAACTCCCGTGCTCAAATTTTGAGCACGGGAGTTTAATCTTTAAAATCAAACTTTTGTTTTGTTTCCGGATTTGAAAATCTTGCTTCTGAAAAGAAGAATATTCATCGCAGCAAAGAAAACAAAAAGGATTCCGAGGGTCAGCAAAGGTTTTTTCGGTGCAAGCATTGCAAGAAGCATCATCGGGAAACCGAAAACGATTGCCGGGAAGTTCTGATAAACCATGTTGTCCGCCGCCGGGGTTTTAAAATCGCCGTCTATCTCACGGAGAAGAATGGTGCCGGTGCTGGCGGTTCCGGTAAGCATTCCGTACATCATAAGGAACTGCTCCTCAGCATAGCCCGGGAAAAGGGTTTTTGCAACAAAATGGTTGTAAAAATAGGTGACGAAAAGGCCAACAATTCCAAGGATAAGCATGATTCCCCAATACTGTTCAAGAACGGAAAGGCGGATCGCCGCAATTCCGGAAACGACCATGATATCAAAGAAAAAGTTGCTTGCCCGGGTGAGAAGGAAGTTGTTTGTATATTCCTTCTGAATGGCCTTTTTCCTCTTGAGGAACTTCATTGTTTCCTTAACAAGGGTTGCAGAAAGAACGCCCAGGAGGAAGTTGAATCCGAAGATGAGGGAGGTCATTCCCGGAAGAATCTTCGAAAGCACAGTCATAATGAAATACGAAATCATATAGGTGACAACGATGAGCGCAATCTGTACGGTCATTTTATCGATGCTTTCCTGCATCGGGATTTCGTCGTCACCCTCAATTTTCTCGTGTTTTCCGGTTTTGCTTGCCTTGTTTCCGATGATTCCTTTTCCCTTGAGGATGTTGAGATGAACAACGCCGCCGATGCTTGCACTGAGGAATCCAAAGGCCGCGATGGTAAGTCCAAAGCTCTTTCCGCCTTCAAAACCAAAGTCGTTTTCATAAATTCCGCCATAGTTCATGGCCTGGCCGGTTCCCTGTCCGTATCCGAAAGGAAGAAGAACTCCCGCCGCCTCGAAAAAATCCGGAATGAAGAACGCCGCGGCAGCGATTGTGATAACCATTCCGCAGACCGCCTGGAGAAGATATGTGGAAACGGTGGTAACACCGGTGTTAAAAACCTCGGTGGCTCTTTCCTTCGTGATTTTTCCGTCGCCGGTTTTAAGGGTCGATGCAATAAAACCAAGGGCAAGGCAGTGATAGGTGAACATTTCAAGGGTCTTTGTGCCGGAAGCACCAAAAAACGCCGTATCGAACATGATATCGCCGGTGATGAGCTTATAGACCCAGGCAACAACAATAAGGATTCCTCCGCCGAGAACGGAAATCGGAATCAGCGAATTTTTAAGAAATCCGACGGATTTTTTAAGAATATTGCCTATAAGAAGGCTTGCAAGAAGCACAGCCACAACGTTGAGCGTACCCCAGACACTATAGTCCCAGAAATTTTCCATTTTCGTTTCCTTCCTTTATATTTTTCCATCTGTAATAGATATTCACGTATTTAAGCGCGTTGAAGCTTTTGCTTCCGGTGATCTGGAAAACGTCCCTGTCGTGATAGATGTTCAGCTTGTTTCTGCCGAGCACCGAAACCGCCGAAAGCTCCCCGAAAGGAAGGACCCATTCATTTTCCTTTCCTTCGTCGGCAACGATTCTGTCGCCATAAAGGGCAAAATCCGCCTTTTCGCGCAAAAGGCGCTTGTTTTTCCGGATTATTACCTCTTTTATCTGTACCGAATCACGGAAAAGCGGTTCTTCGGTATAATCAAGGACGTTGAGCCCATTGACAAAATCTGTCTGGTAATCGTACCATTCGCCGAAAAATTCAAAAGGAAAATCAAATCCTTTTCCGGTGATTCTTTTATCTTCGCCGTAAAAAGCGGTTCTGCCGCATTTTTTACAGGTTACCTCGTTTCCGTGGCTCTCAAATTCCGAAAGCCCGCAGAAAGGGCAGACATAGGCAGCTCTTTCAATATATTCCGCCCGTTTTTCGGATCTGAAGATTCCGCCTTCCTTCGCTTCGTCAACAAAAAGCCCTTCCCGGATTCTTCCGATAAGTTCCTCGTCGGTCATGGCGGAATATTCCTCCGGCATGATGACCTCGGAAACATAGGAACGCATTTTTCCTTTTCTGGTTCCGTCGCTCCAGCGCGGCTGAACTCCGTATCCGCCCTCGATTCTGTAAAGAACTATCGGAACGCGGATTTTTCTTGCAAGGGCGGCAATGGCAGGATTTATATATTCGGTTCTTCCGCTGTAAGTTCTGTTGCCTTCCGGCGCAAGAGCAATTGTTCCGCCTTCCTTTGCAACCCTGAGACAGTTCATAACAGCGCCGATATCGGTGGTCTGCTTCTTTATCGGAATTGGCTCCACCGCAAAACGCAGAAGGGAGGAAAGAAATCCCATGGAGAAAATATCCTCCGTTGCAAGGTAATAGATGGGATTTCTGAAGGACATTCCCACAAAAAACTGGTCAAATGCCGTCTGGTGATTATAAAGAATCAGATAGGGGCGATTCTCCTCTTCGGTGAATTTTTCAATAGTAATGCCGTATTTGATTTTACAAACCGGTTTAAGAACGATTTTTGCAATCGCCTGAATGATCCGGTGGCGCGGCTTTATCCATTTTTTCTTTTTCGCCATTTTTTCTCCTCTTTTTTCAAAAATGTGATTCCCATCACAAAATGCACATATTTAATATATAATACTACAATTTAATAAAAACTTAAATATTTTTTTAACAAATCTTAAACAATTTTACATTTTGTTCAAAATTGACAAAGTAAATTTATGGTCTTCCCTTTCTCCGGAAACAAAAAATCCGGCAATTACCGCCGGATTCTTATGTAAAAATATATTATTACCTCTTCTTTTTCATTCGTGCTCCGTTTTTATTTCCCGGATTTTTTCAGAAATCCCCTTATCGTAAGAACCGCCGCAAGAACGGAAACCGCAATAAAAGCTGTTCCGGCAATAATGAGAAACACAAAAGAAAAAATCGGGATTCCGTGTCCGTTTCCGGCCGAACCGGAAAAAATCGCCGTATCTAAAAATACCCCAAGCCGCATGAACAAAAATCCGATTCCGGCAGTAACCGGAACAAGCAAAAGCCAGAGCATCGGCAAAAGTTTTTTCATTCAGTCCACATCCTTTCGTAAAAAACAAAAAAGGAAACACTTTCAAGGTGCTTCCTTTTTTTAATCATTCTTCTTCCATAAGGCATTTATAAACTTCGCCCTTGGTCTGTCCGGTAAGTTTTGCGGCTTCCTTTGCGGCCATGGAAGCGGGTTTTCCCTTTTCCATAAGTTCCTTCGCAATGGAAATTGCCTCTTCCATCGGGTCGCGCATTTCTTCTTTTTCAATCTGCTCGCCGTCGAGGACAAGAACGTATTCGCCTTTCGGAGGATTTTCCGTGTGGTATGCCACTGCTTCGGAAAGATTTCCCCTCCAGGAAGTTTCGTGGATTTTCGTAAGCTCTTTTACAACAACAATGTTTCTGTCACCGAAAACGGACTTCATATCCTTAAGGGTATTGAGGAGCTTATGCGGCGCTTCATAAAAAACCATGGTGCGGCGTTCGTGGCGGAGTTCCATAAGGTGCTCCATCCTGCTGGTGCGCTTTACGCTGAGGAATCCTTCGAAAGTGAAGCGGGAAACCGAAAGTCCCGAAACCGCCAGCGCGGAAATTACCGCGGAAGGACCGGGCACAACTTCAACCTTGACGTCAGCTTTGATGCAGAGTTTAACAAGGGTTTCGCCCGGGTCGCTGATGCAGGGCATTCCCGCATCGGTAACAATCGCGCAGCTTTCGCCATTGAGAAGGCGGGAAACGATTATATCCCCCTGCTCATATTCATTGAACTTCTGATAGACCACCATCGGCTTTTTGATTCCGAAATGGTTGAGAAGCTTAACGGTGACTCTGGTGTCCTCCGCCGCGATAAAATCAACTTTTTCAAGGGTCTCCACCGCTCTCGGAGAAAAATCCCCGAGATTTCCGATGGGCGTTCCCACAACATAAAGAATTCCCATAATACCTCTTTTATTCAGCGTCCGTTCCGGACGTAGTTTATTTTAAGACCGGCGTGACCGCCTTTTTTGCCTTCGATAAGTATAAGCCAGGGTTCGTCCGAATCCGTCGCGTTGTTGACAAAAGTAAGCCGCTTCGGTTCGATTTTGTTCTTCCGCATTTCAAAAATAACATCCGCAAGCCTTTCGGGTCTGTGGCACATGCAAAGCCTTCCGCCGTATTTGAGCAGCCTTCCGGCAACTTTTGTAACCTGCGCAAGGGTGCATCCGCTTTCCCGCCTTGCAAGATCCCGGGAGGTTGTTCCGTTTTCCTTGCCCGCTCCGGAAACAAAATATGGCGGGTTCACCGTTATAAGGCTGAAGCTTTCCGCTTCCCAGTCCAGCTCATTAAGATCTGCCAGCACCGGGAAAAATCTGTCCTCAATGCCGTTTTTCTCCGCGGTCCATTTACAAAGTTCAATGGCTCCGGGCTGGATATCAACGGCAGTGACCCTTCCTTTGAATCCGTTCGCCATCATCATAACCGGAACAACTCCGCATCCGGTGCAAAGGTCGAGCACCGCATCCCTGAATTTCGGCTTTGCAAATTCCGCAAGAAGAAGCGCATCCCCGCCGAAGCCGTATTCCTTTGTGGTGGCCATATCAAGACCGTAAAAATCGTTTACTATAATATCCATTTCAATTATTATTCCTTTTTCGGCTCCCTTGTATAAAGGGAGCTGTCAGCAAAGCTGACTGAGGGATTGTTTTTCAGTTTTCAGTTGGGCAGATTGAGCAGGAATGAACCGCCTTCGCCGAGAATTGTGCTGGGCATCTGTCCGTTCCATCTCTGTACGTAGTAATACTGAACAAGTTCCGGAGTAAGGCTTTCGGCGATCTTTTTGTTGACCTCAGCTTCCTTTTCACCGGCATAATATGCGGATTCCGCCTGGATCTTGGTTACTTCAAGTTCCGCCTGGGCAGCGATAACGTCACGTTCTGCCTGAGCTTCCTGCTCCATTGTAAGCTGTTCCTGTTTTGTCTGTGCAGTGAGTTTTTCCTGCGCCGCAACCTGTTTTGCCTCAACCGCATCGGTGAATGCTTCGGTGAAGTCGATGTCCTCGATGGAAATATCATTTACGGTGATTCCGTAAGGTTC
Source organism: Oscillospiraceae bacterium (assembly GCA_017399625.1). Lineage (GTDB taxonomy): Bacteria > Bacillota > Clostridia > Oscillospirales > Ruminococcaceae > UMGS1668. The sequence goes on from JAFQBT010000027.1 coordinate 11,214, forward strand.
CATATCCGTTTTCATTGCGGAAACGATTTCTCCGGAAAGAAGTTCGCGGTTTGCAATAAGGTTTTCGGCGGTATAGTTTGCAAAAACGGCCTTTACGTTTTCAAGAGCCCGGGGCAGAATGATGTTGTCATAATAATTCTTGCCGACGGTTTTATAAAGGGTGTATGCCGTCTGGGAGTTGATGCTGTAGTTGATGGTGGTGGCAACCTGAACCTGCTGGATGTCGCTTGAAAAAGCCTCGGTGTTGATGCTTACCTTCTGAACACGGTTATCAAGGTTTACGACCTTCTGCCAAGGAAGAACAAAGTTGGGGCCGGAATCAAGGGAAGCGTCCTCAACTTTTCCGAAGGTTACAACAATTCCGGTGTGACCGGTGGGAACGATTCTTAAGCAGGAGAGAAAAGCGACCAGAACAAGGACCGGAAGAATTATCAGAAGGACCCTTCCCGTGCGGAGTTTGCTTTCCCTTCTTGTTCTTTCAATGCCGTTTTCGTCAACATAGGGAACACTTTCGACTTTGGTGAAAAAACCGTCTTTTTTCATGTTACGTTCTCCTTTTAAAAATAGATTATTAATCAAAAAAGCGGGAAGGTTTTTTCCCTTCCCGCCATTGAAAAATCATTCCTTCGGTTTCGGCGCGCCGACGGGACAAACTTTTGCGCAGCGGCCGCAATTGATGCACATTCTTTTTATAACAACATACTGTCCGCAGCTGGGATAAATTGCGCCCTTGGGACATTCTTTTTCGCATTTTCCGCATTCAATGCATTTTCCGTCTATTACGTATGCCATATTGCGCCGCCTCCTTTTCTATTATAATTTTATCACCTTATCATATAAAAATCAATAGCGTCAAAGCCGTTTTATATATACTCTTGAATCTTCGCCGTCAACGGCCTTCATTGTTTTATAAAATTCAAAACCGTATTTTTCATAAAGTCCCACATGGTTTGTGGAGATATAAATGTTTTTGATTCTCTCTTTTTTTGCAAGTTTTTCCGCGTGTTCAAGCAGTTTTCCGGCAAATCGGTTTCCTCTGTATTCCGGAAAAGTATATACCCAGCCAATCCAGGGAGTAAGCTCCGTCGGCTGAATATCGTCTTTTTCCGCAAAAGTGCAGAAAGAAATAAGTCTTTCCCTGTCCGTAAGCAAAAGCAATTTCGTGCTTTCTCCGACAGTTTCTTTTAATTTTTCTTCCTTCAGAAGCCTGTGCAGAAATTTCCCCGCTCCCCAATCGGATTTTCCGATTTCCGAAAGCCAATGTTCTTTATCTTCCGAAGTGAAATATTCCAGTATTTCCATTTTTATTCCTCGAATCGTTTATATTTAAAAAAGCGGAAGGTATTTTCTCCCTTCCGCTTTCCGCAAATCAGTATTCTTCAACGGGTTCCGGAGCGCCGACGGGACAAACATAGGAACAGGTTCCGCAGTCGATGCATTTTGCGGGGTTGATCTCATATTTTCCGTTGCCGGGGGTAATTGCCTTTACCGGGCAGTTTTCCGCGCAGGTTCCGCATTCGATGCAGGTATCGGTGATTTTATAAGACATTGCAAAAAGCCTCCTTATGATTCAATGATTCCATTCTATCACAATTTTTACAAAAAGCAATATTGCGCAAAAAAACAAACGGAAAGGTTTTTCGCCTTTCCGCCTGAAAATACTTTTTTTAATTATTCTGCGTCGGGAGCGCCAACAGGGCAAACACTTGCGCAGGAACCGCAATCGATGCATTTGTTGGGATCGATAACGTATTTTCCGTCGCCTTCGGAAATTGCTTCAACGGGGCATTCTGCTTCGCAAGCGCCGCACATGATGCATTCATCGGAAATTTTGTAAGCCATAATTAAAATCCTCCTTATATAATGGATAATATAATTTTAACACATATTTCAGAAAAATCAATAGTATGGCAAAATATACTTTCCGTGACAAAGCCCAATTTTTTATTTCAAAATCAATATTCTGAAAAGGTGTTTATTGTATCCTGAACTTCGTTGAAAAACCTTGAAAGATGAAAACCGTCCGCCACCGCGTGGTTTATATTCATAGAAAGCGGCATAATCAGCCTTCCGTTTTCCTCTTCATATTTTCCCCAGGTCACGACCGGAGCGAGAAATTTCCCATCATCGAAAATATGCATATCAAAATGTTTATATTTTACCCAGGGAAGGCAGGAAACATCGAAGAAATTTCTCGGGTGGTTTTTAACTATCGCCCTTTCGTTTTCGTGCTCTTTTCTGTCCTTTCTGACTCTGTCGCAAAACTCCCGAAAGTCTTCGGAATATTCCGTAAGCATTTTAGTAAAGTTTTCGTCATCTTTATGAAAAACTGTGTATGAAGGGGAAACAATGTCCCATTTTATAAGTTCGCCTTTTTCGTTCCATCCGTATCTGAATTCATCGTGAGAATTGATTACTTTCGAAACAACCCATATCATAAGCGAATAAAAATCATTTCCGCTTTCCTTTGAATATTCCTTGATTGGAGTCACATCAACATCCACCGTAAGGCTCATCACTATCCGCATATAATCCATATAATGAGAAAAAAGTTTTCCCCTTTCCCATTTTTCAATATCAACTACAGTAAAGTTCATTTAAGTTTCCTCCAAAGCAAAGCCGTTTTGTTTCAAAACAATCATATCACAGGATGAAAATCTTTACAACAAAAGCCAATACTGAATTACTCTTCCTCTTCTTCGGTGCGCTGTTCTTCCCTTTCGCCGCGGATTCTTTTTACAACAGCTTTGTGGAAGGATTTCGGTGCGCCGTCCGGAGCATCGTCCATCTTTACGGTGATCATTCCGGTCATGAGGTTGAGGTCAACAACCGTTCCGGTGCCGTCGGGAGTTTTTACGTTGTTGCCGACTCTCGGCATGGTGCGGATAAGCTCCTCATAACCTTCCTGCTCATATTTAAGGCAGCACATAAGCCTTCCGCAGGTTCCGGAAATTTTTGTGGGGTTGAGGGAAAGTCCCTGCTCCTTCGCCATTTTTACGGAAACCGGCGCAAATTCGCCGAGGAACTGGGAACAGCAGAAAGGTCTTCCGCAGATTCCGAGTCCGCCCATCATTTTTGCTTCGTCACGGACGCCGATCTGGCGAAGTTCGATTCTTGTTCTGAAAATCGCCGCAAGGTCTTTTACAAGTTCCCGGAAGTCAACTCTTCCGTCGGCGGTGAAATAGAAAATGATCTTGCTGTTGTCAAAGGTATATTCAACGTCAACAAGCTTCATGTCAAGTCCGTGATCGGCAATTTTAACAAGGCATTTTTCAAAAGCCTGTTTTTCGAGCATTTCGTTTTCCTTAACGTGCTCAAGGTCCTCCGCCGTTGCAAAGCGAAGAACTTTTTTAAGGGGCATAACAACTTTTTCTTCGGAAACAAAACGGTTATCCGCCGCAACTTCGCCGCATTCGGTTCCGCGGCTTGTTTCAACAATAACCCTGTCGCCGATGGAAAATTTTTCGCCCTCCGGGTCAAAATAATAGACTTTTCCGACTTCCTTGAAGCGGACGCCTATAACTTCGATCTTTTCGCTCATAAATTTCCTCCGAAAACGCCGGAAAGTTCCATGCAAAGCCAGCTTTCGATAAGTTCCAAAGAACAGTTCTGGAGCAGGGCAAGCTTTCCGCGTTCAATAATATCTGCTGTTTTTACTGCTTCGGAAGGGGTTACCCTTACCGGTGTTGTTTTTCCGGCGGCGCGGTCAATTCCGCATCTGCCGGTTATATTGAGAAATCTTTCGAGAAATTCCGAAAGATCAGCTCTCGTTCTGCATTTTGCCGAAAGTTCCGCCGCAAGGGAATATCCGGTTCCCTTCCGGAGAAGATCCGGCGCCTTTGCCGCAAGAAAAACGATTTCCGCTTTTCCTTCCGCAGCTCCGGAATCCGCCGCACCGAAATTTCCGCCGTAGGCAATGGAAAAAATCTCCGCATCCCTTTCGGAAAAATCCGGATATTTTTCCCGCAAAGCCGCGGCGCATTCCTCTCTGGTTGGCGGTTCAAGGGTATAGACCGTTGAACGGCTTATGATGGTATCAAGAAGGCTCCGGCGGTTGTCACATGTAAGAATGAATCTTGCGTGGGCGGGGGGTTCTTCCAACGATTTGAGAAGAGCATTCTGCGCCTCCGGTGTCATGTTTTCGGCATTGAGAAGGATATAGATTTTCTGTTCCGATTCATTCGGCGCAAGCCAGAGGGAATTTTTTATCTCCCTGATGCTTTCGATATGAAAGCTTCTTGCCCCGCCGGATTCGCCGAAAATTTCGACGTCCGGGTGGTTTCCGCTTTCGATTTTTCTGCAGACGGAACAGTTTCCGCAGGGATGGTTTTTATCCCTGCAGAGAATCGCTTTTGCAAGCCAGAGGGCAAGCGCCTTCCGTCCCGTTCCCTTTTCCCCTTCGATCAGAACCGCATGGGAAAGAACGCCTTCGTCCAATGCTGACAAAAGCGTTTTTTTAAGCTCCTTCGTTCCGGGCATCTTAAACCTTCTCGAACTGCTCGACGTTCATTACAAAGATGGTTGCGCCGCCGACGGTTACTTCAACCGGGAAGGAAGCATACATTCCGGTATCAAAGCTGTTGTTGGGAACCATCTGTTTGCGCTTTTTGCTGTGCTGTGCAATGGTGTCGATAACATCCTGAACCTGGTCATCGTTTACGCCGATGAGGAAGGTGGTGTTTCCGCTCATGAGAAAACCGCCGGTGGTGGCAAGTTTTGTAACGGAATATCTTGCTTTGGTAAGTGCTGCGGAAACAGCGCTGCTGTCGTCGCCGGATACGATTGCCATGATCATTTTCATATTATTGTTCCTCCTTGGGAAGATTATGTAACATCTTATGCCTCCATTGCCAAAGGGAGGCGGATTTTCGTCCCTTCGGGACGAAAAGACGGAAGGATTCCTCCTTAATCCGCGGCAAAATCATTTCACCACGTTTATTTTATCAATGCCGTATTTTATAAGCAACGCGGCAATTTTTTCGTCAATTATTTCTCCGGGCACCGCAAGGGCAATGCATGGCGGACAAGGAAGATTGAGCCTTGAGGCAATTCTGCCGACCGCTTTTTCCGTTTCGATTTCCTCCGTTTCGGAGAAAACCGCATCCCTTACGGACATTGCCTTTTCCGGCATTGCGGAAAGCCACTCCTCAAAAGCGGCAAAACCGTTTCCGAAGGTATCTTCGATGAACTTTGCGATCCGCTCAAAATCCCTTTCGGTATTGAAAGGCGAAGCCATGAGCACCGCCCATTCATCGTTGACGTATTCCGGTTCAATTCCGTGCTCACGGAGTTTTCTGCCGAATTCCTCCCCGGTCATTTCGGTGGCTTTTACCGAAAGGGTAAGCCTTGCGGGTTCAACGCTGCGGACTTTCGGAGCAAGCCCGTGCTCAAAGGCTTTGTAGCGAAGATTCGCCACTTTTCCGTTGAGCATGGCAAAATCATATTTTGCCTTTGTTTCAAGATATTCCGCGCATCTGTCCGCGGAAAGCATTATAAGATAGCTGGGGCTTGTGCTTCCGAAAAGCCGCATTTTCTGCTTTGCAGCATCCCTCAGGCTTCCGTCTTTAAGATGGAGAAGCGCTCCTCCGGTCAGAACCGGAAGGCTTTTATGGAGGGAATCCGCGCACATATCCGCTCCGAGTGCTATCGGGTGCATTTCGATTGGCGTGAAATGCAGATGAGCACCGTGAGCATTGTCAACAAGGAGCTTTGCTCCCCGTTCCTCACAAAGCTTTGCAAAAGCGGGAATATCGCTGAGCACGCCGAAATAATCCGGCGAAGTGAGGTAAACCGCTTTCGCTTCGGGGTGCTCGTCAAAAGCCTTTGCCGCCGCTTTGATGTCCCTCGGATTTATCCAGATCGGGTTCAGATCCAGCAGAGCCATGGTGTTGACGGCAGAAGCATGGCAGTTTCTTGCGGCAATAAGTTCATCTCCGGGATTGAGCACCGCCGCGAGCATTGCCTGTATGCAAAGGGTGGAGCCTCCTGCGGAAAGAAGGCTTGCGCCGCTTCCGTAAATTTTTGCAAAGCGTTTTTCAGTTTCAAAAATCGCTTCGGAGGATTCAAAAAGGCTGTCCGCGCCCTCAACTTCGGTTATATCATATTTAAAATATTCCGGAAAATTTTCTCCGCCTTTATGCCCGGGCATATGGAAGCGCGAAAGGTCTTTTCCGATATATTCGTTCAGTGCGTTTTCGATGGGGTTCATTTTCCGAACCTCTTTTTAAGTTTATGGAGCTTTCCGTTAAGTTTTATTGCGTGTTTTACCATTTTCGCCGCAAGGGGTTTATAGGTGATATCAAATTCGCCGGGAAGCTCATCAACCTGGCCGTTGAATCCGCGCTTGAAGCGGTAAAGGCCGTAAAGATGGTCGCTTTCGTCCTCAAGGTTTCCGGAAATTCCCTGGAAGTCATAAACTTCGCATCCGGTTTCGATGGCCCATTTTATCATTTCCCACTGGATGAGATAGTTCGGCATAACGTTGCGGTAAGCGTTATCGGAAGCGCCATATACATAGCAGCATTTTCCGGCATAGTTGGTGGTGATTGTTCCGCAGACAGCCTGTCCGTTATAAAAACCCATATAAAGACGGACATGTTCGCCGAGGGAATCCAGCATTCTCTCAAAATATTCCTTCGGGCGGATGTTGAATCCGTCCCTTTCGCCGGTGGTCTGCATGATTCTCATAAATTCATCAAGATATTCCTTGCCGACGATTTTTATCTCAACCCCGTGCTTCATTGCAACGCGGACGTTATAGCGGCATTTCTGGGTAAGGTTCATAAAAACCTCGTCCTCGGTGCGGTCTTTAATATAAAGCCGGTAGTTGAAGCGGCACTGAATGGTTTCAAAACCGGTGGGACCGAATTTTCTTGAAAAGCCGAGTTCATCGGCAATTTTAAGAAATTCCCCGTCGGAAACAGGAACGTCCGGATCCATTTTGAAGTTATGGGCGTTATGCTTTTTTGCAAGGACCTTTGCGCCGTTCATAAGATCTTTCAGGACGGTTTTATCGTGAAGATTGCAGACCGGACCCCGGGGCGCATAGAGAAAGCTTGTTCCGATAAGGGGGATTTTCTGTATTAAAACGGACATTCCGCCGACGATTTCGCCGGTTTCGTTCCGGGAAACAACAACCTCATGACCCCAGTTGTTCTTGACGCCGTACCAGAGGGTGGACTGGGTGAATCCGCCCTGGGGGTGGCTTTTGCAGAAAGCTTCGTATTCGGGGTATTGTTCCTTTTTAAGGATCTCCATTTTAATCCTCCGTGATTATTTTATAATTGCGCTCAACGTTCGCCGGTTTCCAGCCGTAGGAGCGGTCGGACATATCCATTCCGGGAGTATAGACCGGCTTTGCGCTTTCCTTGAACTCCTTCCATCCGGTTCCGTCCGCATGACGGTTCATGGGACAGCAGTCGGTGCAGCAGTCGCATCCGCAGATGAAGCCGACTTTTCTGATAAGGGCTTCGTCCTCCGGGGTGAGTTCCTTTTTCATCTGGTTGATATATGCAACGCATTTTTCCCGCTCGTAACCTTTTTCGGAAAGAGCGCCGGCAGGACATTCCCGGATGCATTTTCCGCAGTCGAAGCAGGTTCCGACGGATTTTTTGGATTTTGCAAATTTTCTGGTGGTGATGATTTCGCCGATGGCGCATCTTGTGCCGTATTCCTTGCTGATGAGCAGGTTGTTCTTTCCGCGGACTCCGAGTCCTGCAAGAACGGCGGCTCTTACCTCCGCAATTGGAGAGGAATCCACGAAGAACCTGAAGGTTTCCTCCGGAAATGCTCTGCGGAGAATTTCCGTTGCAACGGAAAGATGTTCCGCCGCAACTTCGTGATAGTTTCTGCCCACGGCATATCTTGCCATATTTCTTCCTTCGTTCATGCCGGTATCCCAGGGGATGAGGCAGACGATTACGGACTGGATTCCATCGAACATTTCCCTCTGTTTGAATCCGGTTCCGGGAAGGGTTTCGTTATAATCCGCAACGCCGAAAACTTCGATTCCGGCGGCTTTCATGATTTCTTCAAGCATCTTTCAGTTCCCCCAATATTTTCTGTCAAGGCTTCTGTATTGCAGAGCTTCCGCAATATGCTGAACATCTATATCCTCACTGCCGTCAAGGTCGGCAATGGTTCTTGCAACTTTTAAAATTCTGTCGTATGCCCTTGCGGAAAGACCCATCCGCTCAAAAGCGGTTTTGAGCATATTCTGTGCCCCCTCGGTAAGGATGCAGAACTGATGGAGAAACGCCGGAGTGAGCATTGCGTTGCAGGTGATTCCCGTTCCGGCATAGCGCTCGTTCTGGATCTTTCTTGCGGCGTTGACTCTTTCCCGGATTGCGGAAGAAGGTTCCGCCTTCGCTCTGTCATTAAGATCCGCAAATTCAACGGGCATGACCTCCACATGAAGGTCTATTCTGTCAAGAAGCGGTCCGGAAACTTTTGAAAGATAGCGGGCAACCGAACCCTGGGAGCAGGTGCATTTTCTGGTGGGGTGTCCGTAATATCCGCAGGGACATGGATTCATTGCCGCCACAAGCATTATGGAGCAGGGATAGGTAAGCCTTCCCGCCGCTCTGGAAATGGTGACTGTTCCGTCCTCCAGCGGCTGGCGGAGAACTTCCATTGCGGTGCGGTTGTATTCCGGAAGCTCATCAAGGAAAAGAACACCGTTGTGTGCAAGGGAAATTTCTCCCGGACGCGGAACAGAACCGCCTCCGGTAAGTCCCGCAGGAGAAACGGTATGATGCGGCGCACGGAAGGGACGCTTTTTAACAAGTCCCGCTCCCTCCGGAAGAGTTCCGCAGATGGAATGGATCTTCGTTGTTTCGATGGATTCCTCGAAGGTCATTTCTGGAAGAATTGAGGGAAGGCGCTTTGCAAGCATGCTTTTTCCCGCTCCGGGAGGACCGATGAGAAGGATGTTATGAAAACCCGCTGCCGCAATTTCAAGGGCGCGTTTTGCTTCATACTGACCTTTGACGTCCTCAAAATCCGCTTCATAAATATCAAAGGCGGAGGAATGATCGTTCATGGGCTTCAGCGGTTCAAGAATCTCATCACCCCGGAGATGGGAAACAACATCTCCGACAGAGCCCACCGCATAAACTTCGATTCCTTCAACAACGCTGCCTTCCGGCGCATTGCCCTCCGGAATAAAAATCTTTTCGATGCCGAGTTTTTTTGCCTCCAGAACCATCGGCAGGATTCCGGTAACGGGCTTTATCGTTCCCTCAAGGGAAAGTTCGCCGATGAATGCGCATCCTCTGCAGTCGCAGTCGATCTGTCCGTCCGCCCGGAGGATGCTTATAAGAATCGGAAGGTCATAAAGAGAACCGGCTTTTTTGATATCGCTGGGTGCAAGGTTCACAACGATTTTTCCGATGGGAAAATCAAAACCGCTGTTGATGATTGCGGTGCGGACTCTGTCGCGGGATTCCTTTACCGCAACGTCCGGAAGACCGACAATATCAAATCCCGGAAAAGATTCCGAAAGGTCAACTTCCACCGCTACCTTATATGCATTTATTCCAAGAAGTCCCATGCTTGTGCAGGTGCAGAACATTTCCGGCTCCCCTTTCCCCGATAAAAAGACATATATAATCAATTTATTATATAACATTATAGTGTATAAATACAAGTGGAATTTGAATTTTTGTGCTGAAAAGACCGGAGGAAATCCGTGCGATTACTGCAGCGGCGGATATTATCCGCCCGATTTTCAGAACCGCCGCAAAAAAACGCCGGTAATGGCAATCCTTGCTCCCGCCCGTTATCAGACGAATCGTTCCTCCCGCATTTTGCCCTTTTTTATCATAAAAGTGGGATAATTTTAAGTTGCTTTTATTTCCGTTTGGGTCTATAATTAGTTTGTATAATTTTGTTCAAATGAAGGGTGCTGATATTCAATGAAAGTGCTTCTTGTTAACGGAAGCCCCCATAAAAACGGCTCGACCTATGCCGCGCTCCGGGAAGTTGAAAACGCTCTCAACAGCGATGGAATCGAAACTTCCATTGTCTGGCTCGGAACGGACGCAATTTCCGGCTGTCTCGGCTGCGGATATTGTTCCCGCAACGGAAAATGCATCAAAAACGATATCGTAAACGATTTTGTCCAGCGGGCAAAAAATGCCGACGGTTTCGTTTTCGGAACTCCGGTGCATTATGCCGGCGCTTCCGGCGCAATAACCTCCTTCCTCGACAGGGTTTTTTATTCTGCTCCCGGCGGAACTTTCCGCCATAAACCCGCGGCGGTCATCACCGTTGCAAGAAGAGGAGGCACCACCGCCGCCTATGACCAGCTCATAAAATATCCCGCCATTGCGGAAATGCCGATCATCTCCTCCCATTACTGGAACATGGTCCATGCCGCCGTCCCTTCCGAAATTCCGGAAGATAAGGAAGGCGTTCAGTGCATGCGTATCCTCGGAAACAACATGGCATATTTCCTCAAATGTATCGAAGCCGGCAAAAAATCCGGAATCAATCCCCCAGCGCCCGAAAAACGTGACGTAACCAATTTCATCCGCTGATTTTCTGGAGGTTTTACATAATGACTGAAAACGAAAAATATTTTGAATGGAAAGAATTTGTCCGCGACGAAGAACTTGCTTCCGACCTTGCAAACGTTGAAGGCAACGAGGAAGAGATTTTCGAGCGTTTTTACCGCAGCCTTGAATTCGGCACCGCCGGACTTCGCGGCATTCTCGGCGCAGGCACAAACAGAATGAATATCTATACCGTCCGTCAGGCAACCCAGGGACTTGCGGAATATCTCAATTCCCATAAGGAAGGCGCCTCCGTCGCCATCGCTTATGACACCCGCCACAATTCCGAAAAATTTGCAAAGGAAGCCGCCTGCGTTCTTGTTGCAAACGGAATCAAGGTCTGGCTTTATGATGCTCCCGCACCCACCCCGATGCTTTCCTATGCGGTTCGCGAAAGATTCTGCGACGCAGGTATCGTTATCACCGCAAGCCACAACCCCGCAAAATACAACGGCTATAAAGTCTATGGCTCCGACGGCTGCCAGATTTCCCCCGATGTTGCAAAAGAAATCCTTGCCGTAATCGATAAAACCGACGTTCTCAAAGGCGCAAAAACCTGCGATTACGCAACCGCCCTTTCCGAAAAGAACATTGTTCTTATTCCCGAAAGCTTCTGGCGCCGCTTCTATGCAAGAGTTCTCAAGGAAGGCGTTGACCGCGAACACCATTCCATGAACGATCTCCACGTCGTCTATACTCCTCTCAACGGAACCGGCGCAATCCCGGTTGTCAACACCCTTTCTCTTGCCGGTTTCGGCAACATCGAAATGGTCCGTGAACAGGAAAAACCCGACGGCGCATTCCCCACCTGTCCCTTCCCGAACCCGGAACTCCGCGAAGCTCTTGCCCTTGCTCTCAGGCAGGCTGAAGCTTCCGGCGCAGACCTTGTTCTTGCAACCGACCCGGACGCAGACCGCGTTGGCATTGCTTCAAGGGAAAAAGACGGTTTCCGCCTTTTCACCGGCAACGAAGTCGGCGCGCTTCTTCTTGATTTCATCGCCACCGCAAGGGAAGAAAACGGCACCATGCCCGAAAATCCCGTTGCAGTCCGCTCCCTTGTTTCCACAAAACTTGCGGACGCCATCGCCGCAGGCCACGGAATCGAAATGAGAAGCGTTTTCACCGGCTTCCGCTTCATCGGAAAAGTCATCGCCGAGCTCGAGGAAATCGAACAGCCCGAAAGATTCCTCTTTGGATTCGAGGAAAGCTGCGGCTATCTTTCCGGAACTTACGTACGCGATAAGGACGCAGTCGATGCTTCCCTTCTCATCTGCGAAGCCGCAAACTTCTGGAAACTCCGGGGCAAAACCCTTGGCGAAGCTCTTGCGGAAATCCAGGCAAAATTCGGTTATTACCACGACTTCCAGGATAACTTCTACTGCGAAGGCGCCGACGGCGCAAAACGCATTGCAAAAATCATGAGCGATCTCCGGGAGGAAGCTCCGAAAGCAGTCTGCGGAAAAGCAATCGTTGCCGCAAAGGATTATAAACCCGATGCAAACATGATCGAATATACCCTCGAGGGCGGCTCCAGCTTCATCGTCCGTCCTTCCGGTACCGAACCGAAGCTCAAGATCTATTATTCCGTAAAAGCGGCAGATTTTGAATCCGCAAAGGCCGAAGGCGAGGCAATCAAAGCCGAAGTCAACGCGCTTCTTGGCTTCTGATCAAAAAATTTTCAATTTGGAATAAATTTTCCGAAAAAAATTGTTGCATTCCGTCCCGGAATGTGATATGATATCAATACTGATGTAAAAAAAGGACTTGTAATATAAGCTCTGTAGAGAAAGAGGTGACATAGATGAAAGAAGGTCTTCATCCTAATTACAAACCCACCACCATTACCTGCGCTTGCGGCGCAACTTGGGAAACCGGTTCCACCAAAGAAGACATCCACGTAGAGGTTTGCTCCAAATGCCATCCTTTCTACACTGGTCGTCAGAAACTCGTTGATACCGGCGGTCGTGTTGACAGATTCAAAAAACGTTTCGGTATGGAATAATTCCAAAACCACAAAGCCCGGATTATTTCGGGCTTTTTTTCTATCCGTTTTTAAAGAAAGGAGCGGGAGATTTTGGCCGAATATAAAACCATCAAAAACCGGGCAAGCGACGAATTTGTTGAAAAAAAATCCCGCTTCATCGGATACATCGCTCCGGTCGAAACCGAGGACGAAGCCATCGCTTTTATAAACGAAATCCGCACGAAGCACCGGGACGCAACCCATAACGTCTATGCCTATTCCCTTCGGGCAGGTCAGATAAAACGTGCCTCCGATGACGGTGAACCCCAGGGCACCGGAGGCGTTCCCATGCTCAATGTCCTGAACGGAAACGAACTTGTTGACGTCTGCTGCGTTGTGACCCGCTATTTCGGAGGAACTTTGCTCGGTGTCGGAGGACTTGTCCGTGCCTATACCGAAGGTGCAAAAATCGCAGTTGCCGCCGGCGGAATCAAAACCGTTGCGGAAAGCGCGGATATAATGGTCACCTGTGACTATAACCTTTACGGAAAAATCGAACATTTCATCAATGAGCACCGCATTTTTGTGGTGGAAAGTGATTTCGGCGCAGACGTGAGCATCGTGGTCCGCCTTCGCACCGAAGACGTTTCCGCGTTTGAGCACGATATCACCGAACTCACCTCCGCAAAGGCAAAAACAGAGATAATCGACCGCGGCTGGAACGAAATGTAGAAAAAAGGGGCGTTTTTATGAAACTTATGATTGCATCCGACATCCACGGAAGCGCTTTTTACTGCAAAGAGATGCTCAAAGCCTTTGAAAATGAGCACGCGGATAAAATTCTGCTGCTCGGGGATATCCTTTACCATGGTCCCCGGAACGATCTTCCGAAGGATTATGCCCCGAAGGAGGTCATCTCCATGCTCAACGGCATAAAGGAACACATCCTCTGCGTCCGGGGAAACTGCGATACCGAGGTCGATCAGATGGTTCTTGAATTTCCGGTGCTCAGCGAACAGGTTTTCCTGAGCATCGACGGAATCGAGATGCTCGCCGTTCACGGCCACAAGCCCTTTCCCCCGCTTAAAAGCGGAACTTTCGTCCTTTCGGGGCATACCCATATCCCGAAACTCGAGGAAAAAGACGGCATAATCTTTATGAACCCCGGTTCCGTTTCCATTCCGAAGGAGAACAGCCACCACGGCTATATGATTTTTGAGCACGGTGAATTTCTCTGGAAGGATTTTGAGGGCAGCATAATCAACAGATTTTCTGTAAAATAAAAAAAGCTCCGGCAATGCCGGAGCTTTTTTTATTTTATCCCCAGATCGGGGAGGGATATTTTCCTTCGTCGGTAAGTTTTTTAAGCGCTTCAACAAGCGCGGGAGTATCTTCCTTATAGGTAACACCGTACCATTTGTCGCAGCATTCCTGAACTTTTACCGTAACTTCTCCTTTGCAAAGGGCTTCGCCCACAACGCTTGGAAGATAGCATTCCGCCTTAAGCGGGTTTTCCGGAAGTTCTTTCGCCCTGAATTCCTCAAGCGCTCTGTCCAGATAATCGAAAATATCCGGAGTGAAACCCCAGAAGTTCATGGAAACGGGAGTTCCCGCCGGGAGCGGAATCCAGTTTTCGCCGTCTTCGGTATATTCGGCGCATTCGCCGCGTTTTTCAATATGGGTGCGCTCGTTGATTTCAGCAAGCATTCCGTTTTCGGTTCTGCAGACACCCCTTGCGACGTGGCCTTTATCGGTGATGGTGTTTTCTATTCTGTAACCGATCATCACGTATTCGCCTTCGCCCTCCATTTTATCAAGAAGGCTTCCGATAAGACCGAAGCAGCTCTGTCCGTAATAATCGTCCGCGTTGATCACCGCAAAAGGTCCCTCAACATGACCGCGGCAAAGGGCAATTGCTTCGGCGGTGCCGAAGGGTTTGTTTCTGCCTTTTTCCGCAAATTCCGGATCGATCTCCTGAAAAACATAGTCAACTTCCATGAATTTTGAAACCGGATCACCTATGGCTTCCCGGAAATCCGCCTCGAAGCTTTTGCGGATTATGAAAACGATTTTTTCAAAACCGGCTTTATAGGCATCGAACATGGAAAAATCGATTATTCTTTCTCCGCAGGGACCCACCGGGGTGATCTGTTTTGCTCCGCCGTATCTGTTTCCGATTCCGGCGGCAAGAATTACAAGAGTTTTTTTCATTTTTTCTAAAAGGTCTTCTTTCGTTTTTTTAAAAAATATATATGCGCAATAAATCAGAAATATCTTTTTGTCGCTCTTTCCGCAATGGTTCTGAATGCGGCTCTGGGATTTTCGGATTTTGCAAGAATGATCATTGCGGCAATTACATAGGGACGCATTCCCGCTTCCGCAAGAAGGCTGGAAAGGTTTGCGCCGTAAACCTGTGCGGTCATTTCGCCGCGGATGCAGGTGATATCGGTTACGTCTGCCGGAAGGTCATGGAGAAGAAGGGCTTTTCCGTCCTTTGTTTTCTCCATCATTTCCTCGGTTACTTCCCAGTCGATGAAAGCCTTGTTGTTTTCACGGAGCTCGTGCTCAAGAAGGTCGATATAGGTTCCGAGGTTTGCGGCATGGAGCTCGGTGCGTTTTTCAAGGAAGCTGAAAGGTGCCCAGTTGATGGGAACGATGATTTCGGCATCGGTCACCGCTTCCTCCATGGAGGAAACCTTTGCAAAGGTTCCGCCGGAAGCTTCGGCGTTCTTTTCCGCTCTTTCAATGGTGCCGGGCATGAGATCCATGCCTTCCGGTGCGGCAAGAACAACGTTCATTCCAAAACGGGTAACAAGAGAAACAAGTCCCTGGGGAACAGCAAGGGAACGGGTTCCGTTGGGGGAATATGCCCAGGTGACGGCGATTTTTTTGCCTTTGAGGTTTTCGATTCCGCCGAATTTTGCAGCCATATACTGAAGGTCCGCAATGGTCTGGACGGGGCTGTCCTCATCGCTTCCGAGGTTAAGAACACAGGGTTTATCGGTGATGACTCCGTTGTTCTTGCTTTCCTCAACGGTATCGGCAACTCTTTTGATGTATCTGGAGCTTTTTTCGATAAAATCGCTTTCGCAGACGCCGAGGGTATCTGCCATATAGGAAGCCATTGCGGCGTTTTCGTTGATATTGCTGTTGCTGAGCTTTTTATCCATATCGATGATGGTAAGACCAAGAAGGTCGCATCCGGCAGCATAGGCAAGCTTCATTCCGCTGTCCTCTTTGCTGAACATGGAAACAGCAACGCCGGAATCAAAAATTTTCGGGGAAACGTTGCTTTCGCGCATTGCTTTAAGAGCGCAGGCTCCTCTTGCAACGGAAATGATTTCTTCGTTGCTCATATCCCAGGTGCGGAGATAATTTTTCCCGTAAAGGCTGTTTCCGGAATTTTCGGGAAGTTTGTTGATTGCGTCGCAATAATCCATTTATATATTCCTCCGTTTTGGTAAGATTCGGTTTTTTATTAAGAATAACAATTATTTTTCTTTAAGTCAACACAAATATTGTTAATAAATGAATCATGTTTTGTGAATAATAACCTTTTTTGTGTAAAAAATTTCATACAATATCCCGAATTGACACAAAACCATCACATAAGTTACAATTATGTTATACAATTCTAATACAGAAGGGCGGTAACCCTCCTTGATCCGTGAACTCTTATCGAAATTCAAAGAAACGTCTGTGGCGGTTCTTCCCGTTGCGGGAATTGTTCTGCTGCTCCATTTCACAATTGCACCGATGCCCTCCGGCGTCCTGGCGCTTTTTTTATCCGGAACCTTTTTGCTGATAGTCGGCATGACCCTTTTCCAGCTTGGTTCGGAAGTGGGCATGACCCCTATCGGAAACCAGATTGGCGGAAAGCTTGTTGAGCTCAAAAATCTCAGGATTTTTCTCATCACCGCTTTTATCCTCGGCTTCCT
Organism: Oscillospiraceae bacterium; assembly: GCA_017399625.1. Lineage (GTDB taxonomy): Bacteria > Bacillota > Clostridia > Oscillospirales > Ruminococcaceae > UMGS1668. The sequence goes on from JAFQBT010000027.1 coordinate 27,668, forward strand.
CGTAACCATTGCGGAACCGGACCTTCAGGTTCTCGGAAAACAGATGCCGGACCAGACGATGTTCAGCCTTCTTGGTCTGGATGTTTCCGTCGGCCAGACCCTTATTTACATGGTCGCCATCGGCGTTGCGATTTTCCTCACCATTGCAGTAATCCGCGTTGTTTTCGGCTTTGATCTTTCAAAGCTGTTCTTTGTGCTGTATCTTATTGTTTTTGCTCTTGCATACTTTACAAAACCGGAATATCTTGCGGTTTCCTTCGATTCCGGCGGCGTTACAACCGGACCCATCACCGTTCCGTTCATTCTCGCTCTCGGCGTCGGCATTGCTTCCGTTAAAAATGGCAAGGATTCCGAAACCGACAGCTTCGGCTTCGTAGGTCTTTGTTCCGTAGGTCCCATCATTGCTGTTGCAATTATGGGCATGCTCGCAAAGGGCAGCGCTTCCTATGAATCCACCCCCATTCCGGAAATTGAAAATTTCGGCGACGCAATAATGGTCTATCTCCGGGCATTCCCCACCTTCTTCGAGGAAGTTGCCCTTGCTCTTTCGCCGATTATCGCCGTTTATCTTTTCTTCCAGGTTGTTTATCTCAAACTCCCGAAAATCTCCGTTGCAAAAACCCTTGTGGGCGTTCTCTATACATACATCGGTCTTGTAATCTTCCTCACCGCGGCAAATGTCGGTTTTATGCCTGCGGGAAGTTTTATGGGCGGTGCTCTTGCAACCCTTCCCTATAATTGGATAATAATCCCCATCGGCATGCTGGTCGGATTCTTCATTCTTCTTGCGGAACCCGCGGTTTATGTTCTCACCGTTCAGGTTGAGGAAGTCACCGGCGGTTCCATAACAAGAAAAATGATGATGATTGCCCTTATGATCGGCATGAGTATTTCCGTCGGTATGGCAATGACCCGCGTCATCACCGGACTTTCCATCTGGTATCTTCTCATTCCGGGCTATGCAATCGCCCTCGGTCTTCTGTTCTTTGTTCCGGATGTATTCACCGCCATTGCATTTGACTCCGGCGGCGTTGCTTCCGGTCCCATGACCGCAACCTTCCTTCTCCCCTTTGCAATCGGTGCCTGCAGCGCGGTCGGCGGAAACGTTCTTATGGACGGGTTCGGCGTTGTTGCAATGGTCGCAATGACTCCCCTTGTTGCAATCCAGATTCTCGGTGCAATCTATGCAATCAAATCCAGAAAAGCAAAGGCCGAAGAATCCGAAGAACTTGCCGAAATCTATGAGGAGATCGAAGAGGAAATCGAAGAATATCAGCTCGACCTTACATGCGCAATCATCGAACTTGATTATGATTAAAGGAGGTGTTCCGCTTTGGCACAGAACGAAAGAATAGATTCCGTATCGAGCAGCAGACGCCTTGATATGGTTATTGCCGTTGTTTCAAGAGGCGAAGGCGAAGAGGTTGTTGAAGTTCTCCGTGAAAACGGAATTTTCCAGAATCTCATCTGTCAGGGACACGGAACCGCGCCTTCGAGCATTCTTGAAATGCTCGGACTCGGCGCAACCGAAAAAGACGTTGTCATAAGCTTTTCCGCCCACGAAGACAGCAGAAAAACCCTTGAAATCATTTCCAGAAAAATTGAATTCGAAAAACCCGGCCGTGGAATCGCTTTTACTGTTCCGCTCGAAAGCATCGGCGGAATCATGGCCTTTAAATTTCTCACCGCTGAATTACCGGAGGATTGATCATGGAAAACAAAAACGAATTTTCTCTTATAATCAGTATTGTTAACCGCGGCTATTCCGAAGAACTTATGGATGCCGCAAGAGATGCCGGCGCAAAAGGCGGCACAATCATGTATGCCCACGGCGCAGGACTCCGGGATGCGGAAAAATTCTTCGGAATCTCCATCCATCCCGAAAAGGAACTTGTTCTGATCCTCGCTTCCGAGGAAGCAAGACCCCATATCATGCAGGCAATCGTAAAACGCGTCGGAATGGAATCCGAAGGCGCAGGAATCACCTTCTCCCTTCCTGTAACCGACGTTGAGGGCATTGCCCATCTCAACAACCCTGCATCGAACGGAGAATAAAAACGAACAAAAAATCCCGCTCCCATGAGCGGGATTTTTTTATAAATTGCCGGCTGAATTGTAATACCCTCTCAGAGGAGGGATTATCCCTGACCGGTTGCGATGGATTCGTAAAATTAATGTAGGGGCGGATATTATCCGCCCGTTTAAAAAACGGCGATTTGCAAGGGAACACCTCATCCGTCAAAACCTTCGGTTTTGCCACCTTCCCCTCAAGGGGAAGGCTGAATGGCTGAATTTAACGGGATGGGATTACAATCCCTCCGTCATTTCTTTCAGAAATGCCACCTCCCTTTGCACAAGGGAGGCTGTTCGTCCTATTTTAACCGGATGGGATCGGCACCCTTCTGTCCGCGTTGCGGACACCTCTGCGGTTTCCGGATGAACACCTCATATGAAAAAAACGGCAGGAACAAATTCCCGCCGTTCTTTTTTTAATCTTTTGTGATAATCGCAACCGGGCAATGGTCGCTTCCGTAATATTGAGGAAGGATAAGGCTGTCCTCCAGCTTTTCCGCAAAACGTTCGGAACAGATGAAATAATCGATTCTCCATCCCGCGTTCTTTTCCCTTGCGTGGAACATATAGCTCCACCAGGAATAGGAATCGCCTTTTTCCGGATAAAGATAACGGAAAGTATCCGCAAAACCCGCTCCGAGGAGCTCGGTCATTTTCGAACGTTCCTCATCAGTAAAACCGGCGTTGCCCCGGTTTGTTTTATAGTTCTTAAGGTCGATTTCCTCATGCGCAACATTCATATCGCCGCAGATTATAACCGGCTTATGCTTATCGAGGGAACTTACGTATTCCCGGAAGCAATCCTCCCAGTCCATGCGGTATTCAAGCCGCTCAAGGTCGCGTCTTGCGTTGGGAACATAGACGTCAACAAGATAGAAATCCGGGTATTCAAGGGTGATGACCCTTCCCTCGTGGTCGTGGCGTTCAACGTCGATTCCGTAATTTACGGAAAGGGGTTCGTGCTTCGTAAAAATCGCCGTTCCGGAATATCCTTTTTTCTCCGCACTGTTCCAGAACTGATAATATCCCGGAAGCTCAAGGGAAATCTGGTCCGGCTGGAGCTTTGTTTCCTGAAGGCAGAAGAAATCCGCGTCCATTTCATTGAATGAATCCATAAAGCCTTTGCCCATGCAGGCACGAAGTCCGTTTACGTTCCAGGATACGAATTTCATTAAAACACTCCTTTTTATGCGTGATAAAGTTTTTTGTTGCGGTATTTTGGTTCGCAGGTAAGGTTAAGACCAAGCTTTTTGAAGGTCTGGGTATCGACCTGAGAAAGAATTACGGTGGAATGGCATTCGCATCCCCGGAGTTCATCAAGGCAGGCAAGGGCTTTTGCCGCATCCGGATTCTTCGGCGCGCTTACCGCAAGAGCAAGAAGAGTTTCGTCAAGATGGAGCCTTGCATTGTTGTGACCAAGGTGCTTTTTCTTGAGCTCCTCAACCGGGTTCATAACAAGCGGGTCGATGATATCTATCGAATCGTCGATTCCGGCAATTTCCTTGAGGGCATTGAGAAGCATTGCTGCGGAAGAACCGAGAAGGGAGCTTGTTTTTCCGACGATTATTTTTCCGTTTTTAAGTTCAATTGCGGTTGCGGGCATTTCGGTTTCCTCCGCTTTATCAAGAGCGGCAGCAACAACCGGTCTGTCCTCCGGACCGATTTCAAGGCGCTCCATAAGGAGCTCGATGCGGAGCATGGGGTTTTCGTCGCATTTTCCCTGGCGGTATTCGCAGGCTGCTTCATAGAAGCGGCGGATGATTTCCTGTTTTGCTGCGTCGCAGACCGCTTCGTCATCGCAGATGCAGTTTCCGACCATGTTGACGCCCATATCCGTCGGGGATTTATAGGGACTTTCGCCGAGGATGGTTTCAAAAATCCTGTTGAGCACCGGGAAAACTTCAATATCACGGTTATAGTTTACGGTCATTTCGCCGTATGCCGCAAGGTGATAATGGTCGATCATGTTGACATCGTCAAGATCGGCGGTGGCGGCTTCATAAGCAAGGTTTACCGGATGATTAAGGGGCAGGTTCCAGATGGGGAAAGTTTCGAATTTTGCATATCCGGCTTTTACGCCGCGCTTGTTTTCATGGAAAAGCTGGGAAAGGCAGGTTGCCATTTTTCCGCTTCCGGGACCGGGAGCGGTTACCACAACAAGGGGTCTTGTGGTTTCGATATAATCGTTGTGTCCGAAGCCTTCGTCGCTTACGACGAAGTTGACGTCCATGGGATATCCTTCGATGGGATAGTGGATATAGCTCTTTATTCCGAGGGAATCAAGCTTTTTGCGGAATGCATCTGCGGCTCTCTGTCCGGAATACTGGGCGATTAGCACGCTTCCCACATAAAGACCGAGGGAGGAAAAAGCGTCGATAAGGCGTATTACCTCAAGGTCATAGGTAATTCCAAGGTCGCCGCGGATTTTGTTTTTTTCGATGTCGGTGGCGTTGATAACAATGATGATTTCCGCCTGATCCTTCATTTCGCAAAGGAGCTTTACCTTTGAATCGTAAGCAAAACCGGGAAGCACTCTTGAGGCATGGAAATCGTCAAAAAGTTTTCCGCCGAATTCAAGATAAAGCTTTCCGCCGAATTCTTTGATTCTCTCCTTTATTTTTTCGGACTGCATTTTAAAATATTTTGCGCTGTCAAAACCGATTTTCTGCATATTTCCCCCTGTTTGCCCAAATTATATTTTTGAAAAGAATATTAAGTTTATATAAAAAGTGGTGACAAAAGCAAACAAATCCGCTATAATTACTTTTGTAAACCGTTTTATAAAACATCACCATATAAATATAAACCTATTTGCTTTTTCAGTCAATGAAAAACCGTTATAAAAAGAAACAAAATTTTATTTTTGGAGGATAAAAATGGCAAAAAGAATCCTTGCGGCTTTGCTTTCGGCAATAATGCTTCTTTCCTTTTCCGGATGTTCCCCGGCGGAAACCATAAGCGGATGGCTCGACGAAGCAAGCGCACTTATCCCGAACGACATCGAACTTATAATTTCCCAGATCCTCGGAACCGAAACCGAACAGGAAGCCCACGAAATAATTTTTTCCGAAGGCTATGTAAAAATGCTCGAAAACGGAACTTATTTTATTACCTATCTCCTTCCGGACGGAACGGAGGTCCTTCACGGAAGCAACGGAGTCCGCACCGGTTCGAGCTATCCGGAACCTGCCGAACTTGAAGGCGTTGAACCGGAATATGATGCCGACGGAAACCCCATCGAACAGGAAATCCCCCATGAGCACATCGTTCTTTTCGAGGGAACCTATTATTATATCGACGATAACCGGGCAAAAATGTTCACCGTAAATCCCGCGGATTATAAAGCCGTTCCCTTCGAAATTTCCACCGAGAACATAAAACTCATTTCCGCCGGCGATGAATCCTTCGGCGGAAAAAACTGCCGTTTTGAACGTTACAGCACAAACGAAGGCAACATCACCTTCTATTTTGAGAACAGCGTTCTCTTCGGTCTTAAGGTCGAACAGGGCGAAACCGTTGTTATCGAAAACATCACCGCGTTCAATAAATATCTCAACCCTTCCCTTGTTTCCATGCCGGATTCCTACCAGATTGTCGAACACTGGACCCCGGAAGCATAAATAAACCGAATAAAATCCGGGCGGCCGCAAAGGCCGCTCTTTTTTTATTTTGCCTTTGGTAAATCAGCCTGGCTTTGACCGAAATACCGTTCTGCAATAAATTTCAACAAAAACGAGTAAAAGGAAGAAAAAATATTCTACAAAACTTGTCACCGTAAATTATAAAAAACATCTTGCGGAAAAGAATATATTTATGTATAATATTCTGTTGTAGATATTGCTTTTTTCGCTTGAAAAAAGACGAAAAAGGGACTTTTTTACAATAATTCATTAAAAAAGTCTTCATATAGAAAGGATCTGTATTTTTATGGCAAACACCAGAAGAGTTGGAACCGTATCCCGCGGCATTCGCTGCCCCATTTTCCGTCAGGGAGATAACCTTGGCGAAATGGTAACCGCAGCCGTTCTTGAAGCAGCGGAATGCGAAGGATTTGAAATCCGTGACCGCGACGTAATCGCCGTTACCGAATCCGTTGTTGCAAGAGCCCAGGGCAACTATGCAACCGTTGACGACATTGCGTCAGACGTAAAAGCAAAATTCGGCGGAGAAACCGTTGGCGTAATCTTCCCGATCCTTTCCAGAAACCGCTTTGCAATCTGCCTTCGCGGAATTGCAAGAGGCTGCAAAAAAGTTGTTCTTATGCTTTCCTATCCTTCCGATGAAGTCGGCAACGAACTTGTAAGCCTTGATAAACTTGACGAAGCAGGAATCAACCCCTATTCCGACGTTCTTTCTCTTGAAAGATACCGCGAGCTTTTCGGCGAAAACAAACACGAGTTCACCGGCGTTGACTACGTTGAATATTACGGAAACCTCGTAAAAGAAGAAGGCGCAGAAGTCGAAATCGTTTTTGCAAACCAGGCAAAAGCAATCCTTGATTATACCGATTGCGTTCTTACCTGCGATATCCACACCCGCGCAAGAACCAAACGCATCCTCAAAGCTGCAGGCGCAAAAATCGTCCTCGGTCTTGACGATATTCTTACCGCTCCCATCAGCGGCGGTTATAATGAAAAATACGGCCTTCTCGGTTCCAACAAAGCAACCGAAAACACCGTAAAACTCTTCCCCCGCGACAGCCAGGCTCTTGTTCTCGATATTCAGAAACGCGTTCTTGAAGCAACCGGAAAACACGTTGAAGTTATGGTATATGGCGACGGCGCATTCAAAGATCCTCAGGGAAAAATCTGGGAACTTGCAGACCCGGTTGTTTCTCCCTTCCATACCGAAGGTCTTATCGGCACCCCCAACGAACTCAAACTCAAATATCTTGCCGATAACGATTTCAGCAACCTTTCCGGCGAAGAACTTAAACAGGCAATTTCCGAAAGCATCAAAGCAAAAGACGCAAACCTTGTCGGCAATATGGCTTCCGAAGGAACAACTCCCCGCCAGCTTACCGACCTTATCGGTTCTCTCTGCGACCTTACCTCCGGTTCCGGCGATAAGGGCACTCCCGTAATCCTTGTACAGGGTTATTTCGACAACTACACCAACTGATAAAACAAGCGAAAAAAGCCTCCCTTGCGGAGGCTTTTTTGTTTTGCAAAAATCATTTCAATTCATCAAACGCAATTATCTCCGTTCCGGGATAATAGTGCATAAGGATTTCCTCAAAGGTCGCGCCCTCCTTTGCCATATAGTTTGCGCCCACCTGCGAAAGACCGACTCCGTGCCCGTAACCCCGAACGGTGAAGATAAATTCGCCGTTTTTATATTCAGCATCAAAAGCGGAGGAACGCAGACCGAAAAGATTCCGTATCCTTTCGCCGGAAAAGGTAGCCGCGCCGATTGTGATGCGGTCAACGTAGCCGGCAGAGGTCATTTCGGCTCCGCTGAACCATTCTTCCGGCTTCTTTCCGGAAAGACCCGCTCCGTTCTTATTGAGAATTTCAAGGGCGTTTTCAGCGCTCAGTGATACAGTGCTTTCGTAACCGGGAGAAAATTTATCCCCGGGGCTTTCGACGGAAACGAGATACGGAACGGCGCCGCTCCATGCGTTTTCGGAACTTTCGGTCCTTCCGCAGGAAATTGCGTGATATACCGCAAGAGCGGGTTCGCCGTCATAAACGAGTACGTACCGGAGAGCCTTTTCCGCCGCTTCGGAAATCACCGCCCATTTTTCATCGAATTTTTCTCCGTATATTTCCCTTGCTTTTTCTTCGGTTATGTAACCGAGCTTCTGCCCCGGCGCGGCGGAAAAATCATAATCCGCGGCAAAATGGATTTTTTGCTGATAAAGCCCACAGCTGAAAGCGGCAATTCCCTGGGCAACAAGGGCTTCCTGCTCAAAATCTGCGCCCATTTCGGAGGCAATTGCGCCTTTTACGTAATCGGAAAAACTGACTTTGGAAAGTTCCTCCGTTTCAAGGTCGAAAATCCGGAAAGTTCCTTCTGCGGGTTTTGCCATGGGATTTCCTTCCTGGATTTCGGCTTCTGAGGATGAATTTTCCGGTGGCGGAGGATTTTCCGCTTCCGGAGGAGTTTCGATTTCCGGCATTGCGGAAAACGGGATAAAAAACATTGCCGCAAGGGCGATTGCGATTATTGACGCACGGAATTTTGACATTTTGTTCCACTTCCTTTTTGTTTTGTACAAGCCTATGCAAAAGGAAGCAAAAAAATTCCGGAAAAGCCGGATCCCCTTGCGGAACATGCAGAATCTGTCAGGGATTATCACTCCTCTGTCACGCCTTTATTCTTATGGGCGTGCCACCTCCTCCTCCGAGGAGGTATTCGTCCGCCACAAATAGCCGAGTGAAAAATACAAAATCATAACCACCAGCTGAGCTGGTGGTTTGCACAAGCCCTTCAAGGGCATGATACGGCGGCGTCTTAAGACGCGTCGAAAGGTTAACAGCCGCATCAACATTTTCAGGCCGCCGCTAAAGCGGCCTGTTTTTA
>JAFQBT010000028.1 GCA_017399625.1 Oscillospiraceae bacterium
AGATTCTTCCTTTTCAAAGGACTGTTCCAGCATTTCCTCAAAGCTGATTTCTTTGTTTTCACTCATGGTTTGTAGTACCTCCTTAATTATGCCGTATGGGGTTGATGCACCGGCAGTGACGCCTATGACCTCGCAATTTTTCCAATCATCCGGCTTTAGTTCCGATGGATACTCAATCAAAACAGTCGGACAGTTGGCCGCGCAGGTTTCCCATAACCTTGCGGTATTTGAACTTTTCCTTCCGCCGATTACAATCATCCCATTGCATCTGCGCGAAAGGGCGTCCGCCTCGCTTTGTTTAGTACAGGCATCATTACATATTGTATCAAATATTAATAAATTTGTATATACCTTTTTTGAAAATTTTTCGCATTTTTCCCATTCTGCCCGCAAAAAAGTCGTTTGTGAAACAATTGTGATACATTTTGCACAAAGATTTTTGTCGTTTTTGGAAAGATTTTCCAATTCTTCAAGATTACGCACCACGCGGACATCACCTTTCGAGTGTCCGACAATGCCCTTTACCTCCGCATGATCGGGATTTCCTGTGATAATTACGGTATCTCCGGCGGCCGTTCTTTCCGCAACAATGCGGTGTATCCTTGCAACAAAGGGACAGGTTGCGTCCGCGTAGGGAATACAGTTTTTCTCAAGCTCCTCCATGACGGAGAGGGGAACTCCGTGGGAACGGAGGATAAGGGTTGCCCCTTCCGGAACTTCGGAAACCTCCTCCACCGGATAAACTCCCTTTGCCTTAAGTCCGTCAACAACGGTGGGGTTATGTATTATTTCGCCGAGGGTGACTGCGGGGATTCCTTTTTGCGCAAAGTCCTCCGCAATTCCGACGGCGCGTTTTACTCCAAAGCAGAAACCCGCGGAATCCGCAACAATGATTTCTCTTTTCAAGCCATGCGCTCCTTTGCCATGGAAATTATCTGTTCAACGGTTTCCTCGAATCCGATTTCCGAATTATCGAAAAGAATTCCGTCCTCCGCAAGTTTAAGCGGACGGAAATCACGGTTTGTGTCGTTGTAATCTCTTTGTATTACGTCCGCAAGGACGTCGTCGAACTTCGCTTCGATTCCCTTTGCCTCAAGCTGTCTGAGCCTTCTTCCGGCTCTGACTTCCGGTTTTGCGGTGAGGAAAATCTTGAGCTCCGCGTCCAGGAGAACGACGGTTCCGATATCCCTTCCGTCCATGACAACGTCGTTTTTTTCGGCAATTTCCCGCTGCATATCAAAAAGGAAATCCCTTACCGCGGGAATTGCGGAAACGGCGGAAGCGGCGGCGGAAACGGATTCGGTGCGGATAAACGCGGAAACGTCCTCGCCGTTGAGGAAAATATGCTGTTCGCTTTCGATATGGCGCATTTCGATTTTTATTTCCGCAAGAAGCGGAACAACTTCCTCGATGGAAGCGGGATTTTTTCCTTTTCTTATGGCATAAAGCCCGATTCCGCGGTAAAGAGCACCGGTATCAACATAGATGAAGCCGAGCTTTTTCGCAAGAGCTTTTGCGGTATCGCTTTTTCCTGCACCTGCAGGACCGTCTATTGCAATTTTCATAACTTCCTCCTTAAATTGCCGTTCCGGCCGCATAACCGGTGGCAAAGGCAATCTGAAGATTATATCCGCCGGTTTCCGCATCAAGGTCAAGGACCTCGCCTGCAAAATAAAGTCCGGGACAGATTTTCGATTCCATGGTCTTAGGGTCAACCTCTTTTACGGAAACTCCGCCGGCGGTAATGACCGCGCCTTCGATATCGCCCAGTTCAACGGGTTTTATCGGGAAGGATTTTATGGCGGAAATAAGTTCAAGGCGCTGTGCCTTTGTAATCTGGTTCACCTTTGTTTCCGGGTCGATTCCGCTTTTTTCCACCACATAGGGAATAAAACTTCTCGGAAGAAGTTCGTCAAGGGCATTGGCAAAATCCCGGTTCTGCTTTGCGGAAAAATCCCGGAGAATCCTTGCGTCAAGTTCCTCTGCGGAAAGTCCTGGCTTGAGGTCAAGCTCGATGCGGTAATTGAAAAGTTCCGTGCTCATGAAGGAACTTGCGCTGAGCACCAGCGGACCGGAAATGCCTTCGTGGGTGATAAGCATCTCGCCCAGTTCCTCATATACCGGCTTCTTCTTTTTCGCATCATAAAGCCGCAAAGTGACGTTTTTGAGGGAAAGTCCCGATGCTTCCGAAAGGTTTTCCGCGGTATAAATTCCAACAAGAGAAGCCCTTGTGGGAACTATTGTATGACCCGCCTGTTTTGCAAGTTCATAGCCGTCGCCGCTGGAACCGGTAGCCGAATAGCTGAGCCCTCCGGTGGAAATGAGCACCTTCTGAGCACGGTAAAAATCTCCGTTTTCCGTGAGCACGCCTTTGAGCACGCCATCCTCAAAAACAAGATTTTTTGCTCTTCCCTGGCGGATTTCCACGTTCCTGTTTTTTATAAAAACCTGAAGAGCATCCGCAATATCGATTGCCCGGTCCGAAACGGGGAAAACCCTTCTTCCCCTTTCGGTTTTGAGCGGAACGCCGAGCTTTTCAAAAAGTTCCATGGTAGCTTTCGGCGCAAATCGGTTCAGCGCGCTGTAAAGAAAACGCGGGTTGCTGCGCACGTGACGGAAAAATTCCTCCGGTTCGCAGTTGTTGGTAACGTTGCAGCGGCCTTTTCCGGTAACAAGAATTTTTCTTGCGGGACGTCGGTTGCGTTCAAGAATAAGCACGCTTTTCCCGTTCTGTGCGGCATATCCTGCGGCAACACAGCCTGCGGCGCCTCCGCCGACGATTATCACATCATAAATTTTCATTGTCGTCGCTCTTTTCATAAACCTCGTATTCGGACCAGATACGCTCCAGCTGGCTGAAAGTTGCGGAAATTTCGCTTCTGCGGCGGATTCCGATGGCAACGATAAGCGCGTTGATAAGGGAAAGCGGTGCAACAAGAGAATCCGCAAAGGAGGCCATATCGCTTCTTGCAAGAAGGATTCTGTCGCTGTATTCGATTATCGGAGCGCTGTGGCTGTCGGTGAGCGCGATTACGGTTGCGCCTTTATCGTGGGCATATTTTGCCGCCTTGATGGTGCGCTTGCTGTATCTCGGGAAGGTTATGGCGATAAAAACGTCCCCTTCGCCGATATTCATTATCTGTTCGAAAACCTCGCTGGTGCTGGATGTTGCAACGTTGCGCACGTTATCGAAAATTTTGTAAAAATAAAAGCTGAGAAAGCTTGCAAGGGAAGCGGAGCTTCTTACGCCGAGGATATAAATATGCTTTGCGGTAACGATGGTATCCGCAACCTTGTTGAATTCCTCGGTGGAAGTATCCTCGAGAGTGCGGCGGATTTTTTCGATATCCATGTTGAGAACCTTTGTGAGAACGTCCGCGTTGCTCATTCTGTCGCTTGCGATTTCGATTCGCTGGACGGTGGTAAGGCGGTTGCGGATTATTTCCTGCAGTGCGTGCTGGAGTTCCGGATAACCGTCATAGCCCAGTTCCGAAGCGAAGCGGACAACGGTGGATTCGGAAACGCCCACCGATTCGCCGAGTTTTGCGGCGGTCATGAATGCCGCCTTGTCATAATGGGAAAGGATAAAATTTCCGATGCGCTTCTGTCCTTTTGAAAAGGAATGCATGTTTTCGGATATTTTATGTAAAAAGTCTTTGTTCATATCAAACATCCCCTGTCATGTTTTTAAAAAGTCCGAAATTCATTTTACCAGTCCTTCCTGCAAAAATCAATAGAAATCCGGGCAAAACCGCCCTTTTTTGCGTTAAATTTGCAAGTTGTTCATAAATCTGGCGGTTTTGCTGCAAAAATTCATTTTTCTGCGGGCAAAGAAAAACGGCGGAATTTTCCGCCGCAGGCAAGGATATGGCTCAGGAACTCATCAAAATTTTCTGCAAGGGGTCGGACGTAATTTTCCTCCGCCGTTTCCGGATTCACCGCAAAAACCGTTTCTCCGAAGCCTTCGATAAAGCAATAATGAATTCCATTTTTCGCCTTCCTGATTATTTATCATACCGCAATATCATTTCATTGCAAGCAAAATTGCCTTCCGGTGTGGTCGATAGTGTAATTTTCCGTATAAATCAGTTCCGAAACTTTCACGAATTCATATCCTCCGTTACGGAGGATTTCGAGAATCTGCGGAAGGGCTTCGACAGTGTTCGCCTTTCCGGAATGGAAAAGGATTATGCTCCCTTTCCGGACGTTTTTCGTTACGTTTTCCACCATTTCTCCGGCGGTTTTATCCTTCCAGTCCCGGCTGTCAACGTCCCATTGAATGGTCGCAAAACCCATTTCCGCCGCCGTTGCAACAAGTTCGCCGGAATAGGAACCTCCCGGCGCACGGAAAAGAACCGGCTTTATTCCGCAGGCTTTTTCGATATGTTCGCAGGAGCGGAAAATTTCCTCCCTTGCTTTTTCCATGCTGATTTTTGCCATGTCCGGGTGGGTATTGCTGTGGGTTCCCATCTCATGCCCCGCCTCCGCAATCATTTTTACAGCGTCCGGATTATCCTTTGCCCATTGCCCGAGGATAAAAAAAGTTGCCTTCGCTTCATATTTTTCGAGTATCCCGAGAATTTCCGGAATATCCTCCGCACCCCAGGCGCAATTGAAGGTCACTGCAACCTTTTTATCCGGCGTTTCGACGGAATAAATCGGCAGAAGGCGGCTTCCTTCTCCCATGGCAACGCAGTTTACAGCAAAAAAAGCAAGGGCAAAAAGCAGAAGAACCGCCGCAAAAACCGCCCAGAGGGGTCTTTTCCCAAGGTTGTAATCTTTTATATCAAAAGCCATTTTCTGCGCCTCTTTCCGGTATTATTTTAAAAATTTTATGATGATATCAAAGAAATTTATTCCCGGTTCCGCAAAAAAATTCTTGACGGAGATTTATTTTGCAAATATAATATTTTTATAAAAACATCTGTGAGGTATTTCAATGCACGAATTTCTTCATACATTTTTACACACCCTTGAGCACACCGCCTCTTCCCTGCCCTTCCTTTTTGCGGCATATCTGCTCATTGAATTCATCGAGCACCGCCATTCGGAAAAATTTGCCGCGTGGCTTGGAAAATTCGGAAAAGCCGGTGCTTTCATCGGAGCGATCCTCGGCGTTGTTCCCCAATGCGGCTTTTCCGTTGTTGCGGCAAACCTTTATTCAAACCGCATAATCACCGCCGGAACCATGCTTGCGGTTTTCATCTCCACCAGCGACGAAGCCATTCCCGTTCTTCTTTCCAACCCGGAAAGCGCAGGAAAAATCCTTCCGCTCATCGCTTCAAAACTTCTTCTTGCAATTGTTGCGGGTCTTCTTGTTGACCGCTTCGGACTTTTCAACATCACCAAGGAGGAACTTGAGGAAGTTGCGGAGGAACATTCCCATTGCCACACCGAAGGTCATAACGGACTTCTCAAAAGCACTCTTGCCCACACCGCAAAAACTTTTGCTTTTATTTTCATTGTAATGTTCGCCCTTGAACTTTGCATCGAAACCCTCGGCGAAGAAGCTTTTGCCTCCTTCATCGCAAGCGAAAGCCTTCTCCAGCCCCTTGTTGCGGGAATTGTCGGGCTCATCCCCAACTGCGCTTCCTCCATCATCATCGCACAGCTTTATGCTGAAGGCGCAATTTCCTTCGGCGCGGCGTTTGCCGGACTTTCCGTCGGCGCAGGAACCGGTCTTCTTGTTCTTTTCCGCAACGACGTGGACAAAATCGAATGCCTCAGCCTTACCGGATTCCTTTTCGCGGTTTCCGTCCTTACCGGAACGGTTCTGCAGTTTATCATTTAAAAAAGGCTCCTCAGTCTGTAGGGGCGGATATCATCCGCCCGCAAAAATTAACGTAAAAAACTCCCTGCTCCGAGGAGCAGGGAGTTTTTTGTTGTCAAAAATTATTTCAGCAGCTGTTTTTTCTTTACTTCAAATTCTTCCTGAGTTATAACTCCGGAATCAAGAAGTTCCTTGAGAGAAGCTAATTTTTCAATATTTTCGTAATCATTTTTAGAAGTATTTTTTTGATGTGCAGAAGTTTTATTCGAACCCGCATCAATAAAAGCAACAATCGCAACACCCAAAGCCAGGATAATCGCAAGATAAGTTCCGAACATTATCCCGTATCCAGGCAAAAAAACATCCGCTATCTTTTTTACTATGGATATTAAAAGCACGATAGAAATTATAGATAAAGCAACAGAAACCCAGCAAAGTGTTACACGATTATCTTTTGATTTATCTTCCATAACGCTTACTACAATATTTATGGCAACAAGAACAGCCATAACACCAAACAGCAGTATAGAAGTAAGAAAAGGACTTCCCTCAAATCCATAAATTTCACCGTGTTCCATCATTAGTTGTGTATTCCACGTTAAAAACGAAAAATTTGCTCCGTAATGCTCAAATCCATAAAAAACGTTTTCAAAACACGGAAACACTGCAAGAACAACGGCAAAAGCTATTAAAAGAGCTATTTTTGCAGATCTTTTATTCATCATTTTAATTACCTCATACTTTTTCAAGAATTTCTTTTTTCATTTTTTCGTATTCTTCGTCATTCAAAATTCCTTGATTGTGAAGCTCGGAAATCTTTTTGAGGCTTTCCAAAGAATCAGTTCCGGAAGGCTTTGCGGAAGTGTTTGAATCATCGGAATATCCGGAGCCATCTGCCGGAAGAAGTTTTCCCGTTGCAATGTTTACAATATCAATAATCCACATAACGCCAAAACAGCCCCCGGTCAGCAGTTTAAGCACGCCCATACCCGTATAGCCAAGATAAAATCTGTCCGCTCCCAATGTTCCAAGAAGAATAGACAGAATCAGCGCAGTTGTTTTGTCTTTCATTTTTTCATCCTCCTTCTTTTCAACAAACACCGTATTCTGTGCTTTGTTTTACCGCACTTTTTATCAAATAAACTTGTGCGTTTTTCTTAATATAACATATATTCTTTGATATTTCAACAGATAATAACAAATATTTTGTTACTAAACGTGCCGATAATACAGTTATCATTAAATGCAAGAGGTGATAACTATGTATGAGGATTTTGTAAAAGAACGGATAACACAGCTGCGAATAAAAAAAGGCGTTTCGGAATATCAGATGAGTTATGACCTCGGTCACAGCAGAGGATATGTTTATAACATTTCTTCGGGAAAAGCTCTTCCTCCGCTTAAGGAATTTTTTGCTATCTGCGATTATTTTGAAATTACCCCGCAGCAATTTTTCGACGACGGAACGCAGAATCCGGAACTTATTCAAAAAGCGCTTGAAGGTATGAAACAGTTAAGCGAGGACGATATGCTTATGCTTTTGGGAATCATAAACAGAATGCTGAAATAACAACGGCGAAATTAAGAAACAGCCACCCTTCCGTCATTTTTGCCTTTTGCAAAAAAGACGCC
>JAFQBT010000002.1 GCA_017399625.1 Oscillospiraceae bacterium
GGATACCACGGTGTATGATGCTTGGGATCAAATCACTATCCGCTACAACCGGGATATTCCAAAGTTGATGAAATACTGCTTCTTGTCGGTCGTCAGTGATGGTGCAAATACCAAAATGGGTAGTATTTTCACACCGTACCCCTATTACTACGCATGGAATAAGGCAAATGACCAGGATAAGGTTTCCAACGGCATCAGTTCGCTGTTTGCAATGATTGCCGGTGCTTTTGCCAAAGACCGTGTGATTCAGCTTCTGCGGGATTTCGTATTTTACCCGGATGACAGCAAAAAGAGCGAAGCCATCGTCTGCCGCTATCCGCAGTTCTTCGCCGCTGGAAAGATGCTTGCCAATATCAAGAAGCATCTGCGTCCTGCCGGTGATGGTAAAGGTGGTACATACTTCGGTGCGACCGGCTGCGGCAAGACATACACCATGCTGTTCCTGTCCCGAATGATTGCTCTGCGTGATCCAGATACCTTCAACAATCCAACCATCATCATTATCGTTGACCGCGAGGACCTGGACACGCAGACCGCAGAACTGTTCGCTACGGCAACGAAGTTCCTACACGAAAGTGATGTCCGCAGCATCGAGTCTCGTGCAGATATGGCAAAGACCCTCGGTGATAGACCGAGTGGCGGCGTGTACATCACATCCATACAGAAATTCTGTGAGAAAACAGGTTTACTTTCCGACCGAAGCAATATCATTTGCATTTCGGACGAGGCTCACAGAACGCAGACCGGTGTGGGTGCAAAACTAAAAAAGACCGATAAGGGCGTATTCACCACTTACGGCTTTGCTAAGTATTTGCGTGATAGTTTCCCCAATGCAACCTATTGCGGTTTCACCGGAACACCTGTTGATGAAACAATTGCCGTGTTCGGTGACGTGGTTGACAGCTACACGATGAAAGAATCCAGTGATGATGGCATTACTGTCCGCATCGCATACGAGCCGCGTCTTGCCCGAGTTATCCTTTCAGATGAACAGGCAAAAGAAATTCAAAAATACTATGACCGCTGCGCTGAACAAGGCTCCACACAGGAGCAGATTGAGGAAAGCCAGCGGGCAATGGCGCAGATGCGAGCAATCCTTGGTCACCCCGATCGGCTCAAAAAACTGGCGGCAGACATTGTACTCCATTATGAAGCACTATGCGCCGAAAAGCCGGAAATCGTACAAAAGGCAATGATCGTATGTTCTGACCGAGCCGTGGCATTCCGTTTGTTACAGGAAATCCTTGCTGTGCGCCCAGATTGGGGCGAAAAGCGCCGTGCCGAGGATGAGTCAGCGCTGACCGAGGAGCAGTTGGATAAGCTGATGCCTCTGCCGAAAATTAACCTCGTGGCCACACAGGGGGCAAACGATGAAAAAGACCTGTTCGAGGCTTGCGGCACCAAGGAATACCGCAAAATGCTCGACAGGCAGTTCAAGAATAATAATTCCAATTTCAAAATTGCTGTGGTTGTTGATATGTGGATCACTGGTTTCGATGTGCCGTCCCTTGCGGTCATGTACATTGATAAGCCTCTGCAGAAACATACCCTCATCCAGACCATCTCCCGTGTCAATCGCGTGTTCGATGGTAAGGATAAAGGCCTTGTGGTTGACTATATCGGCATCAAAAACGATATGTTGGAGGCTGTTAAGAAATACGGCAGCGCACAGGAAAGTCCCGTTGATGAACTGAATATCACGCTGGGCATTTTCCGTAACCATCTGGCAATGATTGATGAACTGCTTGTTGGATTCAATGCCACCAAATTCTACGTCGGTGAGCCACTGGAACGATTGACCTGCCTCAACATGGCAGCAGAGTTTGTGCAGAGCAACAAAGAGATGGAAACTCGCTTCATGGGTCTCTCTCGTAGGTTGAAGAGTGCTTATACGATTTGTTTCCCGTCAGGCGAATTGACTGACCTTGAGACTGCCAAGGCACAGTTCTATCTGGCTATCCGTTCCATCATTTATAAGCAGACCAAGGGTGATGCCCCGGATGCGGAAATTATGAATCGCGTTGTTGAAGAGATGGTGCGGAATGCTATTGCTTGCACTGGTATCGAAAACATCGTAGATGAAAACAAGTCCGTGGATCTGTTCAGTGATGAGTTTATTGCTGAACTTGATGCCGTGAAAATGCCTATCACAAAATTCAATGCCTTGCTCAAGCTGCTCCGTAAAGCTATCAGTAGCTATGGGCGTACCAATAAAGTAAAGGCAAAGGAATTTGATGAGCGTCTGCGCAGCGTGGTGGAGGCATACAACAGCCGTGACAAACTGGTATTTACCAGTGAGGTCGTTGCGGATTTCGTTAATGACCTGTCGGATCAGTTACTGCAGATTTTGAAGGATTTGCAGGAGGATAAGACTTCTTTCGAGAAGTTGGGTATCAGTTTTGAGGAAAAAGCCTTCTACGATATCCTGGTAAAAGTTCGTGATGACCACGGATTCCCTTATGCTGATGAAAAGTGTTTGATTTTGGCAAAGAAAATCAAAGAACTCGTTGACGATAAGGCACAATTTGCAGACTGGTCTACCCGTGATGACATCAAGAATCAGCTAAATATGGAACTCACAGTTCTTTTGTATCAAAATGGCTACCCGCCTGAATGGGACGAAGAAGTGTTTGAGAAGGTCATGGAGCAGGCTGAAAACTTCAAAAAATATTCTGACAAATAAGAAAAAGGCCACACAGCAGATTCTATAACCTGCTGTGTGGCCTTCTTTCGTTCACAGTTTGTTATCTGGACTTATCGCACCTTCTATGGCATAGTGTCTCGCTACAAGGAGGTGTGATATGGGCAACATACTGGAAGAGTTCTGGTACGGGAATATAAATCCCCAGGAACAGAGCAAGGAAAGCAGCCGGGCAATCAAAGAACTGATCAAACTGATGGGGCGAAACCGGGATCGGCTACATGATTCCATGACGGCAGAACAACGGGAGACGCTCGAAAAATACGATGACTGCGTCAATGAAATGTACGGCTTAATAGAATTGGAGATATTCTCCTATGCTTTCCGGCTCGGTGGTAGGCTTATGCTCGCCACGCTGATGGACAGCGGTGAGGATGCCTAATGCAGAAAAAGAACCACACAGCAGACTTTGTAGCCTGTTGTGTGGTCTTTCTGTTGATGCCGCTTGAGGACGTCACTCAAAATTTACCGTTGTTTTCAATAATCCCTAAGTGAACGCTCCAAAGGGCTGCTTTTTTTATCGTACAAAATGCACTTTTTTCTCGTTATATTGATCGCGGGGTTCCTGGTTTTCCGCCGGATGACCGATATGGATTATATTGAGCGGGATAAGTTTTTCCGGAAGGGAAAGAGCTTCACGGACATTCTTTTCTGCGGTTTTCATGGGATGAACACCGCACCAGACTGCGCCGAGACCGAGATCGGTTACGCGTAGAAGGATGTTTTCCGTTGCGGCGCTGCAATCTTGAATCCAGAAAGGCGCAAGTTGGAGAGGAAGAGCCTTTGAAAGATTTCCGCAGACGACTATTGCAAGGGGAGCTTTTATTTTTGAATATCTTGCGGCCTTGCGGAGTTTTTCGAGAGTTTCCGGATTTGTTACAACAAAAAATTCCCATGGAGTTCTGTTGCAGGCGGAAGGTCCGCTCATTGCCGCATGGAGAATTTCGTTTATATCTTCATCGGAAACAGCTTCATCGGTGAATTTCCGGATGCTTCTTCTTTTCAATAAAACCTTGTTGAGTTCCATTTCTGCGCCTCCTGTTTAGTAATAAATTTTTTTGAGCACGTATTTCCCGGTGACAGGGTCCTTGTTTTCATAATCGCAGAAAACTGCGGCTTTTTCGCTTTCCAAAAGGGCGAAACCGCGTTTTATTCCCGGTTTCCGTCTGTTTTCTTCCTCGTTTTCGATGGAAAGACGGATCTTTTTTATCTCGGGGTTTTTAACCTTGAGCACCTCCGGAATTTTTCCGGAAGAATTTGAGCACAGACGGTCAATAATCATTTTATCCCTGAGCACGGAAGGCTCGATCCCTTTGAGAGATGAAAGAAAACCGAAGGCCATTTCGGTATAATCATCGAGGGAAACAAAAGGACCGCATTTTTCCGCGGCATAAATGCCAAATTTTTCGAAAAAAGCGAAGGGCGAAAGCCCGGTTTTTTCAAGGACGTAATCCACCGTTCCGATGAATCTTCCGCTGTTGCAAAGCCGCTCAAGCGCATCTTCAACTTTATGGAGAAGCGCAAGGTCGGTTTCGTTTGTCCATTCCGTTGAAATGACTTCGTAAGGAGGTTCCTTCGAAAATTTACAGGGATATTTTGCGGAATTTTCGCGCATTTCAGCCCCGTGCAGAAGCTTCAGAAAGCCGAGCTGGAGCATATTGGAACGGAGATTATATCCGATGTTGAAGCTGTTTTCAAAGCTATTGAGGTCCTCGAAAGGAAGTCCCGCAATAAGGTCAATATGAATATGAAGGTTGCCCGGAGCAAGCAGTTTTTTTATGTTTTCAATGAGCTTTGCGGTGTTGGTTTTCCGGTTGATATACGCAAGGGTTTTTTCGTTGAAGCTCTGCATCCCGATTTCAAGCTGGATGGAACCTTTCGGTGCGGAATTAAGGATTCCGATGGATTCATCGTCAAGGATATCCCCGGCAATTTCAAAATGGAAGCAGACGTTTTCCGGAATCCCTTTTCCGTACTCATCAATAACAAAGCGCCAGAGTTCCTTTGCTCTTGATTTGTTTGCGTTGAAGGTGCGGTCAACAAGTTTTACCGTCTGTGTCCCGCTTTTTGCAAGCGTGAGCATTTCGCTTTTTGCTCTTTCAATATCAAAAAAACGTACTCCTCCGCATCTTCCGGAAAGGCAGAACGCGCAGGAATAGGGACATCCGCGGCTTGTTTCAAGATAGGCAATTCTGCCACGGAGCTTTTCAAAATATTCCCGGCAATATGGGGAAGGCGGTTCGCCTTCGGCAATATAAGGTTCGTTTATTATGATTTCGCCGTCTCTTCGGAAACATACTCCGGGAATATCGGTGCTTTTTCCGGAAACGATTGCGTCGCAAAGTACGGCAAATGGAAATTCGCCTTCACCGGAAACAATAAAATCGCACCAGTGGTATTCGCTGAGCACCGCCTTCGGATTATATGAAACCTCCGGACCGCCGAGAATGATTACAGAATCCGGAAGAGCCTCCCGGAGCATTTTTCCGAGCACGCGGACGGAATTTATATTCCAGATATAGCATGAAAGACCGATGATATCCGGCTTTTCCGATACGATTCTTTCAAAAACATTTTCTATAGGTTCGTTGATTGTTCCCTCGACAACGGAATAAGAATGCTTTACGGCGGAATATTCACGCAAACCTGCCGCAAGACACCAGGGCGCAAGAGGAGAATGAACATATTTCGATGCAAGGGAACAGAGAACAATTTTATTCTTTTTATCCGTATTTATGTCCTTCTTTCAAATAATACTTGAAAATACAGCAGATTGTGATAAAATAATTTGGGTTAATTTTATTATAACAATTATGTTCTGTAATGTAAAGAATCGGGGTGTTCATATTTGCCGCAGATATTTTTTTGCGATATGGAAAATTTTGAGCATCTCTATGAGGAATGCACTGCGCTTCTTCCGGAAAAGCGAAAGGCAAAAGCCGAAAAGTTGATCAACAAAAACTCTGCGCTTCTTTCGGCAACCGCAGGGCTTATGATGAAAAGGGTGCTCGGAATCAATGATGACGGAATGCTCCAATATAATGAGCACGGCAAGCCTTTTTTTGAGCACGGCCCATTCTTCAGTATTTCCCACAGCAGGAGATATTCTGTGCTTGCGGTTTCGGAAAATGAAATCGGAATCGATATCGAAATGCATGAAAATCCCAGGGAAAGCCTTATTAACCGATGTTTTAACGAAGAAGAGCAGGTTTTTGCAAAACTGAGCACGGAAAATTTCCTCCGTATATGGACAGCAAAGGAAGCGGTGCTCAAATTCCTCGGAACCGGATTCAGCCTTACGCCAAAAAGTTTTTCCGTTCTTCCGCTTGATTCGGAACACGAAATAAATGGCGGAAAAATCCGTTTTTTCTGCGGAAAAATCGGTGAAGCGCCGATAACTGCAGCTTTTTCCGGCAATGACGATAATTTTGAAATCAGGGAATTCCTTCCGGAAGACCTTATATATTGAGAGGTTTTTATGAAAACAGAAAGATGCTTTCCAAAGGCAACTATAACAAAAAAAGGCGAAAACTGGGTGCTCGGCGGGCATCCCTGGATATATGATGCGGAAGTTCTTTCCGTCGAAGGGGATTTTGAAAACGGCGACCTTGTTGATGCGGTTTCCGAAAAAGGAAAATATATCGGAACCGGCTTTATCAGCACCGAAAGCAAAATCAGAATCCGCCTTGTTTCAAGGAACGCAAACGATAAATTCGACCGTGAATTCTGGAAAAGAAGGGTCAAATACGCCTGGGATTACCGGAAAACTGTAATGGGAGAAGATACCGGCTGCTGCCGGGTAATTTTCGGCGAAGCGGATCAGTTCCCGGGGCTTACTGTTGATAAATTCAGCAATATTCTTGTTACCCAGTGTCTTTCCGTCGGAATGGAAAAAATCAAAAATATCGTTTTTCCTTTACTTTTTGAGGTTCTCAACGAGGACGGACAGGGTATAAAAGGCATTTATGAACGCAACGACGTTGCGATCCGTAAGCTGGAGGGAATGGAGGAAAACAAAGGCTGGTTCCTTCTTCAGGGAGTTCCGGTTCCGGATTCCACCGAAACGGAAATAGTTGAAAACGGAATAAAATACAGCGTCGATTTTGAAAACGGACAGAAAACCGGATTCTTCCTCGACCAGAAATATAACCGCCTTGCTGTTTCAAAAATCGCAAAAGGGAAAAGGGTACTCGATTGCTTCACCCACACCGGTTCCTTCGCACTCAATGCGGCAAAAGGCGGCGCGGAACATGTCTGCGCTGTTGATATTTCCGAATCCGCCATCGAAATGGCAAAGAAAAACGCAGAGCAGAACGGTCTTTCGGAAAGAATGTCATTCCGGGTTGCGGACGTTTTTGATCTGCTGACGAATCTTGATAACAAAGCGGAAAAATTCGACTTCATAATCCTTGATCCGCCCGCTTTCACAAAGTCCAGAAAGACCGTTGACAGCGCTTTCAAGGGATATAAGGACATCAACCTCCGGGCAATGAAACTTCTTCCAAGGGGCGGATATTTTGCCACAGCGTCATGTTCGCATTTTATGCCGGACGAGCTTTTTGTGAAGATGCTCCATTCCGCCGCAAAGGATGCAAATGTCGAACTTCGCCAGATCGAAGCAAGACAGCAATCTCCGGATCACCCGATACTCTGGAACGTTCCGGAAACCGATTATCTTAAATTCTATATTTTCCAGGTCATCTGACCACTAAGGAGATGCTGATATGGATATGACAAACCCCTGGGTTAAATTCACATACGATTACGGAAAGCTTACTCTTGCTTCCGTCCTTCTTGCCATAAGCACCTGGCTGTTCAAATATCCCAACAACTTTTCTTTCGGCGGCGTAACGGGTTTTTCCGTTGTTCTGAGCAGTGTTATCGACGTTTCCGCAAGTACCATAAACCTTGTCATTAACATCGTTCTCCTTGTTATCGGCATTGTTGTCCTCGGAAAAGGCTTTGCGGGAAAAACTTTCTTTGTAACCATTGTTTCAACCGTCGGAATTTCGGTTCTCGATAAAATAAAACCCATAACTGAACCCCTTACCGGCGAACCGGCAATAGAGCTTCTTTTTGCTGTCGGAATCACCGCGGTTGCTTCCGCAATTCTTTTCAATATGGATGCATCCAGCGGCGGAACGGATATTGTTGCGATGATTCTCAAAAAATACAGCACCATGGAAATCGGCTCCGCAATCTTTGCGGTGGACCTTTTCATCGCTGTCAGCACCTTCTTCGTTTTCGATTTCCAGACCGGTCTTTTCTCCCTCACGGGTCTTTTTGCAAAATCCCTCATCATGGACGGCGCCATCGAAAACTTCAACCTCTGCAAATATTTCACCATTATCACAACGAATCCGAAGCCAATCTGTGATTATATTCATCACGAACTCCACAGAAGCGCAACCATTTATAAAGCGGAGGGAGCATATTCCCATACCGAAAAGAACATTGTCCTTGTTGTTTTAAAGCGCAGCCAGGCGGTCCGCCTCCGCAGATTTATAAAAGACGTTGAACCCACCGCATTTATGATGATCACCAACAGCAGTGAAATCATCGGTAAGGGCTTCCGCGGATTCAACTGAAAGGTAAGATTTTTTGAAAAAACTGCTTAAAAGATATTTCTATCTTGTCTATATTTTAATCGGCGCATTTATCCTTGCCTTTGGAATGTATAACGTCCATTCAAGAACGATTATAACCGAAGGCGGAATCTGGGGAATCGAACTTCTTCTGAACCATTGGTTCAACCTTTCTCCTGCGGTGACCGCGCCTTTTCTCGACGGAACCTGCTACCTTCTCGGGGCGGTTTTCTTTGGAAAAGATTTCATCATAAAATCATTGGTTGGAACTTTGGGATATTCCGCGTTCTATGCTCTCCTGGAGCAGTTTCCGCCGCTTTTGCCGGATCTGAATCCATATCCGCTTGCGGCGGCAATTATCGGAGCGGTTTTCGTCGGAATCGGCGCAGGAATCGTGGTCCGACAGGGAGGGGCCTGCGCAGGGGACGATGCTCTTGCTCTTGCCATATCGAAAAAGCTGAAATGCAAAATTTCGACAGCATATCTTTCAACGGATATGACCGTTCTTCTGCTTTCGCTTTCCTATATCCCGTTTGTCCAGATTGCATATTCCCTCGTAACTGTTCTGCTTTCCGGATGGATAATCGAAAAAGTGCAGAACTGGAAGAAAAACGAGCCTGTTGGTGCAGTTTTGTCCGAAGATATGTGATACAATAAGCTTAGCAAAATGAAAGGCGGTGCTTTTTGAAAAAATGGAAGGTAAAACAAAGGAAAAACTTCTTTTCGTCCTCGAAAGACTCAGAAAAACCGATGAACAGCACCCGGTGAATACAAACGAGCTTATTTCATATCTTGCTGAAAAAGGCGTCACCGCGGAACGGAAATCCGTTGCAAGGGACGTTGCAGCCCTTCGTGAAGCGGGATATTCAATAATCCTCTGTGATGAACTGAAGCGCGGTTATTATATGACCGACCAGCTTTTTGAGGATTATGAGCTCAAAATCATCGCAGATGCGGTTTCCGGCGCAAAATTCATCACATACGATGATTCAAATTCCATCATCGAAAAACTTTGCGAACTTGCAAGCCCCACCGGCGAGGAAATCCTTAAAAAACACACCTTTGTTGATGAAAAAATAAAATCAAAAAACAAAAAAGTGCGCTATAATATCGATAAAATCATAACCGCCATAAAAACCGGAAAGCGTATAACTTTCCAGTATTACGAAATTGCGCCGGACGGAAAAATGCAGCTCAAGCGCGACGGACATACCTATGAAATTTCGCCCTATTATCTTTGCTGGGATGACGACAGCTATTTCCTCATCGGAAACAGCAAAAGCCATGACCATCTCATCCATTTCCATGTTGAAATGATAACCAATGCGGAAATAACCAGGATTCCGATCCGTCCAGCCAACGAAATTGAAGAGCTTAAAGGCGATTTTTCCATCGGAGATTACCTCCGCAAAAGTGTGAATATGTATGGCGGTGAAACAATAAAACTCGTTCTCGATTGCAGCGAAAGAATAGCAAAGAATATCCGCAGGGAATTCGGCGAGGACGTAAGAACCGTTCCTATCGGCGAAGGAAGATTCCGCACCGAACTGAAGGCAGCAGAGGGCGAAGGCCTTATCCGCTGGCTGATGCAGTTTTCTGCGGAGGATTTAAAAGTTTCCGCGCCGGAAAGCATCAGAAACGAAATCCGGGAAAGAAGCAAAATGCTTTTTGAACTTTATGAATAACGAAAAAATTTTTGCCGAAGCAATGGCGGAAGCTGAAAAAATGGGAATAAAACCCGATTCTTTCAGCAGAATCCGTGAAAAGGATGGCATTGCTCTTATCCGGATCAAAAGCGGCGGAAAAAGTTTTGTGCTCAAGTATTTCAGAAATGTGGATTTCCGTAGGGAAATCCGCATTTACCGGATTCTTGAAGAAACGGGGATCCGGACAATAAAAATCTGTTCAGCAACAAAAAAGGCGCTTCTGATGGAGGATATTTCCGAAAGCGAAACCCTCCGCCTTGGAAAAGAAGAGGATATGTCCGATCCGGAAGTTACAAAAGCCCTTGCAGAATGGTATAAAAAGCTCCATCTGGCGGGATATAAATATCTTCCGATGCACAGCGAAGATTTTTATTCCGAAAACGCGGTGATAACAAAGGAAAATCTTGCCTTTATAAAATCCGCAACAAAAACGGAAAATCTTCCGGTCTGGAAGCTTATCGGAGAAAATTTTGAAAGAATAAAAGCCGCCATCGAAAGCGAAAGAAAAACTTTTAACTACAACGATTTTTATTACACAAATCTGGTTGTTGCAAAGAATAAATCGGAAGCTTTTATGTTTGATTACAACCTTTTCGGAAAAGGCGCGGCATATTCGGATATCAATAACGTCTGCTGGTCTCTTTCAGAAAAAGCAAAAAAAGCATTTCTCGATGAATACGGCGCTATCGACGAAAGAGAAAAGATTATCGAGGAAGCGGCAATGGTGCTTGTTTCGCTGTTTTTCGCCTGCAGAAGGGAAGTTTTCCCGGATTGGGGAGAGGAACTTCTGGAGGAGCTGAAAGGCAGTTATATAAATAAAATCGAAGCATTGCTTGCATTATAAAAAAACGGAAGGCGAACCTTCCGTTTTTTCTTTTATATTGCCGGATTCCCAAGCCCGAAACTTATTGAAAGAGCCTCGTCGATTCTGTTCATGGAACCGTCGTCAAGATGCCCCATGTGCTCCTTAAGCCGCTGTTTGTCGATGGTGCGGATCTGTTCAAGCAGAACGATGGAATCCTTTGCAAGCCCGCAATTCTGTGACGAAACGGTTATATGGGTCGGAAGCTTTGTCTTATCCTTCTGGCTTGTTATGGCGGCGGCAATAACAGTCGGGCTGAATTTGTTGCCGACGTCATTCTGAACGATAAGTACCGGACGGATTCCGCCCTGTTCCGAACCGACCACCGGGCTCAGGTCGGCATAATAAATATCTCCTCGTTTAACGGTCATTTTTATCACTCCGTGTCTTTGTTACAGAGATATTATTGCCCCGAAAATGCGGTCTTAAACACACATTCTCATATTTATACTATTGATAAATTTCCGCCTTCGTGATAATATAATAAAGTTAAGGATAATATTCAATTTTTAAAAGGCAGAAAGGGAGTTTCAATGCCGGAAATCAATTATATTGAAAAAGTAAAGGAACTGCTTTCAGGAAAGGAATGCACCCGGAAAGCCTATGTTCATACATACGGATGTCAGCAGAACTTTTCCGACGGCGAAAAGCTCGAAGGTCTTCTTGAGCAGATGGGTTACGAGATTACAAATTCCGCCGAAGGCGCGGAGTTCGTTATTTTCAATACCTGCGCCATAAGGGAAAATGCGGAAAAGCGCGTTTTCGGAAACGTCGGTATCCTTAAAAAAGCCCATGAGGAAAATCCGGATATGATAATCGCCGTCTGCGGATGCATGGTTCAGCAGGAGCATATCGCAAAAAAGTTCCGCCAGAGCTACCCTTTTGTGGATATTGTTTTCGGAACCCATGCGGCGCCGCGCCTTCCAGAACTTGTTTATAAGCACCTAACCGCGAAAAAACGCCAGTTCGATATCGGCGAAGGCGAAGGCTGCATGGCGGAATATCTTCCGGTACACCGTGACGACGACATGAAGGCAAACCTTCCCATCATGCATGGATGCGACAACTTCTGCACATACTGTGTAGTGCCTCTTGTCCGCGGAAGAGAAAAAAGCCGTGAACCGGAAAACATCCTTGCGGAAGCAAGAGAAATCGTTGCGGCGGGTTATAAAGAGATAACTCTCCTTGGTCAGAACGTAAACTCCTACGGAAAAGGACTTGTAAAGGGAATTACCTTTGCAGAGCTTCTTCGTGAAGTGAACGCCATTCCCGGCGATTTCAGAATAAAATTCATGACTTCCCATCCGAAGGACTGCACAAGGGAGCTTCTTGAAGCGATCCGCGACTGCGAAAAAGTATGCAATTACATCCATCTTCCGGTCCAGAGCGGTTCCGATGACGTTCTTCGCAGGATGAACAGAAGATACACCGCCGAACATTATATGGAACTTGTTGATATGGCAAGGGAAATCATTCCGGATGTCACCATAACAAGCGACATCATCGTCGGTTTCCCCGGCGAAACGGAAGAGGATTTTGAGGCGACCATGGAGCTTTCCAGAAAGGCAAAATGGAGCATGACCTACAGCTTCATTTATTCCAAGAGGGAAGGCACAAAGGCCGCCGTTATGGAAGATCAGATTCCGCATGATGTTTCCTCAGCAAGATTTCAGCGTCTGCTTGATCTCCAGACTGAAATCAGCCACGAAATCAATGCTTCCTTCGTCGGAAAGACCACGACCGTTCTTTTCGATGACGAAGTTGACGTTGGCGAAGGTTATATCAGCGGAAGAAGTTACGAAAACCTTGTTGTTCGCGCCCCAAGAACTGACGTTCAGAAAGGCTTTGCAAAAGTATATTTGAAGGAGTCCCTCGGTTGGGCTCTTGACGGAGAAATTATTAAAACGGAGGAATAAATAAAATGACTGTAATCGAAATGGCACGCGAGCTCGGTAAGAAAATCCAGCAGGAGGAAAGTTATATCCTCCTCAACACCGCACAGCAGGCTGTTGAGGAAGACGAAGCTCTCCAAGAAAAAATCGCCGAATTCAACATGAAGAGATATGAACTCACCCAGGAAATCACCAAAGCTGACCGTGACGACAAAAAAATCGAGGAACTCGATAAAGTTGTTCATGAGCTTTATGAGGTTGCAACCAACCACGAAAAAATGGTTGCATATAACAATGCCCAGGACGAATTCAACGATATGTTCGAATACGTTCTTCATATTATCCAGATGTCCGCAGCAGGCGATGATCCCGATACCATTGCAAGACCCGAAGCAGGCGGATGCTCCGGCGACTGCGGTTCCTGCGGCGGATGCGGCTGATTCAAGTAAAAGGAGGATATTATAATGGACAAACAGGCTATCGCAAAGTATCTTGACCACACTCTTCTCAAAGCTGACGCAACTTATGAACAGCTCAAAGCTGTCTGCGATGAGGCAAAAAAATACGGAGTCGCCGCAGTCTGCGTAAACTCCGTAAACGTCGATTTTGTACATAAGGAGCTCAAAGGCACAGATATCAAAACCTGCTCCGTTGTAGGTTTCCCTCTTGGAGCAATGGCTTCCGCTGCAAAAGCTTATGAAGCTGCCTGCGCAATTGAAGACGGCGCAGAGGAAATCGATATGGTAATCGACATCACTTCCGCAAAAGAAGGTGACTGGCGCTCTGTTGAAGAGGATATCGCAACCGTTCACAGCGCCTGCCACGGAAAAGCACTTCTTAAAGTTATCATCGAAACCTGTCTCCTCACCGATGAGGAAAAGGTCGAAGCCTGCCTTGCGGCAAAACGCGCAGGCGCTGAATTTGTCAAAACTTCCACCGGTTTTTCCACCGGCGGCGCAACCGTTGAAGACATCCGCCTTATGCGCGAAACCGTCGGTCCGGAAATGGGCGTAAAAGCTTCCGGCGGCGTTAAATCCTATGAAGCAGCATGCGCAATGATCGAAGCCGGCGCTTCCAGAATCGGAACCTCCAGTTCTTCCAAAATCTGCGATTGATTTAATTACAGAAAAGAATACAGCAAAGCACTCGTTTTTTACATAAAAACGAGTGCTTGTAATTTTATCACAAAAAATAATGAAAGGGAAAAAGCTTGTTTTTTAGACAAGGATAAACATAAAATGAAAAGAATAATTGCAGCAATACTGCTTTTATGTATTGTTTTTTCTGGTTGTTCTTCAAACAATATGTCGGGAGAAAATTCTGATAAACAGAAAACAGGAACTATTTATCTCTATGGAGAAAAACATAATGACGAAGAGATTATGACATTGGAGTTGGAGCTTTGGCAGCAATATTATAACGAACAGGGTATGAGGCATCTTTTTGTTGAATACAGTTATTATACGGCACAGCTTCTTAACCAATGGATGCAGGCAGAAGACGATGAAATTCTTGAAAAAATTTTCAGGGCGTGGGACGGAACAAGCGCAGGCGGCGAAGCAAACAGAAACTTTTTAAAAGCGATAAAAGAAACCTGCCCGGAAACGGTCTTTCACGGAACGGACATTGGTCATCAATATAATTCTATCGGAGCAAAATATCTTTATGATCTTAAAGAACAGGGCCTTGAAGATACGGAAGAATACAGGCTTACCCAGGAAGCCATGAAGCAGGGACGCAGTTATTACGGAACCGATGAACCGAACCATGTTTACAGAGAAAACACCATGACTGAAAATTTTATCAGAGAATTTGAGGCTTTGAATGGAGAAAGTGTAATGGGAATTTATGGTTCCGCACACACTGCATTGGATTCTCTTAATTTTACCGGTGAAGTTGACTGTATGGGTAAGCAACTTTTTTCAAAATACGGAGATAACGTGATAAGCGAAAATCTTTATGAAACGATTTTAAAAAATGCGGAACCTATAGGCGAATCTTCCGTAATTATTAAAGAAAAAGAAATAAAGGTCTATTATTATGGAAGTGAAGATATAAGTACTTATTTTCCGGAATATATAAAACGTGAATTCTGGCTTTTGGAAGATGCTTATGACATTCTTTCGGAATGTGCCTTAAATGGAAATATGCTTCCGCAGGGCGACTGGCCCATGCTTCTAAAAAAAGATACCGCCTATATGATAGTATATTTTCTGAAAGACGGAACACAGAAAACAGAATATCACATCTGTGACGGAACGGAATTTAATAAAGAATTATGCACTTATGAAGTTACATTACAATAAGATAAAAATCCCTGCCTTCCGGCAGGGATTTTTTTATATGATCTGTATTCTTCCATCCTTTTCGGGATTTTTGCGGACGATTTTCCGGAGCGCTTCCATTCTTTCGTCAAGTTCAGCGCTGAGGTCTGCGCAATCCGCAAGTTCCTTTGCCATTTCCTCGGTGAAAAGGTAATCTTTCTTATAGTGGATCTGGTGCTCAAGGCTTGCCCAGCAATCCATCGCAATGGTGCGAAGCTGAATTTCAACCTTCATCATGCGCTTTTCCTTCGCAAGAAAAATCGGAATCTCGATTATGAGATGAAGGCTTCTGTAACCGCTGGGTTTGGGGTTTTTTATGTAATCCTTCATCTGGATAAGATGAATATCGTCCTGGCTCAGAAGGGCTTCTGAGATGGTGTAAACGTCGCTTGGGAAGGAGCAGACAACGCGGATTCCCGCAACGTCGTGAAGATGCTCCTCAATATTCTGCATGGTGAGCGGATAGCCGTATTTTTTCAGCTTGTTGCGGATGCTGATGGGCCTTTTAAGGCGGCTTTTGATGTTTTCGATGGGGTTGCGGTCAAAACGAAGGGAAAATTCTTCGTTCAGCACCTTGAACTTTGTTTCAACTTCCATAATCGCACAGCGGTAATATGCCATGAGCTTTGCGTATTCATGGGCGCGTTTTGCGATGAGGTAATGGGCTTCTTCGCTTTCAAAAATTTCCTCGAACTCTTTTTCAAGTTCGCGTTCATTGGCGAATTGAGGGGACATGGGCGCAAATCCTTTCCAAGGGGTATTTTGTATATTAAGTATAACATATATCTGTTAAAATATCTTGTAAAACGCATAAATTTCTGTTGACAAAACCAACAAAAATAACGCCTGTTTTTTGGCAATAAAAAATCCCCGCCGAAGCGGGGATTTAATTATTTACCTATCAAAGGAAAAGAGGAAGGAATACAACAGCTACAACGGTCATGAGCTTAATAAGGATGTTAAGGGAAGGACCGGAAGTATCTTTGAAGGGGTCACCGACGGTATCGCCAACGACTGCAGCTTTGTGGGGTTCAGAACCTTTGCCGCCGTTATGACCGGTTTCAATGTATTTCTTTGCGTTGTCCCAAGCACCGCCGGCGTTGGACATGGTGATTGCCATGAGAACACCAACAACGAGGGAACCTGCAAGAAGACCGCCAAGAGCTTCAGTGCCGAGGATAAGACCAACAGCAATGGGGCAGATAACTGCAAGTGCGCCGGGGAGAAGCATTTCTTTAAGAGCTGCACCGGTGGAGATGTCAACGCATCTTGCATAGTCGGGTTTCTGGGTTCCTTCCATAATGCCGGGGAATTCGTGGAACTGACGGCGAACTTCTTCGATCATCTGGTTTGCTGCTTTACCAACAGAGTTCATGGTAAGAGCGGAGAAGAGCATCGGAAGCATACCGCCGATGAGAAGACCTGCAACAACCTTGGGGTCGAGAAGGTCGATTTTGTCGAGGTTTGCGATCTGGGAATAAGATACGAAAAGAGCAAGAGCGGTAAGAGCTGCAGAACCGACTGCAAAGCCTTTGCCGACTGCTGCGGTGGTGTTACCAACGGAGTCGAGGGTATCGGTGATTTCACGTACTTCTTCGGGAAGTTCGCTCATTTCAGCAATGCCGCCTGCGTTATCGGAGATAGGACCGTAAGCGTCAACTGCGATAAC
>JAFQBT010000029.1 GCA_017399625.1 Oscillospiraceae bacterium
CGCGGATAAGTTCCGCGACCATCGCTCTTTCAGGCTGGTCGGTGATGGAATCGTCCGCAAAATAATGGGGTCCTTCTTCCGCATATTTTTCGAGTTCATCGGTGAGGATATTGATTCCGTCTTTTTTGAGAGCGGAAATCGGGATTACCTCGTCAAAATTATATTCCCTGGAAAGCATTGCGATTTTCGCAAGCATTTCCTCTTTGTTTTCAAGGGTATCGATTTTGTTGACGCAAAGGATTGCCGGAAGGCGTAGAGCCTTGAAGCGTTCGATAAGGTCCCGCTCCGGCTGGGTGATTTCGCCTTTCGGTTCAACGACAAGAATTGCAATATCAACGTCCGCAACGGAATCGCCCACCTGTTTTACCATGAAATCCGCAAGTTTGGTTTTCGGTTTATGGAGACCGGGGGTATCGATGAAAACGAACTGGGTAAGACCTTTTGTAAGGATACCGGTGATACGGGTTCTGGTGGTCTGGGGTTTTGCGGAAACCGCGGCGACTTTTTCGCCGATCAATGCGTTAAGAAGAGAGCTTTTTCCAACGTTCGGTCTTCCGACGATGGCGACAAAAGCGGATTTTGTTTCAAATTTCATATTATTCATTGACATAACTTGCGTCACGCTGAAGACCGAGCTTCGCGAGGACGGTTTCCTCCCTTTCTCTCATATGTACCTGTTCCATGCCGCCGTTGACATGGTCATAGCCAAGAAGATGCAAAACTGAATGTACTGTTAAATAGGCGACTTCTCTCTGGAGAGTGTGTCCGTAAAGTTCCGCCTGCTGCTCCGCTTTCTGGAGCGAAATCACGATATCGCCGAGGAGCAGCGCTCCGCTTTCCGGGTTTTTATCATAGATTCCGTCCTCACCGAGCGGAAAGGAAATTACGTCGGTGACAGCATCGACGTTGCGGAATTCCGCGTTTATTTTTCTGATTTCCTCGTTGGAAACAAAGGTGATACTTATTTCGCCGGTTTCGGTAAAGCCCTCGGTAAGAAGGGTTGCTTCGCAGCAGCGGCGCATGAGCATTCTTATTCCGGTTGGAATTTTAATTTCTCTCTGTCGGTTTGAAATGATAACTTTTGCGATTGCCATTTTCTTTTGCTGCCCTTTCGTAATATTTTTCGTACGCCTTGATTATATTCTGGACAAGACGGTGGCGCACAACGTCCTTTTCGGTGAATTTAATAAGGGAAATATCTTCAACGTCCTTGAGAACTTTGACCGCTTCAACAAGTCCGCTTTTTTTGATGGACGGAAGGTCGATCTGGGTGGCGTCGCCGTTGATTACGGCTTTTGAGTTGAAACCGAGCCTTGTGAGGAACATTTTCATCTGTTCCGGGGTGGTGTTCTGGGCTTCGTCAAGGATTATGAAGGAATCGTCAAGGGTTCTTCCGCGCATATATGCAAGCGGAGCAACTTCGATGTTTCCGCGTTCGACAAATCTCTGGTAATTTTCCGCGCCGAGCATTTCGAAAAGCGC
Source organism: Oscillospiraceae bacterium (assembly GCA_017399625.1). Lineage (GTDB taxonomy): Bacteria > Bacillota > Clostridia > Oscillospirales > Ruminococcaceae > UMGS1668. The sequence goes on from JAFQBT010000029.1 coordinate 1,483, forward strand.
ATCATAGAGCGGACGGAGATAGGGGTCAACTTTGTTCTGAAGGTCGCCCGGAAGGAAACCGAGTTTTTCGCCCGCTTCAACTGCCGGACGGGTGAGGATTATTCTGTTGACCTCCTGATTGCGGAAAGCTTTTACCGCCATTGCGACGGCAAGATAGGTTTTGCCCGTACCCGCAGGACCGACTCCTATGGTGATGGTGGTGTTTTTTATTGCCTCAACGTATGCTTTCTGACCGAGGGTTTTCGCTTTGACCGGTCTGCCTTTTGAGGTAATGCAGATAACGTCGCTGCTGATTTTTCCGATCTGGTCCTCGTTGCCTTCGTTGACTAAATCCATCACGTAATGGATGTTCTGGTCGTTGAGCTCCTCTCCCCTGCTGATAAGGGAAAGAAGGCTCTGGACAGCCCTTCCCGCAAGGGAAACTTTTTCCGGGTCGCCGGAAATTTTGATCTGGGTGCCCCGGCAGAGAATTCCGACTCCGTAGGCTTTTTCGATTTCCTTTATATTTTCGTCGAAGCTTCCGAAAAGAGCGACGGCGTTTTCCATTCTTTCAATATCGACTAACTGTTCCGTAATATTTCTCCTTTACCGAATATCGGTTAACTTAAAAATAAATAAATTTTCACAAATAATTATTATAACAAAATATTTATATAAAATAAAGGGAAATTTTTCAGTTTTATTATTAATTTTTGCTTTTTTATTTGTTTGTATGTAAAAGAGGATTTTCTATTGAAAAAAACAGAAAAAAAGCGCATAATAAAATTAGAAAAGCATCTTCTTTTTTTCAGCGCACCGATTACGAAGGGGTGAGAAATTATGTCAATGTTTTCTTTAATATTCTGGATACATCCGAGAAATATGACAGACAATGAAATTATTGTTCTGATTCAAAAAATCATATTTGAAATAAGAGATAATCTTTATGACGGCAATCTGCCTGTATTCAATACGGCATCCAGCAAATCCAAATGCAAGGAAATAGAAGTAACTCCTGAATATTTGCTTAAAGAGTTTAACAAGCGGTGGCAACGCAAAGACCGCGAAATGGGTATTGGCTATACACTGAAATATTTTTCTCCTTTGGATCCGGATTATAAGAAAAATATTGGTTATAGCTTTTCTCTGGGAGGTTCCAGCCGTTGGTTTCCTGACAGCGTAGTAGTTTCTTTTCCTTCCGAAATTATCTCCGAGAAAAACAATTTTGAAAAAATATGCAACATTTTCAAAAGTTTTGTTTCTGCCTCAAAACCGTATTTTTCTTTTTTACTTAATGATAAAAATGGGTCCGGAAGGGGAGGATATTGGAAAGAAAAACCGACCTTTGTACACACTTTGAATTATTTTGATGAGGAAACCGCACAAAAAATAGGTATCGAGAAATTAAGAAAATTGCAAAGTGCAGAAGAGGCCGACGGCGGCTGGTATATTAAACTGTTGGATGAACCGCTTGATGAGGACAATCCTTCGCATTTGGAAAAACAAAAACAAATCAGTGATTTTCTAGGATTAACGGATTAATTATTTGAAAAGCCCCTCATTTTTGAGGGGCTTTGTTCTTTTTTCGGCGGGAGCAAGCCCCCGCCCTACTATAACTTTTCCGGAATCAGCGGCATAAAATAGAAATATAACAATAATGCGGAGGTAATTTTATGCCGAACATATATCTCAGCCCTTCCACCCAGCAGGCGAATCTTTACGTCACCGGAGGCAGCGAGGAATACTGGATGAACCTTCTTGCGGATGAACTTGAACCCTGGCTCACCGCCAGCGGAATCCGCTTTACCCGGAACACGCCCCAGATGACCGCCGGTTCATCCATCCGCGCTTCCAACGCGGGAAATTATGATTTCCACCTTGCGCTTCATTCAAACGCCGCTCCGGAAGGAAGATACGGCGAATTTCAGGGGATAATCGCTTTTTATGCGCCGAACAGCGTCAACGGAAAAAGAGCGGCGGTGCTCATTTCCGAAAACCTGAGCACCATTTATCCCTATCCGGAAGGCGCCCGTGCTCAAAGCACAACTTCCCTCGGCGAAGTTACAAAAACCCGAGCACCGGCGGTGCTCGTTGAGATTGCGTACCACGATAACATTGATGACGCGAACTGGATAACTTCGAATCTTGAGCAGATTGCGGAAAAACTTGCCCTTTCCATGACGGAATATTTCGGACTTCCGCTTGTTCCTCCGATGATGCCTCAAACCGGAAAAGTGGCTTTGTCAAGCGGAAATCTTAACATTCGAAGCTATCCGAGCACCGGTGGAAGAATCATTGCTTCCGCGCCGAACAATTCCGTGCTCACGGTGCTCGGAAACCGGAATGGCTGGTACACCGTCAACTATAACGGAACGGTCGGCTTTGCAAACGCGGATTATATCCGCCTTATCTGACCCACTTGATAAATCCTTTCGTTTGTTGTATTATTGTTTTATACTTCTTACGGAGGGATTTTTATGGCACTTAACGAACTTCGGGCGCAATGCCTTAATTGTAAAAAATGCGGACTTTGCGAAACCCGCAATAATGTTGTTTTCGGAATCGGAAATCCAAACGCAAACGTTCTTTTCATCGGCGAAGGTCCGGGAGAAAACGAGGACCTTAAAGGTGAGCCTTTTGTCGGAAGGGGCGGAATGCTTCTTGATAAAATGCTTGCGGTAGTTGACCTTTCCCGGGAAAAGAATATCTATATCGCGAATATGGTAAAATGCCGTCCTCCGCAGAACCGCGATCCTTCCGAAGAGGAAGTTTCCGCCTGCCGCCAATGGCTTCAGGAACAGATCCGGCTTATCGACCCGAAAATTATCGTCTGCCTCGGAAGAGTTGCGGCAATCCGCTTCATTGACCCGAACTTCAAGGTTACCAAGGAGCACGGTCAGTTCATCGAAAAGGACGGGCGCCTTGTTATGGGAACTTTCCACCCTGCGGCAATTCTCCGTAATCCGAACCAGAAACCCGCCGCAATGGAGGATTTCTTCGCGCTCCAGGAGAAAATCAAGGAACTCTGCCCGGAAACTTATGCATAAAAAACGGCGGGAGAAATCTCCCGCCCTACTTTTAAAGCAGCAAAACTCCCTTTCCGAAGGGAGCTTTTTTATTTCTTTCCGGAAACGAAGAAATAGATCATTCCGCCGACAGCAAGAACCGCAAGAACTCCCGCTCCGATCATAAGCCAAAGTCCTTCGCCGCCGGTGTTGATGATTCCTTCGGTTTCCTCAAAAAGAACCGGAGCGCCGGCAAAAGCGGTTACGGAAAGCATAAAACTCATAACAAAAGCGCAGAGCGCGGAAAAAACTTTTTTCATTTTTTTCAAAACCTCTTTTCGGTTGGATTGCTACAGCCCTATTCTATACTTTTTGCCGCCTCAAGTCAATTAATTTTCTGTTAAGAGTGTTTTAAGATTATGAGCTGGAATATTTGTTGGCAGAAAACGCCCTTCCACCTGATGGAGGGCGTTTTTTTAGAATTTTCCGCACCGACTAAAAGAATCCCCTCGCCACCGCTTACGCGATGCGGTCCTCTCCCCTTTAACAAGGGGCGCATTAAAAAAACTCTTTTATAATTAATAGAAATATGTTATAATGAAATGTATTTAGTTTGTACTGGAGGTACCGCAATGCCTTTTTTGCCCGTTAACAAAGAGGATATGAAAAAGCGCGGCTGGGACGAAGTTGATTTTGTATTCGTAACCGGCGACGCTTATGTTGACCACCCTTCCTTCGGTCCGGCAATTCTTTCCCGCCTGCTCGAAAGCCGCGGTTACAGAGTTGCGATTCTTGCCCAGCCGGACTGGAAGAGCAATTATGATTTCACCCGTTTCGGAAAACCGCGCCTCGGCTTCCTTGTTTCCGCAGGAAACATCGACTCCATGGTCGCACATTACACCGTTGCAAAGCGCAAACGCCGCGACGACGCTTATTCCCCGGGCAAAAAAGCGGGACTTCGTCCGGACAGAGCCGTCACCGTTTACAGCAAAAAGATAAAATCAATCTATCCCGACGTTCCGGTGATAATCGGCGGAATCGAAGCTTCGCTCCGCCGCTTTGCCCATTATGACTATTGGGAAAACAAAGTTATGCCTTCTGTTCTTGTTGATTCCGGAGCCGACCTTCTTTCCTATGGAATGGGCGAGCACCAGACCCTTGAAATTGCCGAAAGGCTCAATGAAGGGGAATATCCGGTAACCATGACCGATATCCGCGGAACCTGCTATCTTGTTCCGGTAAAGGAATATGAACCGGGTCCTGCGGTTGAATGTCCTTCCTTTGAAAAAGTTTCCGCCGATAAAAAAGAATACGCCATAGCCACCAGAAAACAGCAGGACGAGCAGGACCATATCCGCGGCAAAAAGATAATCCAGCGCCACGGAAACATGATGCTTGTTCAGAACCCGCCCTCCGCACCCCTTAATCAGGAGGAACTGGACGAGGTTTTTGCCCTTCCCTATATGCGCGATTTCCACCCGATGTATCAGAAAATGGGCGGCGTTCCCGCCATTGAGGAAGTTCTTTTCTCCATCAACCACAACCGCGGATGCTTCGGCGGATGCAACTTCTGCGCTCTTGCTTTCCACCAGGGAAGATACGTTACCAGCAGAAGCCGCGATTCCATTATGGAAGAAGCGAAGATTCTTACTGCGGACCCGCGTTTTAAAGGATATATTCACGACGTCGGCGGTCCTTCCGCAAACTTCCGTAATCCCGCCTGTGAAAAGCAGAAAAAGCTTGGACTTTGTGCCGGCAAAAAATGCCTTGCGCCGACCCCCTGCCCCAACCTTATTGCTGACCACAGCGAATATCTTGAAATTCTCCGGGAGCTCCGCTCTCTTCCGAGAGTTAAAGCCGTTTTTATCCGCAGCGGTATCCGTTATGACTACGTTATGGCGGACAAGGATGACAGGTTCTTCAAAGATCTCGTCAGATATCATGTAAGCGGACACCTCAAGGTTGCTCCGGAACATTGCAGTGCAGGGGTTCTTGATATGATGGGCAAGCCCCATATCGACGTTTTTGAAAAATTCCAGAAGAGATTTATGGAACTCACCCGCTCCGCCGGAAAGGAACAGTACCTTGTACCCTACCTTATGTCCTCCCACCCGGGAAGCACTATCAAAGACGCCGTTGCGGTTGCTCAGTTCCTTAAAAAACACGATATTCGTCCGGAACAGGTCCAGGATTTTTATCCCACTCCCGGAACTGTTTCCACCTGCATGTTCTACACCGGACTTGACCCCTACACCATGAAGGAAGTTTACGTTCCGACCAATTCCGAGGACAAGGCTCTTCAGCGCGCTCTTTTGCAGTATTACATTCCGGAAAACGCGGATATGGTGCGAAAAGCTCTCCGCAAAGCGCACAAGGAAGAACTTATCGGAAACGGTCCGGATTGCCTTGTTCGGGAAGATTTCCGCGCAAAAAACATTGCGGAGAAAAACGGAAACAAGGTTGTTTACAGCGAAAAGAAACCCCTTGGAAAACATAAAAATCCGAAGCTTTCCGGAAAATCCAAAAAACCGAAGAGGGTTAAATAAAAAATTACGGCGGGAGCAAGCCCCCGCCCTACTTTGAAGAGGTGCGCCGATGAAACGTTTTGCCTGGAAAGGTAATATTTATCATACAAACGAAAAAAGAGAGCTTGAGATCTTTGAAAACAGCTGGGTCCTTTGCGAAAACGGAATCTGCAAAGGCGTTTTCAAAGAACTTCCGGAGGATTGGAAAAACGCGGAGCTCACCGATTTCGGCGATAAAATAATCATCCCCGGTTTTTCCGATCTTCATGTTCACGCAGCACAGTATTCCTATATCGGAACCGGCATGGACGAAGAACTTTTGGGCTGGCTTGAAAAATATGCTTTCCCGGAGGAAGCCGCTTTTTCCGACCTTGAATATGCCGAAAAAGCCTATTCCTGTTTTGTCCGCGACCTTAGAAAAAGCGCAACCACCAGAGCTTCGATTTTTGCCTCGAAACACGTTCCGGCAACGGAACTTCTGATGGAAATGCTCGACAAAACAGGACTTAAAACCTATGTCGGCAAGGTGAATATGGACCGCAACTGCCCGGACTATATCCGCGAGGAAAGCCCGGAGGTTTCCGGAAACGACACCGAAAAATGGGTTTCGGAAACCATTGATAAATTTACGAATACAAAACCCATTCTTACTCCCCGCTTCACTCCCACCTGTTCCGACGAAGTTATGGCAAGGCTCGGCGAAATCCAGAAGAAATACGGCGTTGCAATGCAAAGCCACCTTTCCGAAAACCAGAGCGAAATTGCATGGGTAAAGGAACTTTGCCCCAACACGAATTTTTACGGCGAAGCTTATGACCAGTTCGGACTTTTCGGCGGTGAAAACTGTCCGACAATTATGGCGCACTGCGTTTATTCTTCCGACGAGGAACTTGAACTTATCGAAAAGCGCGGAGTATGGATCTGCCTTTGTCCCCAATCCAACATGAACGTCGCAACCGGAATTGCTCCGGCACGCAAATATCTTGAAAGAGGACTTAAAGTCGGACTTGGAAGTGACCTTGCCGGCGGAAGCACCCTTTCAATTTTCCGGGCGATAACCGATTCCATCGTTGCATCAAAACTCCGCTGGAGACTTGTTGACCAGAACCTTAAGCCCCTTTCCGTTGCCGAAGCTTTTTATATAGCAACCAGAGGAGGCGGAAGCTTTTTCGGAAAAGTTGGCGCATTCGAGGAAGGTTTTGAGATGGACGCGGTGGTAATCGACGATTCCGCCCTTTATACCCCGAAAAAACTTTCCATGCACGACCGTTTTGAAAGACTTTGTTATCTTTATACCGACAGCAAAATCGTCGCAAAATGCGTCGCCGGAAAGATGATTGATTTGGAATAATAAAAAAAGGCGATCCCGAAGGAGCGCCAATTGATTGTTATTTTCTGTAAAGAAGGATTTTTTTCATAAAGAAATTCCAGAAAAGGACTATGCCCGCGGCGATGATTTTTGCGATCGCAAGGTGGATGCCGAGTTTATCAACAAACACCCACATAAGCCCTTCGGTTATCGCAAGGCCGAAAACCGCGATTATTCCGAAAACGGAAAATTCCTTTGCCGCCGCTTTTTTATCGGATTTTTTGCTGAAAACAAGGAGTTTTGAAAGTCCGAAATTTACGCAAAGACCGGCAATGAATGAAAAAATTCCGGCGATAAGGTGGTAAACGCCCATGGCTTCGATTATCTGGAGCAAAGCCCAGTCCACCACAAAGCTTGCTCCGCCGACAAAGATATAGCGGAAGAACTGGAGGAAACTATCCTCCGTTGGTTCGAGCATTATTCCTTTTATATCGCCTTTTTTCAGAAGTTCAAAAAATTTTTTAAGCATGGCATTTCCTTTTTATAAAAATTACTTTTCTATTTTATAACTTATCACGGGGAAAAGCAAGTTATAATCACAACTTATGCTTATTGGGAATAATCCCTCCTCCACCGTCTTCGACGGTTCCCCTCCTCCTCTGAAGAGGTAAAAACTTTCCCGGAAAGGAGGAACGTTTTTTTGGAAAGACTTGATAAAATAATTTCGAACCGGGCGGGAATTTCCCGGAAGGACGCAAAAACCGCGATTTCCGGCGGAAAAGTTTCCGTCAACGGAAATATAATCCGTTCCTCCGATTACAAAGTCGGCGAAAACGACGAAATTTTTCTTGGATGCAACAAAATAAGCGGAAAAGCGCACTTATATATTGTGCTCAACAAACCGAAAGGCTACGTTTCCGCAACGGAAGATCCGGAGCAGAAAACCGTTATTGAACTTGTTCCTCCGGAACTTTTCCGGAATGGAATTTTCCCCGCCGGAAGACTTGATAAGGACACCACCGGGCTTATGATAATCACCGATGACGGCGATTTTGCCCACCGGATCCTTGCTCCGAAAAAGCACGTTCCGAAAAAATACGCCGTTACCATCGACCTTCCGGTAACGGAAGAAATGGAAAAGGGCTTTGCCGAAGGAATCGAACTTTCCGACGGAATCTGCAAATCCGCAAAGCTCCTTAAAACCGGCGATTTTACCTGCGAAGTTACCCTTTCGGAAGGGCGCTACCACCAGATCAAAAGAATGTTCGGATGTTTCGGCGCAAAGGTTACGGAGCTTCACCGCCTTTCCATGGGCGGATTTTCCCTTCCGGAAAACCTTCTTCCGGGAGAATGCCGGGAACTTTCCGATGAGGAACTGGCACTTATAGAAAGCAAGGTGAACGAATGATTCTCTATACCGTTATCCCCTGTTACAACGAGGAAAAGGTCCTTCCGGAAACAATCCGGGTCATGGCCGAAAAATATAAAAGCCTTATGGAGCGCAAACTTATCTCCACGGAAAGCCGGGTGCTTTTTGTTGACGACGGTTCGAATGACGATACCTGGGAGCTGATTTGCGAAGCCCACGGAAAAAACGAAATTTTTTCCGGAATAAAACTCAGCCGCAACCGCGGACATCAGAACGCTCTTCTTGCGGGGCTTATGGAAGCGAAGAAATTTTGCGATGCGGCAATTTCCGTTGACGCCGACCTTCAGGATGATATCGACGCCATTGATGAGATGGTTGAAAAATTCGGCGAAGGCTGCGACATTGTTTACGGAGTCCGCAACAAGCGCAGCACCGACCGGTTTATGAAGCGCTTTACCGCCGAGGGATATTATCGGCTTATGGAATTTTTCGGCGCGCATATCATTTTCAACCATGCGGATTACCGCCTTATGAGCAAAAGGGCGCTTGAGGCTCTTTCCGAATTCGACGAAGTCAATCTTTTCCTGCGCGGAATGGTGCCGATGCTCGGATTCAGAACCGCAAAAGTTTATTACGAACGCAGAGAACGTTTTGCCGGCGAAAGCAAATACAGCCTTGGAAAAATGCTTGATCTTGCCTGGAACGGAATCACTTCCTTCAGTGTAAAGCCGGTGGATATGATTCTTTTCGGCGGCGTGCTCATGGCCGGTTTTTCCGTACTCGCGATGCTCATCATGGCGGTGCTCATGATTTTCGGCGTGCTCAAAGGCGCAGCGGGTTTTATAATCGCCTCGGTTTTCCTTTGCTGCGGAATAAATCTTGCGGCAATCGGCGTTGTCGGGCAGTATGTCTGCAGGGCTTATCTTGAAACCAAGCACCGGCCGAAATATATTATTGAAGAGAAAATATGATTTAAAAAAGCGCACCGTGCGGTGCGCTTTTTTATTGCGAACTTCGTTTTCTCGTGTTACCGCTTTAATTTGCTGAATTATTTTTATTTCGCTAAAATTTGTATTTTTAATATTCTGTATTTTCGTACAGTTAATTTTCCGCTTTATTATAGCATAAATTTATATTATAAATATATTTCGTCTATAAAAAATATAAAATTCATTCTGTGTTGCAGTCTATAAAATGCCGTGCTATAATATGCTCAAGTTTTTCATTTACGGAGGACATTCACCATGACTGACGCACAGATCAAAATGTTAATTTCGATGGTTCTTTATATGGCGGTTGTAATCGCCATCGGCGTTTATTTTTCCAAACGCGCAAACAGGAACAGCAATGAATATTTTCTTGGCGGACGCAGTCTTGGTCCATGGGTTTCCGCAATGAGCGCTGAGGCTTCCGATATGAGTGGCTGGCTTCTGATGGGGCTTCCCGGCGTTGCATACTGGATGGGTCTTGCGGATGCTTTCTGGACAGCGGTCGGTCTTGCGGCAGGAACTTACGTCAACTGGCTCATCGTTGCAAAGCGGCTCCGCCGTTACAGCGTCAAGGTTGACGCAATCACCGTTCCGGATTATTTTTCAAAACGCTTCCACGAAGCGGACGGCAAAAAGGTTCTTCTGACCATTGCTTCCATTTTCATTCTTGTTTTCTTCTCGGTTTATGCCGGAAGCTGTTTCGTTGCATGCGGAAAGCTTTTTTCCACCCTCTTCGGTCTTCCCTATGTTCCGATGATGATTATCGGCGCTGTTTTTGTAATTGTTTACACCTTCCTTGGCGGATTCCTTGCCGAAAGTGCTTCGGACTTCATGCAGGCGATAGTAATGATCACTGCCCTTACAATAATCCTTACCCTCTCCACCATTTCTGCCGGCGGAATCGGCGCTGTTCTTGAAAACGCGAAGAGCATTCCCGGTTTCTTTGAACTTTTCGGAATTGCTTCTCCTGTTGTCGGCGAAAACGGACTTCAGCTTGTTGAAAACGGAAAACCCGTTTTCGGCGAAGCTGGCGCTTACGGAATCATAACCGTTCTTTCAACTCTCAGCTGGGGACTTGGATATTTCGGTATGCCCCAGGTTCTTCTCCGCTTTATGGCGGCAAGAAAAACTTCCGAAATCACCATGAGCCGCCGCATTGCGACTGTCTGGGTAATAATTTCCCTTTTCGCTGCTGTTGCAATCGGTATCATCGGCAGAGCGCTGCTCCCCACCGAAGAAGCTCTTCTTTCCTCCTCCGGTGCTGAAAACATTTTCATCATCGTCTGCGGAAAGCTTCTTCCTCCTATAATTGCCGGCGTTATTATGTCCGGTATCCTTGCGGCGACCATCAGCTCTTCCGACTCCTATCTTCTTATTGCGGCTTCCGCTTTTTCGAAGAACCTTTATCAGGGAATTTTCCACAGAAGAGCCACCGACAAACAGGTTATGCACTGTTCAAAAATTGTTCTTGTTGTAATCGCGCTTTTCGGCGTTATTGTTGCCCTTGATGAAAACAGCGTTATTTTCAACGTGGTTTCCTTTGCCTGGGCGGGTTTCGGAGCAAGCTTCGGTCCGCTTATGCTCATCAGCCTTTTCTGGAAAAAAGTTACTCATTCCGCCGCTGTTGCGGGAATGCTTTCCGGCGGAGCGATGGTTTTCATCTGGGAATATGTTTTCACTCCCATGGGCAAAGAGCTTGGAATAAGCTGGCTTACGGTTTATGAGCTTCTTCCGGCGTTCCTTCTTTCCACCGCGGTTATCTTCGCGGTTTCGAAATTCACCAAAGCACCGAGCGAAGAAATCACCGCAGAGTTTGACGCGGTAAACGCAGTTGAATAATCTTCATTTTCCTTTTCTCTGTTATAAAAACCCACCGCCTGCGAAAATTCGCAGGCGGCGGTTTTTTATGAATAATTGATTTCAGTCCCATTCCTTTCCGCAAAAAGCATTATCGCTTATTTTTTCGACTTTCGCAATTGTTCTTGCGCCGAGGGAATCGCAGTCATTAAAAGCGCCGGAACCGATTTTTTTGAGATTTTCCGAAAAAACAACGGTGCGAAGGCGGAAACAATTTTCAAAAGCACGGTCTTCAATTTCGGAAACGCTTTCCGGAAGGACGATTTTCCGAAGGCTTACACAATCCATAAAAGCGCCCGCTCCGATTTTGGTGACCCCTTCGGGAATAATCACTTCGCAAAGCGAAGCGCAGGCATAAAATGCCATGGGCTTTATTTCAGTTTCCGTTGGAAGAAGTTCGACGGATTTAAGCTTTCCCGCTCCGCTTAAAAAACCGGTTGCCCTCGGCATATCTTCCGGAAGATTCACTTCGGAAAGGCGCTTGTTCGCGCAGAAAACGGAGTTTATTCCTTTCGTGCCGAAGGTCATTTTTCCGTTGAGCACGGTAAAAGATCTGAGATGTTCGCAAAGAGCGAAAGCGCCTTCGCCCATATGCAGAACGGATTTCGGAACTTTCACTTCACGCAGATACGAACCGATGAACGCGTTTTCGCAGATTTCGGTCACCGTTTCCGGAATCGAAACCGTTTCAATATCCGCATTCGCAAAGGCATCGGGAGCAATCTTTTTCACGCCCTCCGGAATTACCGGATTTTTTGATTTTCCGTTATATTTTATCAGAACTTTGCGCTTTATCTCAAAATCTTCGGGCATCGGAAAGGCTCCTTTCAATTATTTTTTCGGCGGGAGCAAGCCCCCGCCCTACCGTAAAAAAATCGCTTTTCCTCATCAGAGGGAGGTTATTAAACTTCCACCTCTCCGGCAAGGATTTTTTTGTAATCCTCAAGATTCTTGATAAGAAGTTCAGCGGCGTTGAGTCCATAGGGGCATTTTGTATGGCATTTTCCGCAATGGATGCAGTTTTCGATTTTTGCCATTTCCGCCTGCCATTTTTCGGAGATCCAGCCTTTTGAAGGCGCGCGGCGGATCATAAGCGACATTCTCGCGCAGTCGTTGATCTGGATTTCCGCAGGACAGGGCATGCAGTATCCGCAGCCGCGGCAGAAATCTCCCGCAAGTTCCGCCCGGTCTTTTTCGATAATTTCGAGGAGTTCGCCTTTCATTTCCGCGGGATTTTCAAAATATCCGAGAAATTCCTCAAGCTCGGTCATGCGCTGGATTCCCCATATCGGAAGGACGTTTTCAAACTGCTGCATCCAGGCAAAAGCGGCAGCGGATTTGTTGATAAGTCCACCGGCAAGGGCTTTCATGGCAATGAATCCCATGTTTTTCTCCCGGCATTTTTCAACAAGGGCAAGTTCCTGCTCGCCGGAAAGATAGCTCAGCGGGAACTGCAAAGTTTCGTAAAGTCCGCTTTCAACCGCTTCTTCCGCAACCTTGATTTTATGGGCGGTGATTCCGATATGGCGGATTTTGCCCTGTTCTTTTGCTTCAAGCATTGCTTCATACATTCCGGTGCCGTCGCCGGGTTTATAGCACCGGGAAGCCTGGTGGAACTGGTAAATATCGACGTAATCGGTTTTTAAAAGGCGAAGGGAGGTTTCAAGATCCTTCCAAAAGCCTTCCGGAGTTGTGGCGGCGGTTTTTGTTGCGATGAAGATTTTTTCGCGGACATCCGAAAGGGCGTTTCCGATTTTTTCTTCGCTGTCGGTATAGGCTCTTGCGGTATCGAAAAAGGTCATTCCGCCTTCGTATGCTCTGCGAAGGATTTTTACAGCAGTTTCCATATCGTCGCGCTGAACCGGCAAAGCGCCGAACGCGTTCTGGGGCGTTACAATTCCGGTTGAGCCGAGAGTTATTGTTTTCATTTTTGCGTCCTCCTGTTCGGGATATATAAATAAAGAATATACCCTGTTCCGCTGTTTGTCAATTTTAGATTTTATCGACAGAATCCATCTTGACATTTCCGGCGATTTGCAAGATAATATTATACATAATGCAGGTATAGTTCATCGGTAGAACGGTCGCTTCCCAAGCCACAGAGGCGGGTTCGATTCCCGTTACCTGCTCCAGAAAATAAGGCGTGCTTTTTTGCACGCTTTTGATTTATGCGGAGGAACAAAAATGGAAAAGAACAGAATCCATACCGAAAAAGCCCCGGCGGCAATCGGACCTTATTCCCAGGCAATTGATCTTGGCGAAATGATTTTTACAAGCGGACAGATTCCGGTCGCTCCGGACGGAAGTATCAGTTCCGATATTTCCGAACAGACAAGGCAGGCCATCCTTAACCTTAAAGCGGTTATCGAAGCCGGCGGCAGCAGCCTTGATAATGTTATCAAAACCACCGTTTTCATCACCGATATGGCGCAGTTCGGCGCAATAAACGCGGTTTATGCGGAATTTTTCACCGAACCTTTCCCCGCAAGAAGCTGCGTTCAGGTTGCGGCTCTTCCGAAAGGAGTTTCCATCGAAATCGAGGCAATCGCGCTTAAGTAAGCAAAAAAAGACCCGCTCTGCGGGTCTTTTTTTATTTATGATTTTGTTATTACCGCAGGGAACGCTGTCCTCAGCGTTCCGTTTTTTGTTTCGTCTGCGTAAAAGAATCCCCCAGTCTTTTTTAACCGCAAGCGGTTAAAAAATCCAGCCCCCTTTAGGCAAGGGGGCCTTTTCAAGCCATTATTTCCTGCGCTTTTTTGAAAAGAAGTTTTCCTTCGGCGGATTCTTCGCAGGTTATTCTGTCGCCGAGGGAAATTGTTCCGGAAAGAAGCATTTCGGAAATGGGATCCTCCGCCGCCTCGCGGATATATCTCTGGAGCGGTCTTGCTCCCTTTTCCGGGGAAAATCCGTTCTTCACCGCATTGTTGATGGCGGATTCGGAAAAATCCGCGGAGATTCCCGCTTCGCAAAGGCGCTTTTCAAGTTTTCCGTAATATTTTTTTGCGATTTTCTTCGCGGCGGATTCGTCAAGCCTTTCGAAAACAACCGTTTCGTCAATTCGGTTTATAAATTCCGGGCGGAAAACTTTTTTCATTTCACCAAAAACCGCCTTGCCGTTGAAATCATTTTTTCCCGCCTCGTCAAGAAACGAAAAACCAAGGCTTCTTCCCTTTCCGATAAATTCCGCGCCGATGTTGGAGGTCATTATCACGACGCAGTTTGTGAAATCCACGTTCACCCCATGGGAATCGGTGAGCTTTCCGTCGTCCATAAGCTGGAGGAAAAGGTTATAAACGCTCGGGTCGGCTTTTTCGATTTCATCAAAAAGCAGAACGGAATAAGGTCGGCGGCGAACGGCTTCGGTGAGTTTTCCGCCGTCATCATAACCGATATATCCCGGCGGCGAACCGATGAGTTTTGTGACGGAAGCCTTATCAGAATATTCGGACATATCAAATCGGATAAGCGCTTTTTCGTCGCTGAAAAGTTCTTCCGCAAGAGCTTTTGAAAGTTCCGTTTTTCCAACTCCCGCAGGACCGGTGAAAAGGAAAATCCCGATGGGTCGCTTCGGATCACGAAGACCTGCCCTGTTCCGGCGGATCGCTTTTGCAACGACGGAAACCGCCTTTTCCTGACCGGCGACCCTTTTGTGAAGTTCCTCTTCGAGATTGAGGAGCCTTTTGCTTTCGTCCTCGGTTATTCTTCCGACACTGATTCCGGTTGCAAGGGAAAGAACTTCCGCAATATCCTCCGCAAAAACTGCATGGCTGAAATTTTCCCGGGAAGAAATGTTCCGGATGGTTTTTCGTGAGCAGGCTTCGTCGATGAGGTCGATTGCCTTATCCGGAAGGCGCTTTTCCGGAAGATAGCGCACCGAAAGACGCACCGCCGCTTTGATTGCGGATTCTGTTATGGTTATTTTATGGAATTTTTCATAGCGGTCCTTGAGCCCTTCAAGTATCCTGACCGCGGTTTTTGCATCCGGTTCCTCAACGTCAACGCTCTGAAAACGACGGTCCAGCGCAGATTCCTTCCGGATAAATTTACGGTATTCCTCTGTGGTGGTTGCGCCGATAAGCTGGAGTTCCCCTCTTGCAAGCTGGGGCTTCAGGATGTTGGAAGCATCGATTGCGCCCTCTGCAGCGCCTGCTCCGACTATGGTATGCACCTCGTCTATAAACAGGATTATATTACCCGAGCGTATAACTTCGTCGATTACAGTCTTGATTCGCTCCTCAAAATCTCCCCGGTACTTTGTTCCGGCAATCATAAGGGATAAATCGAGGGAGCAGAGCCTTCGGTTTTTGAGATTTTCCGGAACTTCGCCTTTTGCCATCCGCTGGGCGATTCCTTCGGCGATGGCGGTTTTTCCGACTCCGGCATCCCCGATAAGACAGGGGTTGTTTTTCGTCCGGCGGGAAAGAATCTGTATCACCCTTGTGATTTCCTTTTCCCTTCCGATAACCGGGTCGAAGGCGTTTTCTTTTGCAAGGCGGGTGAGGTCACGGCTGTATTTATCAAGGCCGGGGGTTTTTATTTTCTGGCGTTCCCGGGGAAGATTTTCGGCAGAGAGCGGCGCGGAATTGACCTCCCTGAAAAGGGAATTTATATCACATCCCAGGAGCTTTATATATTTCACCGCGGTACAGTCCTCCTCCCGGAGGATTTCCGAAAGAATCGTTCCGATATCCGCAAGGGAACCGCTCCGCTTTGCGCTTGCAAGGGAATTTTCAAGAATCTTTCTGCAAAGGGGCGAAAAATCCGCCGGAGAAAGATTTGAACGGGTTCCCCTTCCGATATTTTCGAGAAGGAGACCCATGATTTTTTCATAACCTATCCCGCAATCCTCAAAACTTTTATATTCCGGAATATCCGTTTCTCTTAATATTCCGCAAAGAAGATGTTCCGTTCCGACGAATGAATGTCCAAGGACGGAAGCATCCGCCATTGCGGAATTTATTGCTGAGTTTGCCCTTTGGGAAAAACCGGTGAATTTAAACATCTTGAACCTCGCTTTTCATATAACTTACACATTTTAATATTGTCGGTTAAATTTCGGTTATTCAAAAAGGGAAAATTTGCATAACAATAAAGAAATTATTTTGAAGTTTTTTATAAGTAATTGAAACTCTTTTTGTTTTTAGTGACAAATTCAGATTTTGGTGTTAACATTAGGTATAAACGTTTTTTTTGAGGTTTGAAATGTTCAGAAAAATTTATAAAAAACTGACCTATTCCCAATTTCTTGCGCTTGGCTTTATGGTTGTAATTCTTTCAGGAACTTTTTTGCTTTGTCTTCCGGTTTCGTCAAAAACCGGAAACTGGACAGACCCTTTGACTGCGCTTTTCACCGCAACAAGTTCCACATGCGTAACCGGTCTTGCAGTAAAGGACACATATCTTTATTGGTCGCGCTTCGGTCAAATTGTCCTTCTTTTCCTGATACAAATCGGCGGACTTGGGTTTATGTCGATTTTCACCATTTTTTCGGTTTTTTTGAAGAAAAAAATTTCTCTCGGAGAAAGAAAAATCCTTGTTCAGATTTCCGGAAACATGAGATATCACGGCGTTGTTTCCATGATGAAAAAAATTATTTTTGGAACTTTTCTTATC
>JAFQBT010000030.1 GCA_017399625.1 Oscillospiraceae bacterium
GAAGGTTTTGACGGATGAGGGGAAAACCCTGTCCCGTTAAAATAGGACGAACAGCCTCCCTTGTGCAAAGGGAGGTGTCTGCGAAGCAGACGGAGGGATTGCAATCCCATCCTGCCAAATTCAGCCGGTAATTTCAACAGAATCCCCCCGGTTTTGGCAAAGCCAAAACCACCCCCCTTTAACAAGGGGGGCTTTTTATCCGTTCCCTACCGTGGCGCGGTAATGTCATTCTGAGCGAAGCGAAGAATCCGTATCCCCAAAAATAATTTTCCACTTTCAATTAATAATATTTCCTCATCCGGGGAGTTTTTTTGCATGCGGATAATTTGCGCCGCATTCACAGTATGATTTTAACAAAGCTTCCGTCGGCGGATTCCACTTCAACAAGCTCGAGCTTTCCGCCGAAATGCTTCCGGGTTTTGTAAAAACCGCGGACAAATTTCCGGCACATGGAACCGCTGAGCCGGATTTTATATTTTTTCAGCTTCCGGTTGATGAAAAGCGGAAAAAGCGAAGCAAAAAACTGATTCAGCAAAAGTCCCGTCGGCAATCGGAGTGAAAAATTCTGCTCTTTATCAATTATTTTTATTCTCATGGCTTCATTCCACAAAAATGCTGACGATGTCGCCGTCGGCACTTTCTACCTCAACAAGGTTTCCGATGGCGCCTTTTTCGACCATTTCAAAAATCTTCGCAAGGTCGATGTTTTTCACCGCGCTGTTGAGGGAATCGTTCCCGGAAATCTGCGGAAGATCAATCCCGCATTCAAGAGCAATTTTAACGATTGCGCAGGGAATGTTCACCCGGACTTTATCGCCTTCGGCGGAATCCACAACGATCCGGAACATCATTTCGTTGATATCCCGGCGCTTTTCCTCCGGAACATAGGCAACCGGCTTTTCCTTCTTTCCGGAAAGAAGTTCGTCAACGGTGATCCCGAGGATTTCCGAAAGTTTCGGGAGAAGGGAAATATCCGGGCAGGAAATATCGTTTTCCCATTTGCTCACCGCCTGGGGCGAAACCATGAGTATCTCCGCAAGTTCGTCCTGCTTTATGTTCTTTGCTTTTCTGTTTTCAGAAATTCTTTTTCCGATAGTATCCATAACAAAAATCTCCTTTCGTCTTTGTATGACAGAATTTTACCATTCATAAAGACGAAAATGAATGTATCAAAAGTTGATTCCGCCGCCGAAAAAACAACCGTCCGTTGATTATCCGCTCAACCGCCGGTTGAAAAGCCTTTCCCGGAGGGCAGCTTTCCGCTGAGCTATTCAGCCTTCCCTTGGGGGAAGGTGGCAAAACCGAAGGTTTTGACGGATGAGGGGAAAACCCTGTCCCGTTAAAATAGGACGAACAGCCTCCCTTGTGCAAAGGGAGGTGTCGCCAACGGCGACGGAGGGATTGTAATCCCATCCCGTTAAATTCAGCCGGTAATTTCAACAGAATCCCCCCGGTTTTGGCAAAGCCAAAACCACCCCCCTTTAGACAAGGGGGCTTTTCGAAGGCTTATTTCAGCTTCTGCCATTCGGCAACGGCCATTGCGTCGCAGCGTTCGTTTTCCGGGTGACCGGCGTGCCCTTTTATCCATTGAAACCGCACTTCATGCACCGCAAGAAGATTGAGAAGCCTTTCCCAGAGATCCGGGTTGAGCGCAGGCGCGCCGCCGCTTCGTTTCCAGCCTTTTTTGCGCCAGCCTTCCGCCCAGCCTTTTGTAACCGCGTCGGAAACGTATTTTGAATCCGTCACTACTGTGACCCGGCAG
Source organism: Oscillospiraceae bacterium (assembly GCA_017399625.1). GTDB lineage: Bacteria > Bacillota > Clostridia > Oscillospirales > Ruminococcaceae > UMGS1668. Next base: position 1,763 of record JAFQBT010000030.1, read on the forward strand.
GGTTCCTTAAGAACTTCGAGCCCGCTTATGACAGCCATAAGCTCCATACGGTTGTTGGTGGTTTCGGCTTCGCCGCCGGAAAGTTCCTTTTCGTGTTCGCCGAAACGGAGAATTGTTCCCCAGCCTCCGGGACCGGGATTTCCGGAGCAGGCTCCGTCCGTAAAAATCATGACCTCTTTCATTTTTTTAAGGGGGTCACCTCACTTTCTGTTCTGAAAAATATCATAGCGGCATATTAAGAAAAAAGCAAGGTTTTTGAATTTATTTTTAACTATCTGAATTTTTATTGACATTTCCGTGTAAAATAATTACAATATTAATAATTAATGTGACCGGAACAATTTTATATTTTTTTGATTTTCCACGCCGAAAATTCGGTCTGGAGTATTTCTGTTTGCAATTATTTGCAAAAACCGCGAAAAAACGGAATTTTTGCGGGAATTAAATAGAAAAAAGCAAAAAACTTCCCGGAGGGAAAAAGCCTCCCTTGTGTAAAGGGAGGTGTCGCCAACGGCGACGGAGGGATTGTAATCCTATCCCGTTAAATTCAGCCGTTCAGCCTTCCCTTGGGGGAAGGTGTCAGCCGAAGGCTGACGAAAGAGGGATTACAGGTATCCCGGAGGGCAAAGCCTTCCCCTTGAGGGGAAGGTGTCTGCGAAGCAGACGGAGGGATTGCAATCCCATCCCGTTAAAATCAGCCGTTCAGCCTTCCCAGAGGGGAAGGTGGATTTTCTGCAACTTGTTGCAGAAAAGACGAAAGAGGGATTACAGGTATCCCGGAGGGCAAAGCC
>JAFQBT010000031.1 GCA_017399625.1 Oscillospiraceae bacterium
CACCGTGGTATCCTCACTGATGGCCGACTTGAACTCACAGATGGCAATGGGGATGCCATTGATGAACACCAAAAGGTCGGGACGGCGCAAACGCTCACCCTGTACGGAATATTGGTTGACTACCTTGAAGATGTTGTTCTTGGGATTATCAAAATCGATATAGTCAATATGGAGAGCCACTTTGCTGAGGTCATCACGCACGAGGTCAAATCCTTCGTTGATGAGCCAGAAGGTTTCACGGTTTCCACTGTATAGAGGAAAGGCCGGAATCAACTGCAGCCGATTGATGATTTTTTGCATTTCCACTTCGCTCAATCCGTCCTTGGCGTAGCGGGTCTGCATAAATGCACGAAGGTCATCCAGAAGCAAAATATCCTCGTATTTTCTGTGGATACTTTCACCGTGGACATAGGTATACTCTTGCTGCTCAAACAGAGCAATAATGGCCTCTTCCAACTGCGATTCGGTGAATTGACCTTTTATGAATGTATAGTCCACGCGGATACCTCCTTTACTGTAAATATTGGATTGCCAGAGCAATCAAGGACAAGCATCGATTGAAGAAATAATCGTAATACCGGACGTCAGTGATTTCCACCTTATCGGTTTCGTGATGCCCGATTCTGAAATCATTACCGATCTTTGTAAGCGCTCTAAACTCCATATCAAACAATGTAACATAGGGTGCTTGCCCGGCAGCCATATCGTTAACGATCTTTTCAGCAGACTTGGCTTTGTTCATAGTGGTGTAGTAAGTCTTAAGGCGCTCATAAGCATCCCAAAGTTTCTCCACCGCATCCCGGATATCTGCCGGATAAGGACTCCTGTGGAGCATGATAGCTTCTTGCAGCAGTTCACGGGTTCCCGCCTCACCTACTGCGGCAATAGCGGATTCGACCGCCGGAGTGAGCGGGCTGTTTTCAATGATGCGTTCCACTTGCAGATCGGTATTCAATTCGTACAACAGACCGGTCTTACGGAAAATATCGTTGATTTCATCCCGGAATTGAGCGCAAACATTCCGGCTGTTCTGACAAGTCAAATGGTGATGACCCCAATAACTGTGAAAACCGCCGACAACCACATCATGGACATTCTCTGCGAAAAATTCAATGAGATCGAGTAATGCATACTGGTCATACTCTGACTGGGTAGTTCCATCAAAAACATTGTGGCGGGTAGCCGGAACAGCAATGCAGTCTGCATCGTCACGATAGAGTGTAGGGATCTCATATCGCAGATCCAAACGGAACTGCTCATGGTCGATGCCACAGCAGCCTTGTCCGTCCGGGCACTGCGCAGGATACTTCCACGCAAGGTTGTTGTAGTATTTCTCGCAGCAATGGAGCAGCAGAGCATACTTTTCTATGGATATATCGTAGGTTTTAGCCACGGGTCTTCGCATACCGTGACGCTCGGTGTAATATGCCATATGCCCTCCTTTCAGGCAGATGCCTCGTCAATAGAACCTTTTATCAGAATCGGACAGATATCCCGAATTTGTGCTTTCAACTGCTCATTGATCTCCTTGCGCAACTGATAGACAACGAATATATTCGCAATGTACTGTTGCACCTCAATATCCGGGATTGGGATATGTACATCACACATTTCATCCCAGTCAAAGGTTTCTCTTGCGCTTCCCCATGAATGGAACCGAGCATATCTGTCAAACTCACTTCTCGTGAAAAACAACATCAGATAATCCGGCAGCAAATGTGTTTTATCTGTAGTGAAGACAGTTGATATCGAAGAAACTAAATATGTCTCTTCGGTATTATTAAAACCAAGAGAGACCTTATCTCCTCTGCGTGATGTATCCAGAACATACGCAATGTGCTGGGGTGGTACAAGTTTATAATTTGATAAACCCACACCATCCATATCAGCTTTTGTAGGTATCATTTCTTTTGAAACGGCCAATCCTCTTACTGAATCTACGCCTAATCCTAAATCATTTCTCTTATCGGAAAGAATCAGATGCTTACCAATCGGTTCAGCTGTGAGGTTTTTTCCTAAGTTCTCGATATACCCATCGCAAACCAGTTTCAAATCTTCCAGTCCCTGCTCATAGCTATGCTGATTAGCGAGCATGGCATTGTAAATATCCACATATTTCTGCTGTACAGAAATTGATGGCAATCGAACTTCCAAATCGCAAAAATCATCCCAAGACATGCCATCACGTACTGATGCATCTGTATGAAACCAGAAGTAGCGATCCCTTTCATCGGATTTTAGCATCATAAAAAAATACTCTTTTAGAACCGGGGCATCTTCCTTAACTCTAAACACAGTATAAGCAGGAGAAACGTACTTGTTGTTACCAGAATGATTCAACGCAATAGGCAAAAGGACATCTCTGCCTACATGCATCAAATTGCAAGCGAAATAGTTTGGTGGAACAATCTTGTATTTGCTGGTGTCTTCACCGACTTGTTTTGAAGGCTCAAAGAATTCTTTGTCTCTATTAACCCCCGAAACATCATAAACAGTAAAGTTCGGAATTCCACAGGATACATTAAAAACTTCAATGCAATCTCCCAGCCTAACATTAGTCAATGCCATAGCCAATCCCCCTAAACGCGTCCTTGAGCATTGACTGCGACAATTCCTCCGATACCATCAGCAGGCGCATTTCGTCCTGAATGCGGGCCATTTCCTTTGCATAATCAATATCGAGATCGTGATCGATGAACTCAATATATTTGCTCGGTGCCAAAGAAAAGTCCTTATCTTCGATGGAAACGTCCTCTGGGTGCACCTTGTCTTTTTTCAGAATTTTCACAGACTGGCAGAATTCCGGCACATCCGCATAGAGAATGGTATCCACGCTCTGCCACGCATCATAGACCTTTTTGACATCCGCAATCTGCGCAGGAGTCAAAACGGTCTTTTTCTTTTTCTTTCCCTTATCGATTACAATTTCTTCGGTGTTCTGATCCCAACGGCGCAAATCCATGAACAGCACTTCACCACGGCGGTCACGTACCTGTCGGCCATTGACCGTGCCGGCCTTCTTGTTCATGTTCACGATCCACAGAGTGACGGAAATATCGGTGGTATAGAACATATCACGAGGCAGAACGATAATAGCCTCGATCTTGTCATTCAACAGAAGCTGTTTGCGGATTTCATATTCATCGAGGTCATTCAAAGCACCATTTGCCAGAAGGAATCCAGCAATGCCGTGGGAAACATCCAGTTTGGAAATCATATGCAGAATCCAGGCATAGTTCGCATTGGACACACGAGGAACGCCATAGCCCTGCCAACGAGGGTCATCGAGCAACTGATCTTCGCCACGCCACCCCTTGAGGTTGAAGGGCGGGTTTGCCATGATGAAATCGACCTTTTTATCCTTATGCAGATCCTCGGTAAAGGTGGAGGCATTCTTTTCGCCCAGGTTATGAGAAATACCACGGATAGCCAGGTTCATCTTACACAGACGCCAGGTCTCCTGAACGCTTTCCTGTCCGATGACGGAGATATTTTTGCGGTTTCCGTGGTGGCTTTCCACAAACTTATGGGACTGTACAAACATACCGCCGGAGCCACAGCAAGGGTCATATACCACACCACTGTAGGGCTCGATCATTTCAGCAATCAACTGAACAACACACGCCGGGGTGTAAAATTCACCATCTTCCTTGGTGCCGGAGGCGGCATATACCTGCAGGAAGTATTCGTACACACGACCGATGAGATCTTCTTCATGGAAACGGGACTCATCGATTTTATTGACCTCATCAATAAGCTGTTTGATTTTCTCCTTCGGCGCACCGAGGGTAGCATACAGATTGAGAGACAATGCCCCCTTCAACGCAGGATTGCTTTCCTCAATATCTGCCATAGCCTGGTCGAGAATAACGGCAATATCATTGGCACCGGCATTCTTTACGATATAGGCCCAACGGGCAGTCTCCTTGAGGTAGAACACATTGACCGCATTATAGAAAGAGGCTTTTTCCAAAAATGCAGGAATATCACCATACTGAGCAATCAACTCCGCACGGCGCTTTTCAAACTTATCACCGGCAAACTTCAAAAAGCACAGGCCAATGACGGCATCTCTATTTTTATCAGTACTGCCAACACCACGGAGAGCCACACGGCAGTTCCACAATACGGTCTCCAAGGAAACCGCTTCTTCTTTCTTTTTCGCCACTCTTGCCATAATTTTACCTCTTTCTATGCCGAAGCATTACTGTTCTTCGCCGTTGCCCGGCACAAATTCCAGAATATCATCCACACCACAATTTAGCGTGCGACAGATACTCTCAATCGTATCTAAGGATACATACCCGTTTTTCTTCATACGGGGGATGATATTTGAGGAAAATCCGGCTTGCTGCTGAAGCTTTGTTGTAGTCATATCTCTTTCAATCAGCAGGTGGAACAGTCTTTTATAACTAACAGCCATATTACACCTCCGTGCGTGTTTTCAATCACATATAAAAATATTATATCACGCAAATGTGAACTTTTCAACACCAAGCAGCCTTCCCACAGAATTTTTCTGTGGGAAGGCTTATTTTTGCTCTTTTTTCGACTACCCCGGCAAAAAATGCCCTCTGCCGTGGCTAAGTAGTAAGAAACATATTTTTCAAAAGTTTTCGGCCAAACGGCATTTTTATCCGCAGTGGATAAGTGGGAGGACAGAAAAAACTTCTGCTCTTTTTTGAGCGAAAGGGGGGGTGATTCGGATGGATTTTCCGCTTATAGGCAGAGGATTGCGGAAAATTTTGAGTTTCATTGAAAAAACGGCACTCTCATGTCCGGTGGGTAGTGGGGGTTGACATTTCTCCTATGTAAACGGGGGCAGCAGAAATTTCATATAAAAATATGAATTTCCTTCGTCAAAACGCGCCACCCATCTCCAAAGAGGAGTAGAGGGAAGAAATTTTCAAGATTTTGGGGACCAACCGAACTTCTCATGTCCGGTGGTAAGTGAGGAAAGAAGTTTTTCCGAATTTTTTCCCAAACGGCATTCTCATCCGCAGTGGTGGGTGTAAGAAGAAATTTTTCTAAACCTTCGTCAAAACGGCTCCTTGCTGACCAAGTGCCAACTGTAAGGGGCAACACAAAATCGAAAGGAGGCACACACAGTGCAAGTTCAATTAGAAAAAATACCGCAGTACTTAAAGGACAACGGTCAGTTCTGCAACTGGAAATATGAACTGCGGGACGGCAGCCAGACCAAAGTGCCATATATGCCGGGGACAACACGCAGAGCCAGCGTGAGCGACCCTGCCACCTTCACAGCCTTTGAAACTGCGGCATCCGCAACAGGCTATGACGGCATCGGCATCCGTGTCCACGGGAGGATCGTGGGTATCGACCTCGACCACTGCATCGAGGAGGACAAACTGCTCCCTTGGGCGCAGACCATCGTAGACAGCTTCGGTGTGACCTATATCGAGGTCAGTCCCTCCGGCACAGGGATCCGCATCTTCTGTCTACTGCCGGACGGCTTCACCTACGATACCAAAACCTACTACATCAAGAAGGGTGACATCGAGGTCTACATCCCTGGTCACGCCAACCGATTCCTCACCGTCACCGGCAACGCCCTCACGGAGAATGATGTAGTGGAAACGGCCGAATCTCTCGTCTGGCTACTCGACACCTATATGCGCCGTCCTACACCGCCTACTCCGACTGTGGCTGTTCCCGGCGAAAGCTACCTCAGTGATGAAGCAGTCATTGCCAAAGCCACTGCTGCCCGGAATGGCGAGAAGTTCCGCAGGCTGTGGGATGGGGACATTACCGGCTACAAGAGCCAGAGCGAAGCGGATGCCGCCCTCGTTGCTACGCTGGCATTCTGGTGCAGCGGTGACAAGGCGCAGATGGACAGGCTGTTCCGGCAGAGTTGCCTGATGCGTGAGAAATGGGATGAGTACCGTGGAGCGGACACCTACGGCAACATCTCCATCGAAAAAGCGGTGGCTCGGATGACCGACTACTACAAACCCATCATCCCACGCTCCGCTGTCGAGGACTTCGGTGTGGATCGGCTGAAGGAACTTGACCCTATGGACTCTTCCAAGTACCCGTGGAACGACATAGGTGCCGGTCACATCTTCGCGGACTTCTACCAAGACCAACTGCGCTATGTGCCGGAGCGGAAGATGTGGTTTTACTACGAGGACGGCATCTGGCAGCCAGACACCGGCAATCTCCGAGCCATGAAATACTGCATGGAACTGGCAGACCTCATGTACACCTTCGCCCTTGAGATTCGGGATGAGGACAAACGAAAGTCCTATATGAAATATGCCAGCCGGTGGCAGAGCCACTCCAATCGGGTCAACATCCTCAAGGATGCCCAGGTATATCATCCGATCCCGTATGGCAGTTTTGATGCGGATATTTACATCTTCAACTGCAAGAATGGCACTCTGCATATCGACACCGGGGAATTCACCGAACACTGCAGTGCCGATCTCCTCACAAAAATCAGTCCCGTGGTGTATGACCCAACGGCTTACTCGGAGCGTTTCGCTACCTACATTGACGAGATTATGAGCGGTGATGCTGACCGGGCGAAGTTCCTGCAGAAGATACTCGGCTACGGCCTTACCGGGGATACCCGCCACGAGTGCATGACCATCCTCTACGGAGTGACCACACGCAATGGCAAGGGCACCCTCTGTGAGAGCGTACTGAAAGTTCTCGGAGATTATGGCTGTGCCTCCCGCCCGGAGACCATTGCTATGAAAAGCTATACCAACGGCTCACAGCCCAGTGAGGATGTGGCTCGGCTTGCCGGTGTCCGCTTCGTGAACATCCCGGAGCCTGGAAAAGGGATGGTGCTGGATGCCGCCAAGGTGAAAGCCATGACCGGCAACGACACCCTCAATGCCCGTTTCCTACATGAGAACAGCTTCGATTTCCAACCTCAATTCAAGATCTATGTGAACACCAACTTCCTGCCGGTCATCAACGATATGACCCTGTTCTCCAGTGACCGCATCATCATTATCCCGTTTGACCGACATTTCGATGAGCGGTCCCGTGACACCACACTGAAACGCCGCTTTGCCGAGGAGGGTGTCCAGAGTGCCATTCTCAACTGGCTGCTTGAGGGATACCGCTTGCTCCAGAGTGAGGGACTGTTTCTCCCCAAATCCGTGAAGGATGCCACTGACCGCTATCAGCACGACAGCGACAAGATGGCACTGTTCTTTGAGGACAACCTCGTGGCGGACGAGGCAGCCGAGGAACTGACCTCCACGGTCTATGCCCGGTATAAGGGATGGTGCCAGGAGAACGGCAGCTACACGGAGGGCATGAAAAACTTCAAGCAGGGTCTGCAGGCTTTTGCCCAAGTAGTCCGCAAGCGCCCCAAGTACGGCGGTGAGAAAACCACGATGCTCATCGGCTATCGGCTCATTTCCGAGTTCGATGCTCCGCCGCTGACATAAATCACACGGCTTGGGGCAATGTGGCAGATGATTATAGGTTTTTTCTATAGGAAAACAATTCTTGAAAACAACCATAATTACTTGCCACATTGCCCCAAGCAGAAAGGAGGCGGTGCCTATGATTGCGTAGCACCCTGTGACCCATACACCCAAAACCAATGAAAGGAGCAGAAAAATGCGACACAAATTCAATTCCAGCAACGAGAGGTGTAATCCATGACAGATATCCGGTATTACCACCTCATCGACTGTGACCTGGAGGGCACCGAGAAGATGGCTATGATCCCCACCCTCAAAGGTAGCACAGTCAAAACCCAAAGCGGAATGTGGCTTGAGGAAATGATTCCGAACCTCTTCCGGCTTTGTACCAACAAGCGCAGTTCCGCTGACACCGTCAATATTCACTGCCCTCGCTGCGGTACGGTGCTGAAGCGTATCAGCGCGGACATCAACGAAACCAAGCGCGGCCTGTATGTATGCAGCGCCTGCGACAGGAAATAAGGAGGAAACAATTATGACCAACGAAATCACCCAGAAGTATCTGCAGGAGTACTTCGCCGACCACGATACCCTCATCCTGTACAAACCCGATGGCACCCCTGTGACCTTCCGCAAGCAGTCCGAATATGTGCTGCGCGGCGGTGGCTCCACCGTCCGCTTCAAGACCTTCGATCAGATGAAGTCCTTTTTCCAGAAGCACGGCATCACTCAGGCACCCGTCATCACCGTTAACTAATAGAAGGAGGATCGCTACTATGTTTATCAAAGAAATGATTGAGCGCCGTCTCAAGAAAAACAGCAAGGTCACCGTCTACAGCCGTGACAACATCCCGCTGGTACTCTCCAAGGAGTTCCGCATCTGCCGCGCCGATCCTGCTCCGGAACTGGAGTTTGGTATGGATTTTGCTGATATGGCAGATTTCTGCAAGACCACCGGTCTGACCATCAACCCCATTAACCATCACTAAGGAGGAAATACCTATGACTACTTATACCGAAAAACTGCCCTATATCACCGACAGTGCCTATGAAGCTGACCTCTGGAATATGCTCCGTGGCAAGACTACCACCCGCACCGATGCACTGAATAAGGGTGTGGATTCCGACACCGGCGCTTTTGCTCTCACTCCCGGCATCCAGAATAAGTTCAATACCCGCCTGGTGCGTGAAGGTCTGTTCCGCAGCATCGCGTCCACCGTTCACGCCTATGATAATCAGTTTCATATCAAGACCGCAAACAACCAGGATGTAGCCACCTGGGTGCCCGAAGGTGCTGCCATTCCTATGGCAACCGGCAGGGAGGATTTTGAGGAACTGATTCTCAAGAGCCATAAGTTGGCTACCTTCTTCAAGTTGGAGGAGGACTTCGTCCAGGATAACACCTTCCTTCTGGAAGACCACCTGGTAAAGCGTCTTGCTAAGAACTTCGGCAGAGCGGAGGACGAGGCTTTCATTAACGGCACCGGCAAGCATATGCCCACCGGCATTCTGGCAGACACCGGTGGCGCTGATGTGGGTGTGACCACGGACATCCTGACCTATGATGATGTGGTCAAACTGTTCTTCTCGGTGAAACCCGAGTACCGCCGCAACGCAGTCTGGGTTATGAACGATGAGACCGCACTGGTGCTTCGTACTCTCAAGGATGATTCCGGTAACTACATCTGGAACCACGCCAATGACACCATCCTGGGCAAGAAGGTGTACATCTCCGAGTATATGCCCGGCGCTGAATCCGGCAGCAAGCCTATCGCATTTGGTGATTTCAGCTACTATTGGCTTGTGGACCGCCGTCCTGTCTGCATCCGTCCTCTGGTCGAGAAGTTCGCCCTGTTGGGTTGCATCGGCTATCTTGCATATGAGTTCCTGGATGGCAAGCTGACCCGTTCCGAAGCTATCAAGGTCATGCAGATGACCGCATAATTTCCGGGGAGCCCCTGTGGGTAGTATTCTGCAGGGGCTATTCCCCCTAAAACTTATGCGAATTTGCACACGAGACCCCACGCCCGTTGTCCAGGAAAATAGCTACAGAGATTTAGATCCCCCTACCGGGGGCGGAAAGGAGACAGATATGGATATGAACACCATTACCAATAATAAACCGAGCCGGGTCACAGAAATGCAGATCGGTGATACCATTTTCACCGTAGTCTCCGTTGAAAGTGACCGAGTCAGAGAACACCTTTACGATAAGGTGAAAAGGATGATACTGAACGATGAAAATACGCAGACGCCACACACGGCTGCGGCTGCATAATCGCCTGTGCGGCAGGCCGTGCCGTTATCATAAAATTCACACCAAAGACCGCAAATAACCCTTGACTTATCCGCAATAGTACGGGAATATGTAGTACCCGCTTGAGGACTGTCGGAAAGGAGCATATCATGAAACAATTGAATAGGCAGTCCTCCACTATTGCGACGGATAAGATCTCGGCTCTGTACTGCCGCCTCTCCCGTGACGATGAACTGCAGGGCGATAGCAATTCCATTCTGAATCAAAAGGCTATTCTCCAGAAGTATGCCGATGACAACGGCTTCAGGAACACCTTGTTTTTCGTGGACGATGGCTACTCTGGCACGAACTTCGATCGCCCAGATTGGCAGCGCCTTATGACTCTTGTGGACGAAGGCAAGGTTGGCACGGTCATCGTAAAGGACATGAGCAGACTGGGAAGAGACTACCTCAAGGTAGGCTACTACACCGAGGTGTTGCTGCCCGGCGCGGATGTCCGCTTCATTGCCATCAACAACGGTGTGGACAGCGCCAATCAGCAGGATAGCGATTTTACTCCGTTTCTCAACATCATTAACGAATGGTATGCCAAGGACACCAGTAAAAAGATCCGTGCGGTGTTCAAGGCAAAAGGTGAATCCGGCAAACCGCTGTGTACCAATCCTCCCTATGGCTACCTCAAAGACCCGGACGATAAGCATCACTGGATAGTGGATGAGGTCGCAGCCGATGTGGTTATGGACATCTTCAAAATGTGCGTAGCCGGAAAGGGGCCTTCCCAGATAGCCAAGGCGCTGTCCCAGAGGCAGATACCCGTTCCAACTGTGCATCTCCACCGCATGGGCATCAACACGCCTGCGAGAGAGCCGGAGGACATTTACGCATGGCAACAGCGCACAGTGGCAGACATTCTGGTAAAAATGGAATACTTGGGTCATACAGTCAACTTCAAGACCCAAAAGAAATCCTACAAATCAAAGAAAAAGGTCAACAATGACCCGTCCGAATGGGTAATTTTTGAAAACACCCACGAAGCCATTATTGACCAAGAGACCTTTGAAATTGTCCAGAATATCCGCAACGGCAGACGCAGGCTCACGCCGATGGGAGAAATGCCGGTCTTGTCCGGGATGCTGTTCTGCGCTGACTGCGGTGCGAAACTGTACCAAGTCCGAGCCAGAGGGTGGACACACGAGCAGGAGCATTTCGTCTGCGCCACCTACCGCAAACAGAAAGGAAAATGCACCTCCCACCAGATACGCAATGTGCAGGTGGAGCAGATCCTGCTGACGGAGATAAACCGGATGCTTGCCTTTGTGCGTAAACGGGAGTCCGAATTTGTGGAACTACTCACCAAGAAAAACGAGCGTGACCTCAATCGGCAGTTCCGTGAATGCAACCGGGAATTGGAACAATCCACACAGCGTATCACCAAACTGGACGGCATCATCCAACGGCTCTACGAGGACAACCTCGATGGCAAAATCTCCGATGAGCGTTTCGTCAAGATGACCGCCACCTACGAGCAGGAGCAGAAAGACCTCTCCGCACGAGTGATCGTGCTGCGTGAGACCCTTGCCAAGGCAAAGACCCAACGGCTCAACATCGATTCCTTCCTCGCACAGGTCAAGAAATACACCGAGGTTAAGGAACTGGATGCGGAGATCATCCGCGCCTTGGTAGAGCGCATCGATGTGTTCACGCCGGAGAAGGTGCCGGGTACCAGAACGAAAAAGCAGACCATCCTCATCCATTGGAATTTCATCGGAGCAGTCGCCCTGCCCCAGGAACAGAAAAAATCGGCATAGCCGGATTTCTCCAAACTATGCCGATATTTTTCCAAGGAATAAAATCCCTTAGTGAGACACCCTTTCGGGCTGCTTTTTTCCATTTATTCATCAGAATCCGCCGGATTTATGGGAAAAGCCACCGCTGTTGACGGTTGTTCCGCCGCTGTCATTATCGGAAGGCGGATTATATCTTCTGATTACGTCACGGTGGGAGAATCTGTCATACTGGCGAGAAAGGGCAAGATCCTTTGCATATTTATGGGCTTCGGTTGCTTTTCTTGCTGTTTTCATCTGCGAACGGAGAATAAGGCAGATTGCCATTGCGATAAGGCAGGCAAGAATGATTGCAATGAAAACTCCGAAGATTCCGATTCCGCCGGAACTTTCAGTTCCCACATCAACAGGTTCGCCTTCAAGATCTGCCACAAAAAATTCGTCGCAGGTATCGATATAATCGCAGAAGCCGCCGTACCAATCGTCGTTTCCTAAATTATCAACAAATCTTTCCGCCATGATATCCTTACCGTAATCGGTGAAAACGGTGTTTCCGTAACCATGGGCCATTATGTCATACTGCCGCTCACCGGTGGAAATGAGAAGGACGATTGCGCTTCGTTCGGAACCATAGCCGAGGCTCAGCTCATCATAGACCATCTCGTTGAACTCCCATGCTTCCATTCCGCCAAGAGTATCGGTTATCATTATGTAAACGCCGCAGTGATACTGTTTTGTAAGCTCCCATGCACGGTTTTCAAGTTCCGCTTCCTCTTCGGAACTGAGGATATCCGGATAATCGATGACCATTTTATCAAAGGCAACATCTCCGGTTGCCGCAAATGCAGAAACGCTTATTCCGAAAACAAGAACGAAAGCTAAAATCAAAGAAACAATTTTTTTAGTCATTCCGGTCGCCTCCTCTCAAAGCAGAATCGCAATGATTGAAAAAATCACTGCGAGCGGAGCGGCAATTGCGCCGAAAAGTCCCCAGAATTTCTTTTTATCCACCGGAAGATCGCCGATGAGCTTTCCGGTCTGTCCGTTCATTGCAAAAAGGAAGTTTTCGCCGTTCCATTTTGTGCTGAGCATCCATACCGGAAGAAGAGCATATTTTACTTCCTTACTGTTAAAGTTATAGTTTTCGTTGATGGTGCTCACCATGGAATATCCTCTTACGGTTCCGCGAAGTTCGGATTTTATGCTGTTCTTCGCTCTTTCGGAGATTCTTTCCATGCTGTCCTGCTGGCTTACGTCATATTTATCCGCGAAAAATCCCGGAAGATATGCGGTGGAAAAAGGCTTGAGATCCCGGTAATCAAAAGGTTCGATGGCGTCCATATGCTCATCGGGCATTTTTGTGGAAGCATCCACCGGAATCATCTCAAAATCAAGTTTTCCTTCGCGCAGAACATCAAAATAGGTCGTTTCTGTGATATCATAATCCCCTTCGCGCCACGTTCTTACGTTGGAACCTTTGTAAAGAGCTTTTCCCTCCGTTTCGCAATCACAGAGCCAGAACGGAACATAGATTCCCTTTATCTCCTCGATATGGTTGCGTTTTTTGAAATCGTTCGGGAGAAAGACCTTTCCGCTATAATATTTCTGAAGAGCGGCAATTGCCTGGTCCTTGTTCAGACGGAACGGAATTACAAGATCCGGTTTAAGTCCGCCGGTGAACTGACCGGGAATTACGGTCGGGTTTCCGCAATAGGGACAGCTTGTTGCCGCGGTTGTGGAATCGCAAATAAGCTCCGCTCCGCAGGACGGACAGCTGTATGTCCTGAGATTTTTCGCTTCCCTTTCGGTCCATTCGGTTCCGTTTTCCTCGAAGGGCTTATCTTCCTTTTCCTCGAAATTTTCTGCCGCTTCCGCTTCGTTTGCAGCATAGAGTCTTTCAATTTCCTCAACGCTGAATTTGCTTCCGCAGTAATCGCACTCAAGCATTCCGCTTGCGCCGGCAAAATGCAAAGGTCCCGTACATGCCGGACATTTATGGTTGGTGATTTCGGTTGCCATTTTTTCGCCTCCTTCATGCAGTTTACAATTATATAATATCACTTATATGCAAACCAATGCAATATTTTTAAGAAAAAAAGGTACCCGGAAAACGGATACCTTTTTGTTATCAATGATAAATACCGGTGATGCCCTCGAGAACTTCGTACTGTTCCTGGTCAAGACCTTTTTTCATATTGAGAGCCTCGGCGATATCGATGTTATCAAATTTTCCGGAAACGGAACGGATTACGCGGTTGGTTTTTCCTTCCGCAAGAACCTTGACCGCTTCGTAACCCATGGATGCTGCGGTAACTCTGTCACGGGCAGAAGGGCTTCCGCCGCGCTGGATATGTCCGAGAATGGTGACTCTTGTATCAAGAGCGAGCTCTTCGCGGATTTTATCGCCGATTTCAACTGCGCTTCCAGCGCCTTCAGCAACAATGATCATAAAATGGGTTCTTCCGCCGAGTCTTGCCTTGATGATATTTTCGACAACATCTTTTTCGAAGTCGAATTCCTTTTCCGGAATAAGAACGGCGGTTGCGCTTGTTGCAAGACCGACATAAAGAGCAAGGTGGCCTGCTCTGTGACCCATAACTTCAACAACGGAGCAGCGTTCGTGGGACTGCATGGTATCGCGAAGACGGTCGATTGCTTCAACAGCGGTGTTTGCGGCAGTGTCGTAACCAAGGCAGTAATCGGTGCAGCTGATATCGTTATCGATGGTTGCGGGGATACCGACAACGGAAACGCCGTGTTTGGAAAGAGCAAGAAGTCCGCGGAAGGTACCGTCGCCGCCTACTGCAACGATTCCGTCAAGTCCGAACTGTTTGCAGGTTGCGGCAGCTTTGCTCTGACCCATTTCAGTCATAAATTCTTCGCAGCGAGCGGTATAAAGCATTGTGCCGCCGCGGTTGATGATTCTTGAAACGCTGTCGGAATCAAGACGGATTACGTCACCGGAAATAAGACCGCTGTATCCCCTTCTGATGCCGACACATTCGATTCCGCGGGTTGTTGCGGAACGGACAACGGAACGGATTACCGCGTTCATGCCCGGTGCGTCGCCGCCGGAAGTAAGAATGCCGATTCTTTTAACTTGTTTTTCCATATATTAAAAACACTCCTGTTCGAATTTCTCTATTATATATAATAACTTAAAAATGTCAATATGTAAACTGGCAATTTTGCAGAAATAAAAACCCGCGGGATTCCGCGGGTTTTTGCAGTTTTTACAAAATATATTTGTCTTTTTTGGTTATATTTACTTTATTCCACAAGTTATGGTTTGCAGATAAAACCTCTTCCCGTAACGTCAAGAATATTTCCGTCGAAATCCGTTAAAAACTCATCCAGATAATTCTCAACATATTCATCAAGCGAATAAACGAGATATTCCGTTCCCAGACATTGGCTAAGTTCATTTCCATCTTTATCAATAAAGCGATATCCTAATTCTATAGGATTTCCGTCTTTATCATAAAGAATATGACCACTTTTTTCGTTTCCACCGACATAACGTGCAATTCCTATATATGAACCATCGTCAAAAACATAAAAATCAATATCTGTATATGCGCATAGTATGTTTTTATCGGAATCCATCATAACGCTGAATCCTTCCCAACCATCCATATGATCAACATTATTTGTATTTACGATGAATCTGTCCACAAATGGGATGCGTATATATGTAAAAATCGGTTCAAAAATTACATTTCCCTTGTCATCATTAAGTCCGGAATATTTATCACCAACGCTATATGTATATTGTGTTCTTTTGTAACCTGAAGGAGTTATGTTTTGAATCGCCTCATCCATTTCGTATTCTCCAGATTCATAAAACTCAACGAGCTTAAATGTTCCATCAACAAAACTGTATAAATAGTAATTGCCCAAATAACATCCTTCTATTCCAGCAAGTTTGTAGATATCTATAAACGCGTTTTCATCCGCTTCCCAGAATTTGTAATCGTAAAACGGGTGCTCAATAAGCAGATTATCTTCGCTGTCTATTATCCAATATTCTATTTCAGAAATTTCCGTTATTGAATTGAAAACGCCGTCTTTTCCATAAACAAGGCTTGGTCTTGTTTTTCCCGTTTCAACAGTTTTCTGATAAATTTCGGTGTTTCCGGCTTTTCCAAGAAGCTCCGCGGAATCTTCATCTGGTTCTTCCTCCGGAACTGATTCGCTTCCGGAGCTTTCCGGAACACTTTCCGAAATCGGGTTTTCCGGTTCCTCCGGAGGAACCGCCGGTTCCGGTTCTTTTCCGCAGGAGCAGAAAATCAGAAGCACAGCCAGAACAAGGCAAAGTTTTTTCATAAAATCACCTCCGTTAATATAGTGTCAAAAAAATTCAAATCCGTTGCACATATGTTAAAAAAAACATGGCAATGCCACGGCTTTTAATCATTTCTTTCTGAATTCGCTCATAAAAATGGGCATCATGCGTTTTGAATATTCACGGAGAGCGTATTCACCGTTGCAGATGCACCAGTCATAAAGAAGCGCACGTTCGCAAAGGGCATAGGCTTTTACGATTTCGCCGGTGGTGACGTCATCCCGGAGTTCGCCCTTTTCCTGACCGTTTTTTATGGTAAGCCGGAGGAGTTTATAATATGTTCTGCTCCGGTCAAGAAGATGCTTTTCACTTTTTGTAATAAGCTGGGAAGAATAAAGCCGAGCAAGAAGATCAATCGAAATGCGGTTTTCGATCATTCCGAAAAGCTGTTCGTTATAATACATCAGTTTTTCGAATGAGCCCATTTCCGGGTCGATGTTTTCTTCGATTTCCTCATATTTTTCATCGAAAAGATAGGAAAGCGAGCTTAAAAGCGCATCTTTTCCGGCAAAATAGTGATAGAAAGAACCCTTGGAAGTTCCGGATTCTTCGATTATATCTTCGACTGTCGTATCGTCATAGCCCTGTTCATAAAAAAGGCGCCATGCCGCATCAACGATTTTGCTTTTTGTGTTGCGGGAATTTTTCTTCGGCATTTTTGCATCAGCTCCCTTCTGTTTTATATTTTAGCACAAATCCCGCATTTTCTCAATATCGTTTTTCGGTGAAAAACAACTGTGTTTTGGTGAAAAACCGTTGTGAATGTGAATAAATATTCATAACAATTTCGTCAAACCCTACAAAATTGGTAGAATATACTTGATTTCCTGTTTAAAAATGTTTATTATAGGGGCAATTATTATTTTTTCTCTGGAGGTGTTTTTGAAGAAATGGAAAGGCATTTTAACTTTTCAGCAGGCCCGGCGGCTCTTCCGCTTTCTGTTCTTGAACAGGCCCAGCGTGATCTTGTATGTTATCCCGGCGCAGGCTGCAGCGTAATGGAAATGAGTCACCGATCTCGCCCCTTCATGGAAATAATGGATGAAACCGAAGCTACCCTCCGCCGTATAATGAATATACCGGACGATTACGCAGTTGTTTTCTGTCAGGGCGGCGCAACAATGCAGTTCTCCATGGCTGCAATGAACTTTGCGGAAAGAGGTCAGAAAGCCGCCCATGCGGTAAACGGAGTTTTTTCAAAAAAAGCTTTTGAAGAGGCTTCCCGATGGTGCGATGCTTATAAAATTGTTGATACCGAAGGCACTCTTCCGGAAATCACCGAGGATATGATTCTTCCCGGAAGCGCCTATCTTCATATAACCGGAAACAACACCACCTGCGGAACAATGTACCGCAAACTTCCGGAACACGGAAAAACCCCGCTTATCGGCGACTGGACTTCCGGCATTCTCGGAACGGAAATCAACGTAACCGATTACGATCTGATTTATGCCGGCGCACAGAAAAATATGGGACCAGCGGGAGTTGCCGTTGCAATCTATAAACGCAGTTCCATCCTTAAGGATATCGACCCGGTTGTTCCCTCCCTTCTTCGCTATGAAACCATGGATAAAACCGGTTCAATGCTCAACACTCCGCCCACTTTTGCGATTTATATGTGCGGACTTGTTTATAAATGGGTTGAGGAACAGGGCGGCGTTTCCGAACTTGAAAAACTCAACACAAAAAAATCACAGATGCTTTATGACGTAATCGACAGTTCCAGACTTTATAAAGGCATTGCCTCAAAGGACTGCCGTTCCATTATGAACGTAACTTTCACCCTTCCCGATGACGAAACCGAAAAAGCATTCCTCGAAATGGCGAAAAAACGCGGAATGATAAGCCTTGCGGGTTACCGTTCCGTCGGCGGAATCCGCGCTTCCATCTATAACGGAATGCCCATCGAAGGCGTTGAGTGCCTTGCACAGTGCATGGTGGATTTCGAAAAGGGATACAGGGAATAATCTTTTTTAAGGAGATAATCTCATGTATATTATCAATACTTATAATAAAATCGGCCAGGCAGGCCTTGATATGTATAACAAGGATAAATATGTCATCACCGACGTTCTTGATCAGCCGGACGCAATTATGGTCCATTCCGCTCCGCTCCATGATGTTGACATGGGCAAAAACCTCAAGGCGATTGTCAGGGTCGGCGCCGGAGTCAACACAATTCCCGTTGACCGCCTTACCGAAGAGGGCGTTGTTGTTTTTAACACTCCCGGCGGAAACGCAAACGCTGTTAAAGAACTCACCATCGCCGCGATCGTAATGATTTCCAGAAACGTCGAAGCCGCTTCTGCATGGGTAAAAGGTCTTAACACCACCGAACCCGGAAAAGAAGTTGAAAAAGGAAAAGAAGCCTTCCGCGGACCGGAAATCATGGGCAAAAAAATCGGTATAATCGGCGTAGGTTCCATCGGTTCCAGAATGGCAAAAGCCTGCAGCGACCTTGGAATGGACGTTATAGGTTATGACCCCTACCTCCTTCCCGCAAGGAAGAAGGAACTTCGGGCATATCTCAATTTCACCAACGACGTTGATGAAATTTACAAAACCTGCGATTATATCACAATCCACGTTCCGCTCACCGACGACACAAGGAATTATATCAATAAAGCCCAGTTCGAAATGATGAAACCCGGCGTTTATCTCATCAACTACGCAAGAGGCCCGGTCATCAACAACGAAGCGGTTGTTGAAGCACTCAAAAGCGGCAAAGTAAAGGCTTACGCCACCGACTTCCCCACCGCTGAACAGCTTGAACTTCCGAACGTTCTTGCAACTCCCCATCTTGGAGCGGGCACTCCCGAAGCTGACGAAAACTGCGCAAAAATGGCGGCAAAACAGATTATGGATTACCTTGAAAACGGCAATATCGTAAACTCCGTCAACCTTCCTGCTGTTTCCTTCCCCAGAGCCGCCGGAGCAAGAATCACCCTTATCAACCACAACAAACCCGGCATGCTCGGAACCATCACCGAAAAAGTTGCCGCGGCGGGATTGAACATCGAAAACCTTGTCAACAAATCCCGTGGCGACGTTGCTTACACAATTCTTGACTTTGATGAGGATGTTCCGGAGGAACTTCCCGCAAAACTTGCGGAAATCGATGGTGTTCTCCGTGTTCGCGTTCTTTGATAATTAAAACTTTGGCGGAACTTCTGTTCCGCCTTTTTCTTTCAGGAGGTTTATTTTATGGACTATCTGGAAAAATTTGAAAAGCTCGGCGTTAAAATCCCGAATATTCTTTTGCCGAAATCCGGAACAGATTTTTCAAAATACGCCGTTCTTGCCTGCGACCAATATGCCGCACAACCGGATTATTGGGAGCGGGTACGCACCTATGTAGGTGAATCCGCATCCACCCTCCACATGACCCTTCCGGAGGCATGGCTTCTTTCCGGCGATAATGATTATAAAAAGCGCGCCGCCGCCATGGAAAAATATCTTTCCGACGGAACTCTTGAGGAAATCGGCGACGGATTCATCTTCACCGAAAGAGATACCCCGGACGGCAGAAGATACGGCCTTGTTGCAGCTTTTGACCTTGAGCAGTATGATTATAATCCCGGTTCGGATAAACTTATAAAAGTAACCGAAATGACCGATATCAAAAGGGTCGCGCCAAGGGTTGAAATCCGTAAGCAGGCGGCTTTGGAACTTCCTCACGTGCTCATGCTCGTTGTGGATAAGCAGGATAAACTCATGAGCACGCTCAAAAACGAGTGTGCGGGAATGCCGAAAATCTATGATTTTGACCTTATGGAAGGCGGCGGACATATCACCGGAACAAAAATTGAAACCGAGGAAATGTTCCGGAAAATCGCTGACATTCTTTATGAAATTTTTGAGGAAAACGGCGGAACCTTTTCCTTTGCAATGGGCGACGGAAACCATTCCTTTGCAACGGCAAAATGCTTTTGGGAGGAACTGAAGAAAAATCTTTCGCCCGAAGAACAGAAAAATCATCCCGCAAGATTCTGTCTTGCGGAAATAATCAATCTCTATGATCCGGCAATGCCTTATGAATGTATGAACCGCCTTCTTTCCGGCGTTTCCGACCCGGAAAAGGCTCTTTCCGAAATGGAGCTTGAACTTTCCGCGCTTCCCTCCCTGCAGGAATTACAGCCCATTCTGGACCGCTGGCTGGCAGGACATCCGGAGGCATCCATCGAATACGTTCATGATGCGGACACCTGCGAAGAACTCGGAAAAAATCCCGGCTGCATCGCGTTCTGCTACCGTGAATTTGACCGGGACAGCGTTTTTGAAATGATAAAGAACAATTCCGTTTTTGTCCGGAAGAGTTTTGCAATGGGTCATCCTTATGAAAAAAGGTATTACCTCGAGGGAAGAAAGATAAGATAAAAGCAAAAAATCCGCGTTTTATGAAACGCGGATTTTTTATTCCAATTGTGAATAGTAAAACTTTACCGCTGGATTTTCTCCTCCCTCCGGGCATATAATCGAATCATAGAGAAAAGAGGAGGATTTTTAAAATGTACACAGATGTTTTAAAATCGGCAAACAGCATAATCGGAAACCGCATTACGGAATATCGGATCGATAAAAATGAAAACGGATTTTTCATCGAATCCGCAATCCCCGGAAGCAGTTTTTTCTGCAGGGTTTTCCTCGGAAACTGCGGCGAGGAAAAAGCGAAAAAAACCGCGGCTTTTCTTGCGGAAAAGGCGGTTCATCCGGTACATACTGAAGATATAATCTGCGATATGATTTTTTGATGTGAACAAAAATCGCTCCGAATCATAAAATGTATTGAGCGCGCCTCCTTTTATAGCAAGAGGCAGCTTTATCACTATGACAGGAGGATTATTATGGCAGAGCAAAAGACAAACGGCAATGCCTTTAAGGAGGCAGTCTGCATCGACGCCGGAAGGATCTATGATTCATGCTCGGACAAAGATTGCTTGGAGGATCTTCAGGTTTATTTTACCGAAACCGAACAGGCAAAAATTGACCGGGCGCTTTCCGTAAAAGCAAAAAGCGTCGAAGTACTTAACGTGTTCCTCGAAGTGGAGCCAATCCCCTTCAACCGCGGATTTTATTCGGTTGATATGACTTTTTATTTCCTCGTGAACCTTGCGGCATATTATACGCCGGTTTCAACGGCGGATACGGTCTGCGGGCTTGCTTTCTTTTCCAAAAAGGTGATTCTTTACGGAAGCGAAGGCAACGTAAAGGTTTTCAGTTCCGAAATGCCCTTCGGAGGCGGAAATCTTGCTTCCGACAGCCCGAGAGCGGTTGTCCAGACCGTTACACCCATCGTTCTTTCGAGCCGGATCGCGGAATGCTGCGAATGTGAAAACTGCGGATGCGAACTCAATTTCCCGGAATGCGTTTCCGGATGCTTCGGCGGCAACTTTGTTGTTCCGGAATGCGGAAGAAAAGTTCTTCTCACCCTCGGGCTTTTCACTATCGTTCAGCTTGAACGCAGGGTGCAGATGCTTATTCCCGCTTATGATTTCTGCGTTCCCGGAAAAGAATGCGTCACAACAACCGACGACCCCTGCGAGGTTTTCAAACACATCAAATTCCCCACCAATGAATTTTTCCCGCCTCGGCTTGAACAAACCGATGATATCGGAATCTGCTCCTGCGGATGCGGCTGATGCTCAACAAAACCCGTGCTCAAATTCTGAGCACGGGTTTTGTTCTGTTTACCATATATAAGGGATAAGGCGGAATTTTACCTTTTTCGCGTATTCTTCGTAACCGGCAAGGCCTTTTCGGAGCATATCGTCCTCCAGCCTTGTTCTGATAATTATGATTACCGCAACGGTCAGCGACAGAAGCAGAACTTCCGCCGAAGGAAAAATGCATCTTACAGCGACGCACCACATCAGAACAGCGGAATAGGTCGGATGGCGGACAACGGAATATGGTCCGCTCTCCACAACAAACTGGTTTCTGTCAGTCTGGATTCTTGCGGTGGATTCAAGAAATGTATTTTCAAGAATCGCCTTCAGCGTTATCCATGCTGAAAGCAGATAAATCACAATTCCGGCGATGAAATCGAATTCAATTTCCATTCCGAGTGGAAAAGTCATTCCCGCAATTAAATAAACAAAGAAAAACGCACAGACCCAGAAAAGCGAAAGCAGGATTTTATCCCATTTCGGAGAATCGGTATTGACCTTTCCCCTTTCGGCAAGTGTTTCCGGATTTTTGCAGTAAATTATAATTCCGGAAGCAATTGCAACAAGCATATAAATGCTGAAGAAAATCCCGGAACGCAGATCAAAACCGCCTGCTGTAATGAAGAACAAAGCCGCGCCGATAGCTCTTTCCGCAATGAGCCTTAAAATATATACAACTGCGTTTTTGTTCATAAAACACCGGCTTTCGGCTTATTTATGAAGGTCAGCGTCCCTGAAAGTATGGGGAAGAATATCGCTGAGAGTGTGCTCGCGGAATTCCTCCTCGCTTTTTCCGATGAGAACAACAAATTCATCCGGGCAGAATTCAGCCATTACCTGACGGCATACGCCGCAGGGATAGCAGAAATCAACCGGAGGTTCTCCTGCCGGACCGCCCACAACGGCGATTGCGGCAAATTCTCTTTCGCCTTCGCTGACTGCTTTGAAAAATGCGGTGCGCTCCGCGCAGTTAGTGGGAGAATATGCGGCGTTTTCGATGTTGCAGCCGCGGTAAACTTTGCCCTCTTTGGTAAGAAGCGCGGCGCCGACAGCAAAATTGGAATAAGGAACGTATGCCATTTCTCTTGCGGCAAGCGCTTCCTTAACAAGTTCTTTATTATCCATAAAATTACCTCCGTTTTAAAAATATCTCTGAATGAATGATAACATAAATCAAAAGGTTTATCAACAAAAAAATCCCCGGAGAAATCCGGGGATTTTTATCAGAGATCCGAAATCTCAAGGTCCTCTTTGCTGATGATTCTCATTTCCTTTCTGGAAAGAAGCTCATACATAACCGGGATTACAACAAGAGTCATAATTGTTGCATAGAGCAGACCGCCGATGCAGCAGACCGCAACCGGCTGGATAAGGCTTGAACCGAATCCGATTCCCAAGGCAATAGGAACAAGAGCAAGAATGGTTGTGAGAGCGGTCATAAAAATCGGACGGAGCCTTGTTTTTGCGCCTTCGATTACCGCTTCTCTTCTTTCTTTTCCATCTTCACGGAGCTGGTTTATATAGTCAACAAGAACGATACCGTTGTTTACTATTATACCAACAAGCATTACAAGACCTATCATTGCAACAACGCTTATTTCAAGTCCCCAGAGCATAAGCGCAAGGAATGCGCCGGTAAATGCAAGCGGAATTGTGAACATAACTATGAACGGAGAACGGAGGGACTGGAACTGGGCAACCATGATGAGATAAACGAGCACAACGCCGATGAGAAGCATCTTTACAAGTTCCCATATCGCTTCCATGATGGTTTCGTTTTCGCCGGAAAATTCATAGACAATTCCGTCCGGTGCTTCATAATCCGCAAGGGCTTTCTGAACAGCGGAGGAAACGATTGTTACGTTTTCTCCTTCTGCAATTCCGGCGGAAACGGAAAGGTATCTCCGCTGTCCGCTTCGGCTTATGGAAGAAAGGGTTCTGCCGTCGAGGATTTCAGCGATATCTTTGAGCTTAACTTCCTCGGTGGTTCCGTCCTGTTTCTGGACTTCAAAGACGTAATTTTCAAGATCCTTGCGTGTAAAGTCCTCCGCCTTTTCAGAGATAACTATGATATCATAGTCGCCGTTTTCGGTTTCAACGGTGGCCGCGGTGGCGCTTTTTGTGATCTTAGTTGCGATTTCCTGGAAAATCTGTGCAACGGTAAGACCTTTTTTCATCGCCGCTTCCTTATCAACGCTTATGTTGATGGTGGGTTCGGTTTTTTCCTCGCCTGCGGAAACATAGGAAATTCCGTTAACCTCGCCGATGATTTCAGAAATTTCGCCGGCGGCAAGGGTTATATCTTCAAGATCCTCGCCGTAAACGTTGATGGTAACGCCGCTTCCGGTGAGCATGCTGGTCATATCCATCATTCCGCCGGAAACGGTTATTTCCGCTTTTTCGGAATAGCTTTCGGCAATTCCGGCGATTTTTTCGGTTATTTCATCCGCATTCTTCTCCCCTTCTTCATTGAGGAGGACGTATGCGGTGGCGGAGGTTACGTCCGCATTTCCGCCCATGGACATTCCGACCATGCTGGAAATTCCTCCGGAAAGCATTGTGCCGACGGTTTCAACGCCCTCAACTTCGAGCACTTCCTTTTCAAAATCCATGCATACCGCGGAGGTATCGTCGAGGACGGAACCTTCCGGAAGGCTTATATTAACAGTAAGCTGGTTGGATTCAAAACCGGGCATAAAGATGAATCCGCGGCTTACACAGGCAAATGCGCTTGTTCCAAGAAGAATTACCGCAAGAGCGAGAACGAGAACTTTATGGTTGAGGGAAAACTCAACAACTTTTGTGTATCCGTTCATGGTTTTGCTTTCTTTTCCGGAGGATTCCTTAATGTTTCTGAGCACCGCCGGGGACATTGCCGGAATAAGGGTCAGCGCGATAACAAGGCTTGCAAGAAGCGAATATGCAATGGTGAGCGCCATATCCTGGAAAAGCTGTCTTGTAAGTCCCTCGACGAAAACGATCGGAAGGAAAACGCAGACGGTTGTAAGGGTCGAGGAAGTGATTGCTCCCGCAACCTGGGATGCGCCGGAAACCGCCGCTTTTACCGGAGAAAGACCGAGACTCCGCAGGCGGTAAATGTTTTCGATTACAACGATGGAGTTGTCAACAAGCATACCTATACCTGCCGCAAGACCGGCAAGGGAAATAATATTCATGGTAACGCCGGAAAAATACATGAGCACAATTGCGAAAACAACGCTTATGGGAATGCTCAGGGCAACCATAAAGGTTGGTTTTATATCCCGGAGGAAGATTATAAGAATTATAATCGCAAGAATTGCGCCGATTACCATATTTTCCATAACGGAACTGATGATTATGTCGATGTAATCGCCCTGGTCCATAAGGGTCGAAAATTCAAGTCCGTCGTATTTTTTCTCAAGTTCGCCGAGCTTTTCGATAATCGCTTCGGAAACTTCAGCGGTGGCATAGTTGGACTGCTTTGCAAAGGAAAGAACAACGCCCCTTGCGCCGTTTACGCTTGCAAAACTTTCGTCGGAGTTATCGGTATAAACAATATCCGCAACGTCAGAAAGGGTCACAGCGCTGATTCCTTCGATTCCCATATCAAAAAGTACCATTTCGCCTATGTTTTCAACGGAATCATATTTATCGCCGACACGGACGAGCACGGATTTTTCGCCGTCAAGAACGTATCCGGCGGGCATTTCAAAATGCTGGGCATAGAAAATCGTTGCAACGAGTTCGAGATTTATCATTATGCCCACGTCTGCGGCTTTGATTGCTTCATCGAGTGCGGCATCAATCTGTTCTTTTCCTGCCTCAAGTTCCTCTTCCGCAGTTTTAAGCTGTGCAGAGGATGCGTTGAGCTGGGAAAGTCCGGATGTAATTGCGTTTTCCGCTTCTGCAAACTGTTTTGCGGCTTCCGCTTCACCTGCCGCAAGGGCGGCTTTTCCCTGGTTCAGGAGCTTCTGCGCTTCGTCAAGCTGGAGATATCCGTTTTCGATTTCCGCCGCATATTCATCGATCATTTTTATGCCTTCTTCGATATCGCTTATAGCCTGATCGAGGGTTTCAAGGCTGTATCCCTGTTCCCGAAGGGTTGCATCGGTGCTTTCAAGGAAAGCATCGATTTCCGCGATTCCGCATTCGATGGTCGCCATTCCTGCCTGGAGAAGGCTGAGGGAGGTATATTCCCCTCCGGTCATTTCGGAAATAATTTTATCGATATCCTCGGTATCTATTTCGCCGGAAAGTACGTAATTTTCAACCGCTTCGAGGGAGGCAAGGGCGCTTTCGAGAACGAGTTTGCTCTGGTTAAGGGTTGCAACGGTGGTTTTGAGGAGGAGCATCTGCTCATAGGCTTCATAAAGCGCTTCCTTCTGATTGAGGAGTTCCTCCTTTGCCGCATCAAGTTCCTTTCTTGCGTTGTTCAGCTCTCTCTGTGCGGCGGAAAGCTGCGCTGCAGCTTCATCAAGCTGTTCTTCCGCTTCTGCCTTTGCCTTTTCAAGTTCGCCTCTTCCTTTTTCAAGTTCAAGGGTTCCCGCGGCAATGGCTTCTTTTCCTTCCGCAAGCTGTTCTTCCGCCTTTTCAATTTCGCCGTAGGCTTCGTCAAACTGGCGGATTATTTCATTTTCAATTCTTTTGTTGAGTTTTCCGAGCTTTTCTTCAGAAATTCTTACTTCAACGCTTTTTTCAATGGTTCCGCTGGCGGAAACGGATGCAACGCCTTCGATACCCTCCAATTGAGTTAAAAGGGTTTCGTTCACAAATTCGGTGAGTTCATGCTCTTCATAATCCTCCATGCTTACCGCAACAACTGCTGTTGCAAGCATATTCGGGTTTATTTTGAGGATTATCGGCGTTCCGACCATTTCGTCCCAGCCGGATTCAAGCTGGTTTATGGCGTTTGAAATATCGATGGAAACGGTTGCAAGGTCCGTTCCGTCGGTAAATTCGAGCATTACCATGGAATAGTTTTCCGCGGAGGTTGAGGAAATGCTGTTGATGTTATCAAGCCTTGCCATGCTCTGCTCGATGGGTCTTGTTACGGTGTTTTCAACCTCTTCCGGGGAAGCGCCCGCATAGGTTGTGGTGATGATTACATAAGGAAAATCTATGTTCGGAAAAAGGTCCGGGGTCAGCTTCAGGAACGAAACAACGCCGAGAACGAGGATTGCTATAACTCCGACAAAAACGGTATATGGCTTTTTAACACTGAATTTTGAAAACATTTCAGATTCCCTCCTTTGCCGTTGCTTTTTTTACAAGATTTAGCCTTCTTATAAATTTTGCTCTTATCTCTTCAGAATCCTGCGTATTTGCAATAATTTTCGGAAGAGCACTCTGGAAAAGCGCTTCGATAACTCCGATAAGGTCCATAATTTCCTCCTCATCCCGGAAATTAAGGTTCCCGATTCCAAGGGAGCTGAATGCTGCGATTTTTTCTTCCATACTCATGTTTTCAATATAATCCGAAAGCGGTTCGATTTTGCCGATATTAACATAGGGCAGAACGTTTTTTACAATTTCGTGCATGTTCTGTTCTGATGCAGCTTTTATGATTTCATCAAAAACCGTTTCGCAAAGCTCAAAGATATCACCGTGAACGGTGGAAATTCTTTTTATCACACAGGCTTTTATTCTTCCGGAACTTTCCGAAACAAAATATTCAAAAGCATCATCCTTGCTTTCAAAATACTGATAAAAACTTCCCCTTGGGATTCCGGCGGTTTTTATGATCTGATTTATCGACATTTCCGGAAAAGGAACGCGAAGAAGTTCCGCAAAAATTGCGTTGAAAATTCTTGTTCGCTTTTCTTCGGAAAGATTTAAAAAAGTCTGAGTAGGCATATTACCCTCCTGATGGATGACATGTTGTCATAATTTTATCACCGCTCATCATTATAGTCAATAAATATATGTAAAATTCAATTATAATTAATATAAATAAAAAGCGGAGCATTGCTCCGCTTTTTACCGCATTTTTTATTTCATGCCGTTTTCATAGGATTCGATCATTTTTTTGACCATCTGGCCGCCGATGGAACCTGCCTGGCGGGAAGTAAGATCGCCGTTATAACCGTTTTTGAGGTTTACGCCAACTTCGTTTGCTGCTTCCTGTTTGAATCTTTCAAGAGCTTCTTTAGCCTGTTTATTAGCCATTGTGATTTTTACACTCCTTTTTTTCTTTTGCGTTTGCAACATTATTTTGGTTTTTTTGGTGCATTATATTAATGGTAAAATAGTATATTTTTAAAGGCAGATTTTTCCGGAGAAAAATGTTTAAAATTTAAAAAATTTTTCAAAAATAATATTGACATTGAGAATTAATCTGTTATAATCTTATTCGCAAACAGTTCTCAATTAGGAAGTGATTCATTGAAAAACACCATCCAGAAAACCGCGATTATGAATGCGCTCATGGCTCTTGACCATCCAACCGCGGATGAAGTTTATGAATGTGTTCATTGCGAATTCCCTTCCATAAGCAAGGCAACCGTTTACAGAATTTTGAACCGTATCTCCGAAGAGGGCGAGATCCTTCATCTCCAGATTCCCGGCGGTGCAGACAGATTTGATACCACACTTTGCGTGCATCATCATTTAAAATGCAACAAATGCGGAAAAGTCTGTGATATTTCCGTTCCGGAACTGGATGGGATCGAAAAACGCATCAAGGAGGAAAGCGGCTTTTCAATCGGCGGTTACCGCCTTGTTTTCAGCGGACTTTGCGCCGACTGTATTTTCAAAAAACAGGATTGAAAAATCCGGAAAGGGAGATTATAATGGATATAAAGGCTCTGTTTAAAATTTCTTACGGTCTTTATGTAGTTTCCGCAAACGAAAACGGAAAGGATAACGGATGCATCATCAACACCTTTTCCCAGGTGACTGATACTCCCCTTCGCGTTTCCGTAACAGTCAACAAACTCAACCTTACCCACGATATGGTAAAAAGAACAGGCAAATTCACCGTTTCCGTTCTTTCAACCTCCGTTCCCTTCAGTGTTTTCCAGAACTTCGGTTTCAGAAGCGGAAAAGACGCAGAAAAATTCGAGGGAATCCGTGCGGTGCGCGGCGAAAACGGCGTTCTTCGCCTTGACGAAAATATCAACGCTTTCGTTTCCGGAAAAGTTGTTGAGGAAGTTGACCTTGGAACTCACACAATGTTCATTGCGGACGTTACCGCGGCGGAAATTCTTTCTTCCGAAGAATCCGTAACCTATACCTATTACCAGAATCACATCAAACCGAAACCCCAGCCCCCGAAAGTCAAAAAAGGCTGGCGCTGCCCGATTTGCGGATATGTTTATGAAGGCGATGAACTTCCCGAAGATTTCGTCTGCCCTCTCTGCAAGCACAGCGGCTCTGAATTTGTACCCCTTCAAAATGAAGATAATAAATCTACTGAAAAAGGAGAAAAAACTATGGAACTCAAAGGCTCTAAAACCGAACAGAATCTCATGACCGCATTCGCAGGTGAATCCCAGGCAAGAAACAAATACACCTATTATGCAAGCAAAGCAAAAAAAGAAGGTTATGAGCAGATTGCAAGACTTTTCCTTGAAACTGCTGAAAACGAAAAAGAACACGCAAAACTCTGGTTCAAATATCTCGGCGGAATCGGCACCACTGCTGAAAACCTTCTTGCTGCAGCAGAAGGCGAAAACTATGAATGGACCGATATGTATGCAACTTTTGCAAAAGAAGCTCACGAGGAAGGCTTTGAGGAAATCGCTCTCCGCTTCGAAGGCGTAGCCAAAATTGAAGCTGAACACGAAGAAAGATACCGCGCTCTTCTCGCAAACGTTGAAAACGGCCAGGTATTCCAGAAAGGTTCCATCGTTATCTGGAAATGCGCAAACTGCGGCCACATCCATGTTGGCGAATCCGCTCCCGTTGTATGCCCCGTATGCGCACATCCTCAGGCATATTTCGAACTCCAGGCTAAAAACTACTAATTAAGATAGTTAAATAAAAAAATCCCGCCGGAAGGCGGGATTTTTTTAATGCGCTTTATGTTTTAAAATGTAATCGACCCAGATTTCATAAGTCGTTTTTTCAAAACGGATTCCGTTGGTGGTAAAATCCGCCGGAAGATATCCGTTTTTCTCTTTGAAAGCATTCGCCATATCGAGAATCCAGATGCTGTTTTCCTCCGCATAGGCGATTATATATTCATTGATGGTTTCGATTTTTTCGTTGGTGACGGAATATCCGCGTTTTTCCGCTTTTTCCTCATTTATCGGAAGTACCGGGTGGATATAGATATGAGCATTGGGCTGCGCGGCAATAATCGAATCCATAAAGGCGGTGTATTTCTTGACGAAAGTGGGAACGTCCATCCAGGAAATGCTTTCGGCGGAAATTGAAACATAAACCGCTTCGTATTCGCCGAGAGAAGCGACATAATCCGAGAGGATAACGTTTTCCTCCTCCGCTCTGAGCATCTTCTTGGTGAGCATTGTATTCATATCAAGTCCGGTTACGGAAGCATAATCGGAATATTCGAAGAAGCCGATGTTTTCCGCCTGATATATGAAATAATCTCCGACGAAAAGGGTTCTGCGGAAATCAAAAGGCTCTGCCTTCTTCCCTTCCGGAACGATTCCACCGCGGATTTCCGGTTCAACCGGTTCATCCTCCGAAGAAGGTCCGGAGTTTTCCCCGTCGCTTGAACCGACGATTATGATGTTATCTTCCTCATCCTCCGGTTCGCTTGTTTCGTTATCGAAAGGATTTTCCGGGTCCTCCTCAACGTTCTGGTTGATAAAGTCGTTTATGAGCCTTGCAAAATCAAGAAACGCATTGGGAAGGCTGTAATCCTTTTCGGTGCCTTCCGGATATTTCTTTTCCTCATATTCCTGCCAGCCATAGGCAATAAGACCGGCGGAAATTGCAACAGCCGCAAAGATCACGGAAAGTCGGACAAGCTTTCCGTATCTTTTTGTCCGGACTATTGCGCCTTTTTTTCTGAACACGAAAGCTTTTTCCTCCTTTCGCGATTTTTCATCAAATTATCATAACATAACCGGAGGAATCTGTCTACTTAAATTTTATTAATTTTTTAAATTTTCCAAAACAAAAAATTCCTTGACTGAACGGCAAAGTTAATATATAATATTATAGCATCATTTATAATATGCGCTAGTGTAGCACAGTCGGTAGTGCAGCTGATTCGTAATCAGCAGGTCGCGTGTTCGAGTCACGTCACTAGCTCCAAAAAGTCGCGCTGATTACGAATCAGCGTGACTTTTTTAAAAATTTTTGCAGAATTTTGAAAATAATGCTTGCATTTTATTTCCGTATATGCTATAATAACCCTTGCTGACGTAACAGCATCTGGGTGTGGCGCAGTTGGTAGCGCGCTACCTTGGGGTGGTAGAGGCCGTGGGTTCAAGTCCCGTCACTCAGACCAAAATCGGATAGTCCTTTGGGCTATCCGATTTTTTTATGTTCTTTTTTGGCTTTACAGCTGTTCCGATATGTGATATCCTTGTTTAAAGGTTTTTTTGAAAGGATGAAACATCATGCGCAGTGCTCTTCTTTAAATAAATATCAAGGAGAGATTTTATGACAAAAAAGGCTTATCTTTACGGAGAAATTCACGGAAGTGAAATTACAAATAAAAAAGAATCCGAAATCTGGCAGGATTTTTATAACAGCGGATTCCGCCATCTTTTTATGGAACTCCCCTATTTTTACGCGCAGTTCCTCAACCTCTGGATGAAATCCGGCGACGACAGTATTCTTGACGAACTTTGGAAAAACGGCGAAGGCACCGCCGGAAATTCGGTTTTTGACCGGGAATTTTTATTGAACATCAAAAAATTCTGTCCGGAAACTGTTATTCACGGAACGGATATCGGTCATGCTTATGATACCACCGGAAAAAGATATCTTGAATCCGTTTCCCCGGATTCCGAAGAATACCGCATTGCGGAAAAGAACATTGAGCAGGGCAGAAAATATTACGAAGCATGGCAGGAAAATGTCGGCGGAGATTATATTGAAGCCGACCGGGAAAACTGCATGGCGAAAAATTTTATCCGCGAATTTGATTCGGTTGACGCTGGTATAGTCGGTTTTTACGGCGAAGCCCATGTTTTTTCCGCCGGAATTGGAAACTTCGGCATTCGGGAAAATATGTGCGATAAAATCCGGAAGCATTACGGCGAAAACGCGTTTTTTGCTGCCGAACTGATGAAAAACATCATTGAACCGCTTTATAAAACCGAAATCACCTTGTGCGAAAAAAATTATATTGCTTCCTGCTTCGGCGACGTTTATACTCCCTTTGACGACGAATGCGAATACATCAGAATTTTCCGGATTGAAAAAAGCGGAACCGATTTTTCCCGATACCCCAGAAAAGAGAACTTCATTCCGGAGATGCTTTATCCCTGCGCGATAAATAAAAATGACGTTTTTGCTGTTGATTCCTTAAAAAACGGCGAAAAAATTTCCCGGCAGATTTTTATCTGCGACGGTTTTTCCGATGAGTTCGGAAATATTACGACAGAAATTTGTATGGAGTAAAAAATGAAAAAACAGAACTTTGCTGATTTATATACCGAGGAAGGCGAAAACCTTCCGGAAATTCCCTGGAACGAATATCCCCGCCCACAGCTGAAAAGGGATTCTTTCTTCTGCCTTAACGGGGAATGGGAATTCTGCACCGCGAAAAACAGCGTTATTCCCGGATATTTCGGAGAAAAAATAACCGTTCCCTTTCCTCCCCAATCGCTTCTTTCCGGCATTCACCGGGATATTCCGGAATCGGAATATCTTTTTTACCGGAAGAAATTCCGCCTTCCGGAAAATTTTAACCGCGGAAGGGTTATCCTCCATTTCGGCGCGGTGGATCAGTATGCCTCCGTCTGGCTCAACGGAAAAATTATCGGTGAGCACGAGGGCGGTTACGAGCATTTTTCCTTCGATATCACTTCCGTGCTCAAGGAAGAAAACGTGCTCATCGTCAAAGCAAAGGACGAAATGAGCAGTCTTATCCTTCCCTATGGCAAACAAAGCGTCCAGCGCGGCGGAATGTGGTACACCCCCGTTTCCGGAATCTGGCAGACGGTCTGGATTGAATCCGTCCCGGAGGAATACATAACCGCCGTTGATATTAAGACCGGCAAGGATTTTGCGGAATTTTCCATCGAAGGCGTATCCGAAGGAACGATTTTTGTGAAAACCTCGAAGAAAACCATCCAGGCGGATTTTTCCGAAGGAAAGGCAAGAATCGAGCTCAAAAATCCGAAAATCTGGTCGCCGAAGCATCCCTATCTTTACGAATGCGAAATTGCCGCAGGCGAGGACAGAATCGAAACATATTTTGCCCTCCGCACCCTTTCCATTGAGGAATTTGACGGAATAAAGCGCCTTTGCCTCAATGGAAAGCCCTTTTTCTTCCATGGACTTCTTGACCAGGGCTATTGGAGCGACGGAATTTTGACTCCCGCCTCCCCTTCCTGCTACGAAAAAGATATTCTTGCGGCAAAATCCCTTGGATTCAACACCCTGCGCAAACACATAAAAATTGAGCCGGAGCAGTTTTATTACGACTGCGACCGGCTTGGAATGATTGTTTTTCAGGATATGGTCAACAACGGCGATTACAGCTTTTTCCGTGATACCGCACTTCCGACTGTCGGTTTCCGCTGCAGAAACGACAAAAACCTCCACCGCAACCCGAAAATGCGGAAGGCTTTTCTTGATTCCATGGAAAAGACCGTCGCGCAGCTTAAAAATCACCCGAGCATCTGCTACTGGACCATTTTCAACGAAGGCTGGGGTCAGTTTAAAAGCACAAAAGCCTACCGCCTTATGAAGGAGCTTGATGACAGCAGATTTATCGGCTCAACTTCCGGTTGGTTCAAAGGCGGCGAAAGCGACGTTGAAAGCGAGCATTGCTATTTCAAGCCGTTCAAGGTCAGAAAGAGCAAAAATCCCCTTGTTCTCACGGAATTCGGCGGATACGCCTTTGCTCCGGAAGGTCACCGCTTCAACGTCGGCGAGGAATACGGATATAAAAAATTCAAAAGCCGCGGGGAGCTTGTTTCCGGGATCTGCGCGCTTTATGAGCGGGAAATTATTCCGGCAATCAAAAACGGACTTTGCGCCGCAATTTACACCCAGCTTTCCGACGTTGAGGACGAAACCAACGGAATCCTCAGCTTTGACAGAAAGGTCCTTAAAATAAAACCGGAGGAATTCCTCCCCGTTTCCGAAAAAATTTATGAAGAGATAAAACCCGCAGGTCAATGACCTGCGGGTTTTGCTTTAACTAATATTATGAACCGTTTCACCGGATTTTTTAAAAGTGAAACCTGTACGATTTCCGGCGAGGTCATATGTATAATTTTTACAATAACTTGCGGTGGATATAAAGCAAGCCCCTCATAAGGAGGGGCTTGCTGTTATTTATCAAGAATTTCAGGAGGATAAAACCTCATACCGCTTATTTTGTTCTCTTTAAAAAAGCGATACGCCTTCTGCGACATGAAAGGCCAACGCCAATATTCTCCCCACATGCCAAACCATTCCTGTGTAAGAGCAAAATCCGGAATATCTTTCAAATCACTTGCATTATAACGAATACGCCCATTAACATATGTTCTCATATGTCCACATTTTTCGGTTATTTTAAGGTCTTGAATAATTTCAGTTTCCTCTGCCATTTTTGGCATAATGCCGGTTATTTTAAGCTGAAAAATATCCTCAAAAGGTTCATTCTTTCCGTGCTTTATTACAGGCCAAAATTCACAACCTGTAAGTCCTGCCTCTTCTGCGAGTTCCTTAAACCTTTTTGTAACAATAAATTCTCTTAACAACCAAACACCTGAAATATCATCCTTTTTTCCCATTTTAATAGAGCTACTTAAACGTAACGGACGGTTTTGAATTTTTCCATAAGTACATTTAGAACATCCACTATTCTCATCATAGGAAGCATTCAAAAACTTTCCATCTGGTTGAGGATACCCACCTTTATGTGAATTGGGAACCATTCGCATGGTATAAGCTTCCATTCGTTCTTTTTCTGTGAATACCTCTTCATCGAAGGCAGCTGGAACAACATTATTGTTTTCAAAGAATTTTAATAAATTGTAATAATTGGGGTCATCTTTAAAAATTTCTATTACAAAAATCTTTGAGGCTTGTTTTTCGGGGAAAGGAATATTTGCCACACAAAACGCATCTTTGGCTACATTGTCATTACCTTTTCCCGGATTAAAAGAAAATCTTGTTTTTATTCTCATTTTAAGCCTCCTAAATCCAATGAATCAAGATAATCTAATGCCAATTCCAAAAATTCCGGATAATCTTTATATACTTCATTTATGGCCGCTTTTAGAGCATTAGGATTATGTAATAGTGTAAAATAGTCAGTATTATAAGGTACTGCTTTCTTCCTTAACTCAGTAAAAGTTTTATGTAAATCATGAGTAATTACAATGGAAAGCATATCATTTTCCCAAACGTTGCCGCTTGGGTCGCAGTACATGACCGAATTATTTGTGGAATAGGTGTAATAGTTAAGACTAAGCGGGTCAATTACGTTTCCGGTCGGAAAAGACCTTTCGGTATAACGAACACTGTCTTGTGAAGTGAATCTGCCTATTGCCGGGTCATAGTATCTCGCCCTGAGATAATATGTTCCGGTTTCTTTATCGTAATATTCTCCGCAACTTTAATATACACCATACGGATTTGTTTTTCAGCCAAAAGCTCCCCCGTTTTAAAAAAACGAGGGAGCTTTTCATTGTTGCCTTTAGGCTTAACAAAACCCCTGGTTCTGCCAGGGGTCGATAAAAAGCCTTGGCATAAAAATTCTTGTATTTTCTGAAATGGTTTGGCGGTCGCAAAACTGAAAAAACAAGAGATTTTTATAAAAGTTATAAA
>JAFQBT010000032.1 GCA_017399625.1 Oscillospiraceae bacterium
ACTGCTGCGGTGGTGTTACCAACGGAGTCGAGGGTATCGGTGATTTCACGTACTTCTTCGGGAAGTTCGCTCATTTCTGCAATGCCGCCTGCGTTATCGGAGATAGGACCGTAAGCGTCAACTGCGATAACAATACCGGTGGTGGAAAGCATACCTACTGCTGCGATTGCAATGCCGTAAAGGCCGAATGCATAGTAAGCGCCGAGGATTGCGATTGCAATAAGGAGAAGCGGGAAAACAGTGGAGGTAAGGCCGGTTGCAAAACCGCTGATGATGCAGGTTGCGGAACCGGTTTCGCACTGCTGTGCAATCTCTTTAACGGGTTTGAAGTCGCCGGAGGTGTAGAATTCGGTGATTTTACCGATTGCTACGCCGACAACAAGACCGATTACAACAGCAATGAATGCACCGATGTTTCCGAAGCATGCCTGGCTGAGGAAGTAGGAAGCAGCGATTACGATTGCGGAGCTGATGTATGTACCAAGGTTAAGCTGGCTTGCGGGGTTGTTGGTTTTGCCATTAACAAAAAATACTGCGATTACGGAAGCAAGGATACCGATTGCAGCAAGGAAAAGCGGGAAGAGAGAACCGGTTACCGGATCAAGAACAACTTCGCCGAGAAGTCCGCTGTTGATGGTGGGGATTGCGATTGCAAGGGTAATTGCGGAAACGATGGAACCGACATAGGATTCGAAAAGGTCGGAACCCATACCTGCAACGTCGCCTACGTTGTCGCCGACGTTATCAGCGATAACTGCGGGGTTTCTGGGGTCGTCTTCGGGAATACCTGCTTCAACTTTACCAACAAGGTCTGCACCGACATCTGCTGCTTTGGTATAGATACCGCCGCCGACACGTCCGAAGAGTGCTACGAAGGAAGCACCGAGAGAGAAACCGGTGATGATGGTTGCGCAGTTATCAAGGGTGATGTTTGCGAAAATACCGGTATCAAGGTTGCAGATGATGAAAACAACGCTTACACCGAGAAGGCCGAGACCTACAACGCAAAGACCCATAACAGCGCCGCCGCGGAATGCGATTTTAAGCGCAGCGGGCATACCGTTTTTGCTTGCAGCATTGGTTGTGCGGACGTTTGCATCGGTTGCGGTTTTCATGCCAATAAAGCCTGCAAGTACGGAGAATGCAGCGCCGAAAAGGCATGCGATTGCAGCGATGGGGCTGATGAAGATTGCGACAATGAGAAGGAGAGCAACTGCAAATGCAGCTACCATTTTGTACTCGCGGCCGAGGAAGGCCATTGCGCCCTCACGGATATAGCCGGAGATTTCCTTCATTCTTGCGTTGCCTTCGTCCTGTTTGCCGATCCAGCTTTTGAGCACGAGAGCGACTACGAGAGCGATGACACCGATTACGGGAACAGCATAGAGAAGATTTTCCATAGCTTTGTTCACTCCTGTTCGTGTTTCTTATTTTGGGCAGAAAGCCCACTGTTGTATATCAACAACTTATTATACCTATTATTACTATAATAAGTCAAGAGAATATTCAAAATTTAGACCAAATTTATTAAAAAATTATCACATTTTTGTCAAATTGAGGAATTGATAAAAATGGCAAAACTGACAAAACCGCCAGCGGAAAATAAAGATTTCCGCCGGCGGTTTATAAAAAATGCACTATTTGTCAAAAAGATTCCGAAGCCGCTCTATCCATTCGATCAGAGCAAAGCGAATCTCGTATCCGTTTCCGGTCAGAAATGCGGCGTTTTCGCCGTATTTTTCCACAACATCCGCTTCCGCTCCGGGAACGCAAAGCGCAGGATACATCACGCACCACCAGTTTTTTCCTTCGCCTGCACCAATTATAATCCGAACGGCGTCATAATCTCCGGCGGGAAGGGTGAAGCCTTCGTAGCTCCTGGTCTCAAACCACATTTCGGTAACTTCCACCTGAACGGAATAATCAAAACCTTCTTCGGCAATAACTTTTTCCGCAATTGCTTTGATATCATCGGCGGAATATTCCGCGGCAGCAACCGCTTCGGTTTTGCCGGAAACTTCCGCAAAAAGTTCGCCGGTTGCTTCAAGAACTGCATCGCGGACTTTTATTTTAAGGTTCTGGTCTGCTTCGCTGTCGGAATTGGCGATTATATGAAGCCGGAGTGTTTCGGAACGTACTTCGTTTCCGGCGGCAACGGTTCGGTTGACGTTTGAACTGAAAAAGGTGAAAATAAGCGCGATAAACAAAAGGGTTTCGAATCCTTTCATTTTTCTTCCGTGCCTGTAATATTGAGGTCTGTAAAAACTCATAAAAAAATCCGCCTTTGCTTTGTTGATGAAAAAAGCATTGGCGGAAATTTTGTTATTTATTCATTAAATATTTATAAAATCGATTTTGTTTCCGTTCTCTCTGATTACTTTCATAAGGTCATCAAAAGTAAGCCAGACGATTGATGTGTTCTGATTCGGATGGACGCCCACAACAGAACAATTTTTAAAATCGCTGTCGATTATAAATTCAACGGCCGCATCGGTATCGTTGATAACTCCAAGCGGGGAAACGGAGCCTTTTGTAAGACCGAGATATTTATCAAGCCTTTCGGCGGAGCCGAAGCTGACATGCTTGATTCCAAGCTCGTTTTGAATAGAAATAAGGTCGGTATGCTTATCGCCGAAAACAAAAACGAGAAAATGGCGTTTTCCTTTGTTATCACGGAGGAAAAGGTTCTTTCCCACAACGCCTTTGCTGAAAATTCCGAGGGAATCCATTTCCTCCATTGTATAAACGGCAGGGTGATCAGCACGCTCATAGCTTATTCCAAGTTCGGAGAATCTTTCATAAACGGCGGCGCTTTTGTCGATCTGAACGCCCGCTTTGCAGGGTCTTGCAAGAAAAACGGAATTATATTCTTCGGAAAGAGTTTTTCTTGCGGCAACGGCTTTCTGTACTGAATCAAAGATTCCGAAAACAGCAGTGCCGCTTCCGGTCATCATTGAACCCATTGCGCCGTTTCTGAGCAT
>JAFQBT010000033.1 GCA_017399625.1 Oscillospiraceae bacterium
CCCGGAAATCAATGGCGAAATAAATCTCGCCGGAAACGGAATCCGGGTTTTGCGGGTCAACGTTTCCGAAAGTTCCGGTGATGCCGATGCCGATATCCGCTTTGTACGCATTACGGCAGACTTTTGCCATTTCCGCGGCGGTTTCTGCGGAATAAACTCCGTGCTGTTCAATGGTTTCTGCAGGAACGCCCTGCAGGATTTTTCCTTCGTTGCTGTAGGTCACAAAAGCGCCTTTGAGGATCGCGGAAGCACCTTCCGAATCCGTAAGAAGGCTTGCAATCTGGCCGGAGGTGCAGCTTTCCATTGTTGCTATTTCAAGATTTTTTTCAATGAGCTTTTTTGTGATGTTCCGGTATTGCTCCCGGATTTTGCTTTCATTATATTCCATCTTCGGGATGCCGACCGCCTTTCGTTTTTTGGTAATATTCTGTCCCGGCTCTGGCGGAATATCAATCAGGGCTGCTGTTTTCCGCAGTTAAGGCAGAATTTTGCGCTTACATCAAGTTCTTTTCCGCAATAAGGGCAGAATTTACAGGAAGAATCCTCGGCAGAACCGCCTTCGGGATTTTTCGGAGTTTTAAGGGATTCGATCTCCGCGCGGAGTTCGGCAATGGTTTTTCTGCTTGCGAGGACGCCCTCATAAATCGCCATGACTTCCTCATCAAGAACCTCACCCGCATCAATTTTTGCAACGTAGTGCTCGCCGATTTTTCGGATTA
The DNA here is from genome assembly GCA_017399625.1 of Oscillospiraceae bacterium. Lineage (GTDB taxonomy): Bacteria > Bacillota > Clostridia > Oscillospirales > Ruminococcaceae > UMGS1668. The sequence goes on from JAFQBT010000033.1 coordinate 720, forward strand.
TATCGTTGAGGCTGCGCTGTTCGGAATCAATTTTTGCGGAAAGTTTTGCGGTTTCGATGGCGTTGTTTGTTTTTTCCGTTGCGGTTTTTGCAAAATCGTTTATTTTATCAAGAAATGCCATAATAGCTTTCCCCCTTTTTTGTTCTGAATCTATTTTACTATATTTTACCGCAAAAGTCAGCGGAATTTTCCTATATTTTGCGAACAGAAAATAAATTTTTGTTTAATTTTCCCCCGCCGGAACATTTTTTCATATTCTGATAACGGGTAAAACCATATTTTTTTATGAAAGGAAGATTTTCTTGCGGGATTTTTCGCTTTCAGATATGAAAAAAGGTGAACATATGATAATCGAAAAACTTGAAACGGAGGGAAGGCTCCGGCGGCGGCTTCTGGATATGGGGTTCGTTCCGGGAACAAGGGCGGAATGCGTTCTCATAAGCCCTTTCGGCGACCCGAAGGCATATCTCGTCCGGGGCGCTGTGATAGCTCTCCGGAGAAAAGACGCCGCAACGGTTCTGGGGGTGAGGGAGGAATGAACATCGGAAAAATCGCCCTTGCGGGCAACCCGAACGTCGGAAAAAGCACAGTTTTCAACGCCCTCACCGGCATGAAGCAGCACACCGGCAACTGGTCCGGAAAAACGGTCGGAACGGCGGAGGGAAAGCTCCGGCGCAAAGGAAAGGAGATAACTCTCGTTGATCTTCCGGGGACCTGTTCGCTGATAACCGATTCCCGGGAGGAGGAGATCACCCGGGATTTCCTCTGTTTTGAAAAGTTCAGCGGCGCTGTGATCGTCTGCGATGCCTGCTGTCTTGAGCGGAACCTCATCTTCGCTTTGCAGGCGGCGCAGCTTGTTCCGAACGTGATCCTCTGCATCAACATGATGGACGACGCAGAAAAAAGGGGCATTGAAATCGATATAAAAGCCCTTTCGGAGGAAACGGGGCTTCCGGCAATCGGAATATCCGCCGCAAACTGCGAAGGGCTTGAGGAGCTTTCGGATATGATTTTTGAGCTTGCGGAAGGAAAGCTCAAAGCGGATTTTGTGCCGGTGAGATATCCGAAGGCGATTGAGCACGCGGCAGATATTCTTCTGCCGGTTCTTCGGGAAAAATACGGTTTCCCGGGAGTATATCCTGCCCTGCGGCTTCTTGAAAACGAACGGGGATTCGTTTCGGAATTTGAAAATCGCTTCGGAATAATTTCCGGAGAGGAGGATTTGAGCACCGCACTTTCCGAAGCAGAAACAGTTCTTGCGGAAAGCGGTTTTTCCGCTGATTTACCGGGAAAAATCGCATCCTGCTCCGCTTTCCGTGCGGAGGAAATCTGCCTTTCGGCGGTAAATTTTTCAAAAGGTAAGCAAAGAGAACGGGACGCAAAAATCGATTCGGTGCTCACCGGAAAGATTTCCGGAGTTCCCATCATGCTCATACTTTTCGGATTCATTTTCTGGCTCACCGTTTCCGGCGCAAACTATCCTTCTGCACTGCTTTCCGCCCTTTTTGAAAGGGTCGGAGAGGTTTTTGAAAGGCTTTTGCTTTCGGTCGGTGCGCCTTCGGTGCTCAGGAGTTTTCTGCTTGACGGAATCTGGAACGTTCTCAGCTGGGTTGTTTCAGTAATGCTTCCGCCCATGGCGATTTTCTTTCCGCTTTTCACTTTTCTTGAGGATATCGGATATCTTCCGCGGGTTGCCTTTAACCTTGACAAAGGCTTCAAATCCGCAGGAACATGCGGAAAACAGGCTCTTACCATGTGCATGGGAATCGGCTGCGGCGCAGTCGGAGTTACCGGCGCAAGGATAATCGATTCGCCGAGGGAGCGGCTTATTGCCATTATCACGAACAGTTTTGTTCCTTGCAACGGTCGGCTTCCGGCGATAATTGCCCTTACCGCTATGTTCTTCACCGGTTCATCGGTGCTCGGTTCTGCGATTCTTACCATGGCGGTGGTCTTTTCGGTGCTCATGAGCCTTTTGGTTTCAAAAATCCTTTCCGCAACGGTGCTCAAAGGTGTTCCGGCGGCTTTCAGCATCGAACTTCCGCCCTACCGGATGCCGAAAATCGGGAAGATAATTGTCCGCTCCGTTTTTGACCGGACGCTTAAAATCCTCTTCCGGGCGGTTGTTGTTGCCGTTCCCGCAGGTGCAGTCATCTGGCTGTGCTCAAATATTTCCTTCGGCGGTGAAACGGTACTCAGACTTTTTGCGGATTTTCTCGATCCTTTTGCAAGGGTTTTCGGACTTGACGGAAACGTTCTTTCCGGATTCATCCTTTCCCTTCCGGCGAACGAAATCGCCCTTCCGATAATGGCAATGGGATATTCCGGCGGAGGGCTTGCGGAACTTGGTTCCCTTTCCGAAACGGCTGCACTTTTTTCCGCAAACGGTTTTTCAAAAACAACCGCCCTTTGCACGATTATTTTCTTTCTTTTCCATTGGCCCTGCGCCACAACAATTATAACCGTATGGAAAGAAACGAAAAGCATAAAATGGACCGCTCTTTCCGTTGCTGTTCCTTTGCTGACCGGGCTTTCCCTTTGTTTTATCATAAATATTGTTGCAAAACTCCTTATGCCCTGAACAAAAACCCTTGATATTTAAACAAAAGATGTTATAATATGATAGAAAGGGTGGTGTTTTTTATGGCATTTGTTGAAAAGAAAAGATGGCTCTTCCTTGGTCTTCCTTTTACCTTTACAAAATATACCATCACAGAAGAACAGATTACTATCAATTCCGGACTTTTCACCCGAATCGAAAACGACTGCTATATGTATAAAATCCAGGATACAGTCCTTTCCGTTTCGCTTTTACAAAGGATTTTCGGAATTGCAACGGTTGTCTGCAAAACAAGCGACGTTACCCACGGTCAGCTTGTGCTCAAGAACATTAAGAACGCAAAGGCAATAAAGGATTTTATTGTTGAATGCTCGGAAGAGCAGCGTCTTAAGAGAAGAACGATCAACACGCTTAATATCGACGCCGACGTTGACGGCGATCTTGATGGCGAGCTTTGATAAAAAGAAAGGAACGATTTCGAAATGACCAATTTTTCCGTTGTTAAAGGCAATATCGTAAACATGAAAGTTGACGCCATCGTTAACGCAGCAAACACCAGCCTCCTCGGCGGCGAAGGTGTTGACGGCGCAATCCATGCCGCAGCAGGCGCTGAGCTTATCAGCTGCTGCAGAAGAATCGGCGGATGCAAAACCGGCGAAGCTGTTATTACCCCCGGTTTCAAACTTGACGCAAAATACATCATCCATACCGTAGGTCCCGTCTGGAACAACGGTCTTACCAACGAAGCTGAACTCCTCCGCCAGTGCTACATCAAATCTCTCGATCTTGCCGTTGAATACAACTGCAAAACCGTTTGCTTCCCTTCCATTTCCACCGGCGCATACCGCTTCCCCCTTGCAAAAGCCGCCGAAATCGCAATCAACACCATTCTTGAATATCTTGAGCAGGACACCTGCCTTGAGGACGTCCGCATGGTCTGCTTCGATTTCAACACCAAAGCAGCTTACGACAAAGTAATGCGCGCTCTTGGAAGACTTGAGGACGAAGATTGATTTTCTGAGCAAATAATTAACTCCCCTTCGGAAACGGAGGGGAGCTTTTTTATTGACTTGGGACGCTATTAATCTTCAACAAGTTCCAAAATCCAGTTTATCCAATTTTCTACTGAGTGGGCACGCCTAAGAAATGTTTCTTCCGAATTTACATTATAAACTTTTGCATCTTTCATAAACTTTGAAATTTCATTTTTGCTTGGCATTGAGCCGCACTTTAAATGACATTTCAAAGTTTCATTAAATACTTTGTATTTTAGTATTTGTTTTGCAAGAGCAAGTTGGCGTTGTTTATATTCAAGACCCATTATTTTTTTGCCAGTCTTTGTAAGTTTGTAAGGGCTACCTCTTTTTGAAGGTTCTTCTTTTTCTATAAGGTCTAAATATCTTCCAGCATCAGCATAATAGTTTGTTTGCCTACTGTTAAACTGATATTGTTCTGTTATTTCTTGATTTGACATTGGGTGCTCATAAAGAAGCTCCATAAGATTTACAATTCTTGAAAAAGTGTCTGCTTGCGGAAATTGTATTTCGGGTTCAGCAATTATCTCTGTGTTTTTTAAGATATCTTCAATATCAGACAATGTTATCTCTCTTGAAATCACATAGTTTTTCTGTTTAGCCAAAACTAAAGAATTGTAATTTTGGGGATCTTCAAATTGATATTGATAAAGATTGAAAACACCATTTGAGAAAACCATAAAAACAGTTTTTACATCTTTTTCAACCCTATCTTTCCAAACTCTAAAAGGATAATAAAGCTGTCTAATGAGGAAATCCTCTGACAAATCTCTTTTTGCCTCAAAAAGAGAGAAATAGTTCCTGCCTTCAAAAGAGGCATCTATTTCAATCTGTGAGTTGCTGACTGAAACGCTTTTCTTTCCAAGTGCTGTTTCAATATCAAATTCAAATTCGCCAGAACCCATTCTTCCATTTATTGTCGGAATAATGTTTTCATCTTCCAAAAAATCATTTAATATTCCGCTTGCGCTCGCAAAATTCAAAGCAACAGCTTCATTCATTATGTACTGAGGAATCAAACTTTGAAGATTTGAGGGAGCATTTACACGCTGAACATCATCAGAAATAGGATCTAATTTTTTATAAGCTGAAAAAGACGAAATTACATAATCCCCTCTTGTTATCGGAAGAATAGCCAATTTGTTCTCAGCAAAAATTTTAGGGAGATTTACTTCGTGATCGAATTTTGTCATTAACCTCGGCTCACGAAATTCTTTAATTTGGTTCGCTGTGATATGATATTCTCCATCAGTTTCAATTTGCTCAAGAATTTTATATTTATCAAAAAGTTTTTCCCACGCTTTATCATTAAGTCCCATAGTTAGTGATGAGCACCTCCTCTATTTCGCCCCTTTTGGTTGCATCAGAGTTTATTGCTCTTTTAGCTTTGACAATATGAATGTTATATTCTTTGTAGAGGTCTTTGATAAAATCTGTTGCAGAGTTTGAAAGCATAAACTTTACTCCTCGCTTATTCAACTCATCGCAACAATTTTTCAACCTAATCTGTTCGCTTTTGTCAAAGCCGCCTTTGTTATATCCTGTGAAGTTTGCTGTATCAGACACAGGATCGTATGGAGGATCAAGATACACAAATCCTCCTTTTTTTACTTTTTTCAGAGTTTCTTCAAAATCCTCATTAAAAAACTCTATTTCGCTTTCGTTAAAATACTTGCTTACAGCTCGCAAAACTGGCTCATTTACAATGTTGGGATTTTTATAATGTCCAAAAGGCGCATTAAACTCACCCGAAGAATTGACCCTAAACAAACCATTATAACAAGTTTTATTAAGATACAGAATCCTTGAAGCTTTTTCAACTTTTGACATATTTTTATAAGCTTCTTTATCCCTATCCAAATCTCTAATAGAATAAAAATACTCTTCTGTGTTTTCGTGTTTTTTCAAAAACTCTATCAAAGTCTCAACATCATCTCTGACAACTTCATATAAAGTTATCAAATCACCATTGAGGTCATTGACCATTGCTTTTTTAGGCTGTATAGAAAAAAGAACTGCACCGCCACCCATAAAAGGCTCGCAATAAGATGTAATTCTTTTTGGAACAAGTGGAGTTATTTCATCTAAAAGTTGGCGTTTGCCACCTACCCATTTCACAATAGGCGCAACTAATTTGTTCTTTGCCATTATGAAACACCTCCCCCATTTTTATAAAGTAATTGTATCAAAAAGGTATCTTAAAATCAACAACCAATTAAATTGTTGTCCC
>JAFQBT010000034.1 GCA_017399625.1 Oscillospiraceae bacterium
AAAGCCCCCCTTGTTAAAGGGGGGTGGTTTTGGCTTTGCCAAAACCGGGGGGATTCTGTTGAAATTACCGGCTGAATTTAATGGGATGGGATTACAATCCCTCCGTCGCCGTTGGCGACACCTCCCTTTGCACAAGGGAGGCTTGCCCTCCGGGTTTCTTGGTAATCCCTCTTCCGTCTTTTCTGCAACAAGTTGCAGAAAATCCACCTTCCCCTCTGGGAAGGCTGATTGCCTCGGCAGAAGGCGGAGGAAGGAATCCCCCCGTCACGGCAAAGCCGTGACACCCCCCTTTGACAAGGGGGGCTATTGCCTCGGCGGAAGGCTTGATGTTGACGGAAAAATGCGGCTGTGATAAAATCAAGAAAGAAAAACGAAAAGGAGGCGGATTCCATGGAACTTTCGGCCGGAGCAAAAAAAGTTATCGGTGCTCTTGAGCAAGCGGGTTTTGAAGCATACGCTGTGGGCGGATGCGTAAGGGACAGCCTTCTTGGGAAAAAGCCCTTTGATTTCGATGTTGCAACCTCCGCAATGCCGGAGGAAATGATGGTGATTTTCAGAAATGAGCACGTCATCGAAACCGGAATAAAACACGGCACCCTTACGGTGCTCATGGACGGAGAAGCGGTTGAAACCACCAGCTTCCGGATAGACGGAAGCTATTACGACAGCCGCCACCCGGAAAAAGTTGAGTTCACTTCATCCCTTCCGGAGGATCTTTCCCGGCGGGATTTTACAATAAACGCCCTTGCATTCAACGAAAAAACCGGGGTTATTGATCTTTTCGGCGGAATTTCCGACCTTGAGCACGGGATCATCCGCTGTGTCGGCGAGCCGGACAGAAGATTCGGCGAAGATGCACTTCGGATAATGCGTGCGCTTCGGTTCGCGGCGGTGCTGGGTTTTGAAATCGAGGGAAAGACCGCGGATTCCATCCGCAGAAATCGCGGACTGCTTAAGAATATAAGCGCGGAAAGGATTTTTTCGGAGCTTTCGCGGCTTCTTTGCGGCAAAAATGCGGCAAAAATCCTTCTTGAGCACCGGGAGGTTTTTGCGGTGCTCATTCCGGAGCTTGAACCGCTTTTTGGCTTTCAACAGCGGCATTTCCGCCACCATCTTGATGCTTTCGGGCATACGGCGGCGGTTCTGGAAAGCATTCCGCCGGAACCGGTGCTTCGGTTTGCGGCGCTTTTGCATGATATTGCAAAGCCCCGGTGCTTCAGCATTGATGAAAACGGAACCGGACATTTTTACGGTCATGCTCAAAAAGGCGCGGAGATGGCGGAGAAGATTTTATCCCGGCTCAAATCCGACAATGAAACAAAAAAATCAGTCTGCGAACTTATCCGCAGGCATCAGGATAAGTTTGACCCGGAACCGAAAGCGGTGAAACGCATGCTCCGGAAAACCGGAGCGGAAGGTTTTGAGCATCTGCTTCTTCTGATGGAAGCGGATGAGCACGGAAAGAGGGATGAGTTCCGTTTTCCGGAAAGCGGCTTTGAAAAATTCCGGAAAATTGCCGCGGAAATCATTGAAAAAGAGGAATGTTTTTCGCTCCGGAACCTTGCAATCGGCGGAAAAGAACTTATTTCTGCAGGAATCGAACCGGGTCCGGAGATGGGAAAAATTCTTGAGCATCTGCTGGAGGAGGTTATTGAGGAAAGGATTCCGAACGAGGAAAAGGCGCTTCTGGCGGAGGCGGAAAATTTCCGCCAGCAGCAGGCGCGGATATAATCTGCATGCAAAAACCTCCCTGGTGGAGAGGGACCATCGAAGATGGTGGAGGAGGGATTATCCCTGACCGGCTGCGATGGATTCGTAAAATTAATGTAGGGCGGGGGCTGCGCCCTGAGCGTAGCGAGGAAGTACTCTTGGGGTACTCCCGCCGTTATTTTTGTTTATTATGTACCCCCATTTCTTTGACGGCGCAAAGAAACGGCGGTACCCGTCAAAGAAACGCTTTCCA
>JAFQBT010000035.1 GCA_017399625.1 Oscillospiraceae bacterium
CTTGCTCCCGCCGTTATTTTTGTTTATTATGTACCCCCATTTCTTTGACAGCGCAAAGAAACGGCGGTACCCGTCAAAGAAACGCTTTCCAACCCCTGCAGTTTGCTCCCGCAAACGCTGTCCCCTTCATAAGGGGACTAAAGCGCTCCACCGTAAGAACGGAGATTCCGATTCCCGACCGCCATCGTTCAGGCCGACGGCGTTTTCATTCTCCATCTGCCGCCCGGTTGTTTTCGGCTGAATTTGTCAGGATGGGATTACAATCCCTCCGTCTGCTTCGCAGACACCTCTCTTTACACAAGGGAGGCTACCCTCCGGGTTACATGTAATCCCTCTTCCGTCAGCCTTTGGCTGACACCCTTCCCTCTGGGAAGGCTGTTGAGGATTCCTTCGCAGCCTTCGAGGACGTCCCGGTAGGTTGTTTCAAAATCGCCGCTGTACCATGGATCGGCAACTTCGCCGGGTCGGTTTGTAAAATCCAGAAGCATTTTTATTTTTCCGTCCGGGTCGCCGCCGGTGATCCGGAGCATATTGCGGATGTTCCAGTTATCCATTCCGATGAGCAGGTCGTAATAATCATAATCCGCCCGGTTCATCTGCCTTGCGCGCTTTCCGGAGCAATCGATGCCTTTTTTCGCAAGAAGTTTTTTAACCGGGGGATAGACCGGATTTCCGATTCCGTTCCGGATTTCCTCGGTGCTTGTTGCGGCGGAGGAAATTTCAAATTCATATTCCCTGCCGGTTTTTGAAAGCAGGTCTTTCATCACAAATTCCGCCATGGGGCTTCGGCAGATGTTTCCATGGCAGACGAAAAGGATTTTTATCATTGTGGTTTTTCTCCAATTGTTTTTAGCAAATAACAAATTAGTGGTATTTATTTTCTTCAACACATGCTTTTTTCCACTGCTGAGCTGCTTCGGTATTATGCCAGTCTATTTTCTTTACAGATAATATTTTATCAATTTTGTCTAATTCATCTTTTTTATTGTAAAGTAAAGCATATTTCCTTTTTAAACGGAGATTTTCAATTTCCATTTCTTCTTTGGTAAGATTATATTTTCCTTGATCTACCCACTTGTATGTTTTGAATGCTCCGTAATTTATTAAATCTTCATTATATAGGGTATCATTTTCAATTATAATTTTATTATCCTTCGGATCTCTATGTGGAATTGGATATGCTTGAAAAACCTCGTTGGGGATATAATATCTCCCCGATTCAGCTCTTTTAATAATTTCTTTTTCAGAAATCCCACTCATTCGATCTTTATGAATAAGTTCCTTATTTGCCCAATTTTCAATAGGAATTGATTTTGATGTTTTTTCATTTAAAAAAGGAATTCCTGCAGAAACGAGAGCAACAAACCATGTAGAAATAGGTTCGAACCACATATAAACACACCCCAAAAAAATTTTTTATTCCGCTTTTTCAATCTTTTCAAGAAGAATTTTCTTTGTTTCCTCGCTTGCGAAGGAGGCGCGGACGGAGTTTCTTGCGATATCTTTGATTTCCTCATCGGTGAGGGCAAAGGCGGCGATGAGTTTTCTGAATTCGCTTCCGAGGGTGACGTTGGAAACGGTCATGTTATCGGTGTTGATTGTAATGCGGACACCGGCTTCCATAAGTTTGCGGAGGGGATATTCCTCGATGCAGGGGAACATGCAGGTATGGAGGTTGCTGGTGGGGCAAAGTTCAAGGGTGATTCCCTCGGCAACGATTTTTTCGATGAGAGCCGGGTCTTCAAGACTGCGTACTCCGTGGCCAAGGCGTTTTGTGCCGTATTCAAGGGCTTTCCGGACGCTCTTCGGACCGTCCGCTTCTCCTGCGTGGATGGTATAGGGGATTTCAAGCTCTCTTGCAAGTGCGAAGAGGTCGCCGAAATTTTCGGTGGGGAAAAGGGCTTCCGCACCGGCAATATCAACTGCGCAGACACCTTTTCCAAGGTAATCCTTCGCGAGTTTTACGGTTTCGAGGTTTGCCTCGTGGTTATCGTTTCCGCGCATGCAGCAAAGGATGAGCTCCGCGGAAAAATCGCTTCTGTCAAGACCGTCGATGGCGGCTTCGATAACTTCCCGCTGGGAAAGACCTTCGAGAGTATGGAGCTGGGGAGCAAAGCGGATTTCCGCATGGATAAGTCCCTGTTCCTTAAGCTCTTCCTGAAGGTTATAAACGGAAAGGGCAAGTCCTTCCTTTGTCTGGAGGAGTTTTCCCGGGAAAGCGAATTTTTCGAGATATTCGGTGAGATCCTTGCAGTCATCGTTGACCCGGAGGAGCTTCAGCAGTTCCTCTTCTTTTTCGGGGATTTCGATATTCTGGAGGGCGGCAAGTTCCTTTACGGATTTTACGGAAAGGGAGCCGTCGAGATGGAGATGGAGATCGATAAGACCGGGTGTTTTCATAATTTTTCCTCCTTGAAATCACGGATTTTTATAGTTTAAATATATATCAAAAATAAATTTATTGCAAGGGCGGAAAAGAGGGTTTATAATGAAAACGAAAAGGCGCCTTTATTAAAAAGGTGCCGGCGCACCTTCGCAAACGGGTGCGTGATCGTGGGATTCCGTATGGATTGCCGGCTGATGTTAATTTGATGGGATTGCGGAGAAACACCTCATCCGTTTTCGCCGCAAGCGGCGAATCTGTCTCCTCTTTCAGGGGAGGCTGAGGAGGTACTTTTTATGAAAAAATTAGGATTTATCGGAACGGGGAACATGGGCGGTGCGCTTGTTATTGCGGCTGCGGAATCCAACCCGGAAAACGAATTGATGCTCGCGGATAAAATCATCGAAAAAGCTGATGCTCTTGCGAAAAAAACGGGTGGAAAACTTTGTGACAACGTCACCGTTGCTGCGGAGGCGGACTATATTTTCCTCGGCGTGAAACCCCAGATGCTCAAAGACACCATGGAGGAAATCGCTCCGGTGCTCAAAAAAAGAAGCGACCGTTTTGTGCTTGTTTCCATGCTCGCGGCGTTCACCTGCGAAAGGATTCAGAAGGCCGCCGGCGGGGATTATCCGGTTATCCGCATAATGCCGAACACTCCCGTTTCCGTCGGCGAAGGAATGATTCTTTATGCTCCCGGCGAGGGCGTTACCGAAGAGGAAACGGAATTTTTCCTTTCCGCGATGGAAAAGGCCGGAAGATTTTCGCTCCTTCCGGAAAAGCTGATGGATGCGGGTGCTTCCGTTGCAGGATGCGGACCGGCATTTGTGGATCTTTTTGTGGAAGCATTGGCGGACGGCGGAGTTGCCTGCGGACTTCCGAGAGCGCAGGCGATTGAATTTGCAGCGCAGATGGTTTCCGGCGCGGCAAAGCTGATTCTCGAAAGCGGAAAACATCCGGGAAAGCTCAAGGACGAGGTCTGTTCCCCCGGCGGAACAACAATCCAGGGCGTGCGCGCTCTTGAAAAAGGCGGTTTCCGCTCCGCAGTCACCGAAGCGGTCATTGCGGCTTATGAAAAGAATTTCGAGCTGTAAAAAATAATGTATATCGGGAAGGGCGGAAATTTTCCGCCCTTTTTTGCCGAAAGCCCCCCTTGTTAAAGGGGGGCTGTCACCGAAGGTGACTGGGGGATTCTCTTTAAGTTGAAAGTTGAAAATGTAAGGGCGGATATAATCCGCCCGTTTTTTCATTGGAACCACCGCTCCACCGTAGGGAACGGTCTTGACCGTTCCGCAAAAAATCCGCATGTTTTTAAATGGGATGGGATTAGCACCCTTCCGTCATTTCCTGCGGAAATGCCACCTCCCCTCCAGGGGAGGTCTTTGCCTCGGCGGAAGGTGGAGGAGGGATTATCCCTGACCGGTTGTGATGGATTCGTAAAATTAATGTAGGGCGGGGGCTGCGCCCTGAGCGTAGCGAGGAAGTACTCCTGGGGTACTCCCGCCGTTATTTTTGTTTATAATGTACCCCCATTTCTTTGACGGCGCAAAGAAACGGCGGTACCCGCCAAAGAAA
>JAFQBT010000036.1 GCA_017399625.1 Oscillospiraceae bacterium
TATAACTTTTATAAAAATCTCTTGTTTTTTCAGTTTTGCGACCGCCAAACCATTTCAGAAAATACAAGAATTTTTATGCCAAGGCTTTTTATCGACCCCTGGCAGAACCAGGGGTTTTGTTAAGCCTAAAGGCAACAAAAAGAAAAAGGACAAAGCAGATTCCGCTTTGTCCTTTTTTATTGCCGGGATATTTCTTCAGAAAACAAGCTGAACAAGAAGCATATAGCAAAAAGTTCCGCCCGCCATCGAAAGAAGGATTTTTCTTTTCCAGAGATGGAGCGCCGCCACAACAAGAACGGAAACCGCTTCCGGAATTCCGCGGCTTCCGGAGGTTATGTCAACGTTCCTGAGGCAATAAACAACCAGAAGTGCAAAAATTGCCGCAGGAAGGGCTTTCCCGAGATATTCAATAAATTTCGGCGTTCTGTTCTTTTCGGAAAAGAGAGCAAAGGGAAGAAAACGGGTTATAAGCGTTGCAAGAACGCACATTCCGATGGTGATGATTTCTTCCGTAAGGCTCATTCAAAACCACCCGCCTTTTCAATGGGTTTTCTGAAAAATGCAAGCATCGCAAAAATAACCGCCATGGTCGGGATTATAAAAGAATCCGCGCCGAAAATCAAAAGGCAGAAAACCGAAGCAAAAACTCCGATAAGGGCGGTGTAATGTTTTTTCTCCTTGAGCCACTGTTCAATAAAAATCACAACAAACATTGCTGTCATAACAAAATCAAGTCCTTCGGTATTGAACGGAATGAACGAACCGAGGATTCCCCCAAGGGTCGCACCGGTTACCCAGTAGCATTGATCCAGAAGCGAAACCGCAAAATAAAATTTTCCTTTGTCTATGCCTTCCGGAACCGGAGTTGAACAGTTTACGGAAAAAGTTTCGTCTGTAAGGGCAAAAATAAGATAGAGCTTTTTAAGCCCGGTGTCCTTATATTTTTCGAGCATCGCAAGACCGTAAAACAGGTGGCGTGCCTGGATAACAAGCGCCATAAGAAAAGTCTGGAGCGGCGCAAAGCTGCTCATAAGAAGCGAAACCGCAAGGAACTCAAGACTTCCGCCGAAGATGGTTATCGCCATGAGCATCGGATAAAGAAAGCTGAAACCGGAAACTTTCATATATATTCCGTAGGAAATTCCAAGGAAAAGATATCCGGTCATAACCGGTATGGTATATGGAAAAGCTTTTTTGAAAGCCGCGGCAAAACTCCCCTTTTTCTCCATTCTTCCGCCCCCTTTTTTTCGTAATATGAACATTATATATTTTTCGGAAAATAAGCGCAACAGAATGTTGAAAAACGGGAGCGTTTTTTCAAAGAAAAAGCTCCGGATTTTCCGGAGCTCTTTTTTATTTTATGCTTCGATTTTTTCCCTTTCCTCAAGGTCCTTAAGGATTCCGGAATAAAATTCCTCGCTGATTTTATATTTTTTGAGATAGACGATATATCCCGCAACTATCATAAGGAGCGGAATCGCGAACATCGCGATTTTGATGATGAGCTTGCCTTCGCTGTCGATGGAATCAACCGTTCCGCCGTCAACCTTGATTCCGGAAACGATAAGCGTAAGGCTCACTATTCCGGTTGCAAGTGCGCCGCCGATTTTGTTGATAAGGGGCTGGACGGAGAAGGTTATGGATTCGTTCTTTTTGCCGAGCTTCCAGTATCCGTATTCAACGGTATCCGCAAGGAACATGAGCATAAGGGTCTGGATGAAAGCCTGACCCACAAAAACGAGCACCGCGCCAAGAGCGATGAGGATAATGGAAATTTCCGCAATGAAGAAAATCGCATAGCCGATGAGAACAAAAACCGTTCCCATGGTATAAAGCTGCCTTCTGCTCATGCGTTTTGCAACCATCGGATAAACGGAAAGTGTTCCAAGCTGGGCAACGCCGACTATTGCAACAAGAACAACGTACATTCCTTCGTTGCCGAAAAGATATTTCATATAATAAATCGCGAAGTTGACCGTTGTGCAGTAACCAACCATAAAAAGTCCCATTGCAAGGGTCGTCCACATAAGCTGGTCGTTTTTAAGGAGAGCATCGAACATCTGCCGGATGGAGGTGGATTCCTGCTTTTCCATGGGAACGCGTTTTTCCCTGATTCCGAGGAGCGGGAAAAGAAGTCCGAGCAGGTAGATTATCGCAATTACCACCGCGCACCAGAACCATACTTCCGGAGTATCTCCGAGTGCGCTCGTCACCGGCTGCCATGCAACCATCACGATATACATACCGATATTTGCGCAGATCCTTGCGAATGCGCCGGTTTTTTCCCTCTGTTTCTGGTCGGAGGAAAGCACCGGAAGAAGGGTCCAGTAACCGATATCGTTGATTCCGTAGGTGATATCCCAGAGGAGATATGCCGCGCCGAAGATTATTACAAAAGCCCAGCCTGTTCCGATTCCGGCAAAGAGCATTACGGAGAAAACCGCGCTCATGATTCCGCCCACCAGAATTGCCGGTTTGAATTTTCCCCAGGGGGATTTTATGTTGTCGATTGCAAGACCGGTGATGGGGTCGTTGAACGCGTCAAAAATCCTCATTACGGAAAGCACCATGCTTGCCGCCGCAAAAACCCAGACCGGAAGGCTCAGAACGTCCGAAAGGAAATAGAGAAGGGTGTTCGCTTCGAAGGAATAGAACATATCCCTTCCGATGGTGCCGAGGCCGAAATAAATCCGGTTGCTTTTATCAATGTCTTTCATTTGCCTTCCTCCTCGATGATATAAAGTTCCGAACCGAAATCGGTAAGGGTGCGCTGATTTTGGTCATAACCCGTTCCCCGGAAAAGAGGAAGAAGCATTATTCCGGCGGAAAAAGCCGCTCCGCTTGCGCGGATTTCCTGTTTTCCGTCCGGAAGGGTTATGTGTCTGTCCGCAATGCGGAGAACAAATCCGTTGGGATCAAGGTCAACGGGAGCAACGTGCTTCACAAGGCTTCCGAACTGACCGATGCGCAGTTTCTGTTCATAGGTTTTCATGTTATAAATTGCGGTTTTATCAAGGTCTTTTATCCGCAGGGTTTCGTAACCCGGCGCCGCATGAACAAGCTTTCGGAAAACCGCCGCAAGGGTTGTTTTTCCGTCAGAAACCTGCCAGCCGTTTTTAAGCCGGCGGAATTTTCCGAACTGGAAAACCTCCCGGTAATTTTTATAGAAAGCGATCTGCTCCGCAATCTGCTTTTTTTCGATTCCCGGCAGATGCCGCAAATCAAGCTCATAGCCGAGGCAGCCGAAGAACGAAACGTTTCCCCTTGTGCAAAGGGGAGTGTTCCGGAGTGTCTGGGCGTGGGGTGCGGCACTTACGTGCGCTCCGAAAGCGGACTGGGGATAAAGATAGGAAAGATTCCCCTGAATTGTAAGGCGCTCGATGGGGTCGGTGTCGTCGGAACACCATATCTGCGGACCAAAGCAGAGCATTCCGAGGTCAAAACGGTTTCCGCCGGAGGAACAGCTTTCCAGAAGAATCTCCGGTCGCGGTTCAAAAATCCTGCGCAAAATATCATAAAGACCGAGGATATAATCATGCGCCTTTGCGCCGAGAGCGGTGCTGTGGCGGTTCATGTCCCATTTGACGTAGGTGATTTTTGCGGAATCAAGCACCGCGGAAACGTTTTCGACTATGTAATCCCGGACTTCCGGCTTTGTAAGGTCGAGAAGAAACTGATTTCTGCCCTTGAGCGGAGGAAATTCATCCCGCAGAATCCAGTCCGGATGGGCACGGTAAAGATCCGAATCCTCGTTCACCGATTCCGGTTCGAACCAGAGCCCGAATTCCATTCCCATGGCGTTAATCTTTTTTGCAAGACCGGAAATTCCGTTCGGAAGCTTGCGCTTGTTGATACTGTAATCCCCAAGTCCCGCTTTGTCGCTGTCGCGCTTTCCGAACCATCCGTCATCGAGTACAAAAAGTTCGCAGCCAAGCTTTTTTGCCTCCTTCGCAAGATTGAGGAGCTTCGCTTCATTGAAATCGAACATACAGCCTTCCCAGTCGTTATAAAGTATCGGTCTGGGTCTGTTCCTCCAATGCTCCGGAATTATGTTTTCGGTCACGAAGCGGTGCATTTTTTCGGACGTTCCGGAAAAACCTTTGTCCGAAAAGGTCATGACAGCCTCCGGTGTTTCAAAAATTTCGCCGGGAGCGAGCTCCTTCGAAAATTCCGAAGGGGAAATCCCCTGCATGATTCTTACGAATCCCTGGAGGGATTTCTGCGCAGAGGCATAGTGATTTCCGGAATATATCAGGTTGAAACCGTAAACCCTTCCGGAATCCTCGGCTGCGTCCGGTTCGCTGATGATGAATCCCGGATTATGGCGGTTCGAGGAAGCGCCGGTTGTACTTTCGCTGACAATCCGGTTTTCCGAAACCGGAGCGGTGTGCTTCCTCATTTCAGCAATCCATCCGCCGTCGAAGGTGCTCATTTCAAAATCCCCGTGGATATCCAGCATGCTGCTCATGAATTTTTTGAGCACGATGTTTTCCTTGCCGGTATTTCCGAGCACCGCTCTGCGGACTATGGCGTCCCTGAACACCGTAAAATAAAGCCGAAGCTCCGCATTTGCCTCCGTGAATACCATTTCAAGAGTGTCGCAATCGCCTTTTGCCTGGGGGATGCCGCTTTTCATGAGCACCGGTCCGTTTATGATTTTGCTGTGTGAGCACCGAAAATCGGTGGAAATTCCGCCAAATTCCAGCGGACTTTCCCGAAAATCGCCTCTTCCGCTTCCGCTCCATGCCAGAGGCATTGCGTCGGCGCAGCTTCCAGCATCGTTTTCATCCATGAGCACCGAAGAACCCCAGCCTATTCCCGGTCTGCAAAGGAAGGCTTCGCCGTCCTCCGTGCTCAGAGCCTCGCCGAAATGCAGAAGTTCCAAAAGCCCGTATTTATTTATCCGGAGCAGGCAGGAAAAGCCTTCTCCATGGAGTCCGAAAACCCCGTTTTTAAGTTCGATCATTTTATTCTGTACTCCTGATCCGCAACGTATTTTTCAAACATTTCTTCGGTGACGCCGCCGTTTTTTATGATTTCCGAATAAAATTCGCCGGATTTTTTGATTTTCCGCTCCCTTGTGGTTTCATCAACGGAAACAAGCCCGAATTTTGCGGAATTTCCTTCGATCCATTCAAGGTTGTCGCAAAAGCACCAATGGTAATATCTTTCGAAAAGAAGATTCGATTTGCTTATAACCTCAAGATGCTCAAAAAGATAGCGGCAGCGGAATTTATCGCTGTTGTCACAGGTTCCGTTTTCGGTCACCCAGATGGGGCGCGGCAGAACGTCATAAAGTTTCTGCGCGCATTCAGCGATTCCTTCCGGATAAATTTCCCAATCAAGGTCATTCCTCGGGCTGTTTTCCCGGACTCCGTCGCCGATTCCGGAAACGGTCGAGCGGCTGTAATAATTGAGCCCGATAAAATCGGTATATTCCCCTTCCGGGATTTTTCCGAAATTCCGGAGCGGAAAAGCGAATTTTCCAAGGGTCATGGCGTCGGTAAGCGCATCCTGGAAAAGGAAGGAATTGAGTTTTGCGCAAAGGCGGTGCCATGGATTTTTTTCATTTTTCGGTGCAAAAACACGAAGGTGGTTCGCACAGCCGACCATGGTATCGGAAAAGCCCATCTCTTCGCGGATTTTATGAATCATTTCATAGGCTTTTATATGGCAATATGCAAGATTTTCCATCACCGCAAGGGTTTTTGAAAAGCTTTTTTCCGCCGGGGGCCACATTCCGAAAAAGAAGGAGTTCGTTGCATAAACGTTCGGCTCATTGATGGTTATGTAATCGGAACAAAGGTCGCCAAAGCGCCTTGCGGCAAGTTCGACCAGTTCGATATAATAATGGAGATTCTCCCTTTTTGTGAATCCGCCGATTTTTTCAAACCACATGGGGTTGGTGAAATGGTGGATGGTCAGAAGGGGCCGGATTCCCTTTTCCTGCAGGAGCAAAAGTTCCTCCCGGTAACGGAGAACCGCTTCTTCGTTTATGGTGCCTTCTTCCGGAATAATCCTTGCCCATTCGATTCCGAAGCGGTAAATCTGAAGACCCATTCCGGACATGATTTCCGTATCACCGCGCCATTTTTCCCAATGGTCATTTCCGGTTGCGGGGTTGGTTCCGTCTTTGATGAATCCTCTTTCGTACCAGTCGTTCCAGTTGGAACCGATATCTCCGCCTTCGATCTGTGTTGCGGCGGTGGCAACTCCCATAAGAAGTTTTTCGGGAACTCTGAATTTCATAAAATCCCCTCCTTTAATCTCTATTCTACTATCTTTTTTATAACTGTCAATGATAATTACGGATGACTATTCCGGGTTTTTGTGGTATAGTTAAAACAGAATAATCAAAGCGGAGGTTTTTTTATGGAAAGAAAACGCTGGTATAAAGATATGGTATTCTACCAGATCTGGCCGAGAAGTTTCAAAGACGGAAACGGCGACGGAATGGGCGACCTTTGGGGAGTTCTCGAAAAACTGGATTACATAAAAAGCCTCGGCTGCGACGGAATCTGGTTTTCGCCGATATATCCTTCTCCCGGTGCGGACTGCGGATATGACATTGCCGATTATATGGATATCGCTCCGGAATTCGGCGGAATGGAGGCTTTTAAAAAAGTCCTTGACGGAGTTCACGAGCGCGGCATGAAGCTTGTAATGGACCTTGTTGTCAACCACACAAGCGACGAGCACGAATGGTTCCAAAAAAGCCGGAAGCGCATTGAACCTTATACCGATTATTATATCTGGCGTCCCGCAAAGCCCAACGGAAAGCTCCCGAACAACTGGGATTCCAACTTCGAGGGCAAGGCATGGACCTTTGACGAAGAACGGGGGGAATATTATCTCCATCTCTTTGCGGTAAAACAGCCGGATCTTAATATGGATAATCCGCTGGTGCGCGAGGAGGTCAAAAAAATCCTCCGCTTCTGGCTTGATATGGGAGTTGACGGTTTCCGGGAGGACGTTATCACCTATATTTCAAAGGCGGAAGGTCTTCCTGATGACCACCTTTTCCCCATCTATAAGGGCATGCCGAAATATAACCACGGACCCCATATCCACGAATATCTTGCGGAATTCAAAAGGGATGTTTTTGACCATTACGATTGCTTTACCCTTGCGGAAGCTCCTCTTGTCTGGCCGAAACAGGCGCTTAAATATATCGACGAGGAAAAAGGCCAGCTTGATATGATGATACAGTTCCAGTGCCAGTGCGCGGACTGCCTTTTCACCGATTATATCCCGATGAAATTTTCCCTTGTGCGGATGAAAAAGGCTTTTTCCGACTGGCAGTATAAACTTTCCGGAAGGGCATGGAACATGCTCTATCTTGAAAACCACGACCACCCAAGGATAATTTCCCGCTACGGAAGCGAAAAATTCCGGGAAGAAAGCGGAAAAACCCTTGCGGTAAGCTATCTTTTCCAGCAGGGCACCCCATTCCTATATCAGGGTCAGGAAATCGGAATGCTCAACTGGAAACCGGAAGACGCGGAAATGTATGAGGACGTCCAGACCCGTTATAATTACGCCCACAGCAACCTCAATAAATCAAAAGAGGAGCGGCTCCATAAAATGTGGCGCTCAAGCCGGGATTCCGCAAGAACTCCGATGCAGTGGGATTCCACCGAAAACGCCGGCTTCACCACCGGAAAACCCTGGTTCTATGTCAACCCGAACTATACGGAAATCAACGTTGCCGCCCAGGAAGAAAATCCGGATTCCCTCCTCAATTTCTACCGCAAGGCAATAAAACTCCGGAAATCCCTTGAATCGGTGCGTTTCGGAAATTACAAAGAGTATTACAGACTTAATTCTAAACTTTATGTATATAGCCGCGAGAGCGAAAACGAAAAAATCCTCGCGGTCTGCTCCTTCTCAGAAAAGGAGGAAAAGATAAAAATCCCCTCCGGTTTCGATATCGCAAAGGCGGAGCTTATCCTTTGCAATTATAGCGAACCGGGCGAAAAACTTTTGCCCTATGAATCAAGGGTCTATCTCTGGAAAAAATAAATCATAACCACTAGTAAACTAGTGGTTTGCTCAGACCCTAGAAGGGTCAGTACTTGCTGACCCCTCGAAGGGGCACTGAATATTACCATTGCATCGCTTGCCCTGCTACTGGTAAACCAGTAACATTCGCCTATTGCA
>JAFQBT010000037.1 GCA_017399625.1 Oscillospiraceae bacterium
GCCTTGGTGCAAGCGAAGCACCGCCCGCGGTTGTGTCCGTTTTTCTTGGAGATGAACTGAATACGGTTCTTGAAGCTATCGAAACCGATACGCCATATAAAGGTGCCGAAAAGACTCGGATGAAGCTTGGGGTTGACGTTCTGCCCGGGTTCAACCGTGATACCACAGACCGCAACAGAACTTCTCCGTTTGCTTTTACCGGCAATAAGTTTGAATTTCGTATGCTCGGTTCCTCCAACAGTATCGCCTGCGCCAATATCATGCTGAACAGCGCAGTTGCTGAGTCCCTTAGGATTTATGCCGACAGACTGGAAGGTGAGGAAGATTTCGAGACCGCGCTGCACAGTATGATTCGGAATACTATAAAAGATCATAAACGCATCATATTCAACGGCAACGGATATGACGAAAACTGGATCCGGGATGCGACGGAAAAGCGAGGCCTTCTCAATTTTCGCACCACCGCCGACTGCATGCCTCATCTGCTTGATAAAAAGAATATGGATATGCTTATTTCTCAAGGTGTGTTTACCGAAGCAGAACTGAAATCCAGATATGAAATCATGCTTGAAAATTACTGCAAAACCATAGTGATCGAAGCAAACACAATGGTCAATATGGCGAAGACGCAGATTGTTCCGGCAATCGAAGCCTATGCTGCGGATACTGCAAAGGCGGCTGCCTCAAAGAAGACGCTGGACTCCACGCTTGTTTGCGGATATGAAACCGGCGTTGTAAGAAAGCTTTCTGCTCTGGCTGACCTGATTGCTTCAAAAGCTGAAGAGCTGGAAACTGCGCTTATTTCTCTTGATAAGGCGGAAGATATCGGAGCAAAATCCGTTATGATCCGCGATACGGTGCTTGGTCTGATGAGCGAGCTCAGAATCCCATGTGACGAAGCCGAAACCATTACGGCAAAGAATTACTGGCCGATGCCAACCTATGCCGATCTGCTGTTCGGCATAAAATAAATGACAAAAAATAAAGGTGCGGAGCATTCAAAAATGAACAATTATACGGAGATAAACTTTTCACCGCAGTATAAGCGGAGCGGAAGATGATTATTCAAAAACAGTTAAACATCTTACCGGATATATAATGGAGGTATGATTATGTCAGAATGTGCGATAGTAGGTATAAATTGGGGCGACGAAGGAAAAGGCCGGATGGTGGATCTGCTCACTGAAAATTATGACGTGGTTGTGCGTTTTCAGGGCGGCGGCAACGCCGGACATACGGTAGTCAACGAAAAAGGAAAGTTTGCGCTTCATCTTCTGCCTTCGGGAATTTTCAGAAGCGGCGTTGTCAACGTTCTGGGCAACGGGGTTGCGGTGGATCCGGAAAATCTGTGGAAAGAGATCCAGGAAGTGATGTCAAAAGGCGTTGAAATCACTACCGATAACCTCAAAATCAGTGACCGGGCTTCTCTTTTGCTTCCGTGGCACAGAGATATGGATGAATTTGAAGAGATGCGCCTTGCCGATAAGAAATACGGTTCCACAAAACAGGGGATAGCACCGTTTTATTCGGATAAATATCAGAAAAAGACCATTCTTGCCGGGGAACTGTTCTATCCGGAAGAACTGAAAACTCATCTTGCGGACCTTATGGAATGGAAGAACCTGACGCTGACAAAGGTATATGGCGCAAAGCCATATACGATGGAAATGCTTGAAGAATGGCTTGAAACTTACTGCAAAAAAATCATGCCCTATATTTGTGATACCGGAAAATTTTTGAAAGAAGCAAAGGCGGATGGTAAAAATATTCTTTTTGAAACACAGCTTGGCTCGCTGAGAGATCTGGATTACGGCATCTATCCATACACGACCTCTTCCAATACAACCGCAGCCTATGCGCCCATAGGTTCCGGACTTGCGAATGCAAAGATTGACGATGTGGTGGGGGTGGTAAAAGCCTATTCCACCTGTGTGGGCGAAGGACCTTTTGTATGCGAAATGTTCGGCGAAGAGGCTGAAAAACTTCGCAGAGCGGGTTTTGAATACGGAGCCAAGACCGGAAGACCACGAAGAGTCGGACCCATAGACATTGTGGCAACGCGGTATGGCGTTGAGGTCCAGGCGGCAACGGCTATCGCGCTTACAAAGCTTGACGTGCTCAGTTATATGGATAAGATTCCGGTTTGCACTCACTATATGCTGAACGGTGAACAGACCGACAGTTTTCCGTTTCCGTTCGCGCTTAAAAATGCAGAACCTGTCATCGAATTTTTTGACGGCTGGAAATGCGATATCTCAGGTGTCCGCCGCTGGGAGGATCTTCCAAAAGCGGCGCAGGAATATGTGACATATATTGAA
>JAFQBT010000038.1 GCA_017399625.1 Oscillospiraceae bacterium
CGGCATCCATCAGAGCCAGGGTGGAACCGCAGATGGAACCCTGGGAGGTGGAACCGTTGGAAGAAAGAACTTCGGAAACGGTTCTGATTGCATAGGGGAATTCTTCAACGGGCGGAATAACGGGTTCAAGAGCTCTTTCGGCAAGAGCTCCGTGGCCGATCTCACGTCTGCCGGGTCCGCGGGAAGGTCTGGTTTCGCCGACGGAATAGGAAGGCATGTTGTACTGGTGCATATAGCGTTTGGTTGCTACGCCGTCAATACCATCGAGTTCCTGGGATTCGGAAACAAGGCCGAGGGTTGCAATGGTAAGAACCTGGGTCTGGCCGCGGGTGAACATACCGCTGCCGGGGGTTCTGGGAAGAAGGCCGACTTCTGCTGCAAGAGGTCTGATGTCATCAAGGCCACGGCCATCAACACGTTTGCCGTCATCGATGAGCCAGCGTCTTACAACGTATTTCTGAAGCTTGTAGATAGCTTCGTCGATTTTGAGAATATCATCGGGATAGATCTCATCGAATTTTTCGTGAACAGCAGCAATGATGGGCTGAAGAGCAGCATCGCGAACGTTTTTGTCGTCGGTATCAAGAGCTTTTCTGATATCTTCGATGGCGAATTCTTTGATTTCCTCGAACATTTCTGCGGGAACATCGATTACCTGATATTCAAATTTAGGTTTGCCGATTTCAGCAACAACGCTGTTGATGAAGTTTACCATTTTAACGTTTTCTTCGTGAGCAGTCATGATTGCTTTGAGCATGGTGGCGTTGTCAACTTCGTTTGCGCCTGCTTCTATCATAACAACTTTTTTATCGGTGGAAGAAACGATAAGATGAAGGTCGGATTTTGCATCCTGTTCTGCGGTGGGGTTAAGAATGATTTCGCCGTCAACAAGACCAACTTCGCAGCCTGCGATAGGTCCGTTCCACGGAACATCGGAAATTGCAACAGCCATGGAAGCACCGATCATTCCGCACATGCAGTAGGAATAATCCGGGTCAACGGACATTGCGGACATAACAACTGCGCAGTCGTTTCTCATGTCTTTCGGGAAAAGAGGACGCATGGGACGGTCGATTACACGGCTGTCAAGAATTGCTCTGTCGGTGGGACGGCCTTCTCTTCTGGGGAAAGAACCGGGGATTTTGCCGACGGAATAAAGCTTTTCGTCAAAATCGACGGAAAGAGGGAAATAGTCAATTCCTTCGCGGGGGGTCTTGCTTGCGGTAACGTTGCATAGAACAGCGGTTTCGCCGTATCTTACAAGAATGGAAGCGTTTGCAAGGCAGCACATTTTGCCGGTTTCAAAGCTGATTTTGCGACCGCAGTATTCGGTTTCAAAAACTCTGTAATTTTCGAACATAAAAAAATACCTCCGTTTTAAATTTTTGCGCGCGGCAAAAACAAAAGCGGAAGCGGGAATAAACAATAAATCCAAAAACCAAAAAATCGCTTTTCGGTTCCTCGATTAACTGCTTATTTCCGGTGCCTGCCGTTTTTGCCGCACTGTTATTATTGGTTTATTAACTCAATAAAGTCAGGGGAAAATAAAATTTTCCCCTGACTTTAAAAAAGACAAAATTATCTTCTGATACCGAGTTTTGCAACGATTGCACGATAACGTTCGATGTCGGTTTTCATAAGGTAGTTAAGAAGGTTTCTTCTTTTACCAACCATTTTGAAAAGGCCGCGGCGGGAATGGTTATCTTTTTTGTGCTCTTTAAGATGCTCGGTAAGGTCAGCAATTCTTTTGGTAAGAACAGCGATCTGAACTTCGGGGGAACCGGTGTCGGTTTCGTGAAGTCTGTTAGCAACGATTACTTCGGTTTTTTCTTCCTGTCTCATCATAGTGATTCACCTCAAAATATTTTTTTATTTCTGGCTTTTTCACAGGAAAGGGCGAATGCTTTTGAGGCAACCGCTACCGGACGTTCATCGCGTTCAGCGGACAAACCCTTTTCCGGGAAAAAGTTAACTTGCTGACATAGTCAGCCTTAAAATTATATCAAACGAAAGCGCGTTTGTAAAGCCTTTTTTAAATGTTTTTATAAATATTTTTTCTTTTATCAATAGTAATTATCCTCGACGGAAACGATTATCCATCTTCCGTCGATTTTTTCGAATTTAATCTCTGCGGTGCCGGCTTCGCTTTTGACTATCCGGTAGATTTTCGCGATTACGGTCATTTCAGTTTCGGTCTGTTCGACGATTTCGCTGTCGCCGTAATAGCTCATTCCGTAACCTCTTGAACCTCTGAAAACATAAAGCGTTCCGTCAAATTCAAAAAGACTTTCGTTTATGCTTCCGAATCCTTCATAATCAAAAACGCTTCTGTCAACCCATTGTTCAAGATGTTTTATAACTTCTTCCTTCGTCTTGAAATTCTTTGCAGGCATACATCCCCCGTCGCCGCTGTCAATATAATATCCATTGTAATAATCACCGCTTTGATATCCCGAAAGTTCTTTCTGATTTATCAGTGCATCCGGATAATCTGTTGCATGGTGCACCGGATCATTGTTTTTATAAAGTTTTTTCCATATTTCTCCAAACCTGTCAAATTCAACAAAAAAAGTTTCGTTTTCAATTTCATTAAGCGCCGCAATATGTTCCGCAATAAGTTCCGGCTCAGAAGGCTTTTTTATCAGATGGTTGATATAATATTTCCCGCCGTCATCTTTAACTATGCTTGCAACGTAAATATCTTTTCCGCTTTCGGCAAATTCGATGAATTCCGGTTTTTCAAAAAGATTTTCGCCAAGTTCCGCATTGCACAGAACAACAGTGTCTTCGTCACCAAGCTGGTATCCGGACATTTCTGCTCCCATATAAAAAAACTCAACTTCATAAAAGGTATAATATCCTTCCTCCACGCTGCAGTTTACGATATACGGAATAACTGTCAATATTGATTTACCGGGTGGTGTATAAACTCCGGCTTTTTCCCGGTATACGAATCCATCGTATGCAAAACCTTCGTGAACGATATTCGCGTCTTCGCCAAAAATTTCTCTTGCCGCTCTGGCAACCCATTCTTTCGGATAGAATGTCTCGTTGTTGATTTCTTCCATAAGAGGAAAAAATCTTTCGTCACCGCTTGTATCCGCAATTTCAAGGGTTTTCAGAGCCGAATAAATAACACTCTCCGCCGGAATGTCTTCGATAAATTCAAATTCACCGACCCTTCCCACTCTGTAAAGAAGTTCTTCAACTTCTCTGGGAATCTCAACCCCTTTTGCCTTATATGGATATCCGCCCTCAAAATCGCAGGGAGTTAAACCGAGCCCCGGATATTCGCAAAGCTTCCGAAGCGCATCAAAATCCGGTTTTTCTTCCTCCGGATTTTCAATCTCCGGTTCCTCCGGAACAACCGGAACCTCCGGTTCCTCTGCACCGCAGGAACAAAGCATCATCAAAGCAAGCAGAACTGCAATAAATCTTTTGGACATAAAAACGCCTCCTTTTTACAAAACCATTTTATAATAATAAAGTGTAAAAAGGAAGGCGTTTTGTTTCATATTAAATTAATTATTCCAAACAGGAATAAAAAAACGGCGGGAGCAAGCTCCCGCCCTGCATTAATTCATCAAATTCCAAGGAGTTTTTCCGTTTCCTCGCCGCGGGTTCTTATCCATTTCCGGGCAAGGCGCTCTGCGTTGCTTTTATCAAGGGCAATCCTTGCAAAAAGCTCGTCCCTGTTTTCAAAAACCATTTCCTCACGGACAAAATCAATAAGGAAAACCGGAATTTTTCTGTCGTAAAGATCGGCGCTGATTCCGATAATATGGGTTTCTGCCGCGGGAATATTATCTTCCGAAACGGTGGGCTTGACTCCGACGTTGGTCACCGCCGGATAAAATTCACCGTCGATATATGCCGCGGAAACATAAACGCCGAATTTCGGGATTATGTAATCCGCCGCAAAAGGCTGGTTGATGGTCGGAAGACCGAATTCCCTTCCAAGCCTGTTGCCGCGGATAACCTCCGTTTCGATGCAGAAGGGATATCCCGCAAGGAGTTCCACTTCCGGCATATTCCCGGCTTCCGCGGCGGCGCGGATTCTTGTGGAGCTTATGGCTTCGCCCTTATCGTAAATTTTTTCGACAAAACAGTATTCCATGCCGTATTTTTCGCAGAGTTCCGCCATTTCCTTTGTTCCGCAGTAAGCCTTGTATCCGAAGCGGTAATCCGTTCCGCAGACAACTTTTTTGCAGCGGAGCTTTCCGCAAAGGATATCGCGCACAAATTCCTCGCCGGAAAGTCCTTTAACGTCGCCGAAATCCGGCGCATAAACATGGCGGATTCCGCAGGCTTTCATGATGCTGAATTTGATTTCCGGAGGTTCAAGGCGCTTTGCGCCGGCTTTTCCTGTGGGAAGGCTTTTTTCCGAAAAGGTGAAAACCCATGGTTCAAGCCCTTCGGAAATAACCGCCCTGCGCAGAACTTCCCTGTGACCTTTATGAACTCCATCGAAAACCCCAAGGGCAACAACGGTGCTGTTTTCCGGTAATTCTGTGGTGATAAATTCCATTCTGTCAGTCATCTTCCTCATCATAAAGTACGTAATCGAGGTAAAGTCCCTCGGGTTTTGCGGTTCTTCCGGCTCTGGTGCGGTCTTTTGATTCGATTATATCCAAAATTTCGTCAGGTTCGATTTTTCCTTCGTTCACTTCAAGAAGGGTTCCGACCATAATGCGCACCATGTTATAAAGAAAGCCGTCGCCGGTTACGGAAAAGGTAACAAGTTCCCCTTCCCTTTCGACCTGGCAGTCAAAAACCGTTCTTGTGCAGTCCTCCTGCTCTCCGTTCGAACCGCAGAAAGCGGAAAAATCATGGGTTCCGATAAAATCGGTGCAGACCGCATCAAGAAAATTCTCATCAATGGGTTTAGGATAGTGGAGCGCAAGTCCCTGCCAGAAAGGGCTCATATAAGGCGCGTTCCAGATTTTGTAAACATAGCGTTTTCCCTTGCAGGAATAGCGCGCATGGAAATCTTCGGAAACTTCCTCGCAGTCCACCGCGGCAATATCATCCGGCAAAATTGCGTCAAGGCTTCTGCGGATGTGGTCACAATCGAGATCGCTTTCGGTTTTGAAGCTTACGCAGAACATATTGGCGTGAACGCCCGCATCTGTTCTTGAGCAACCTTTTATATCCGGTCTTTCGCCTTTGAAAAGAATCTGCATTGCGTCCTGAAGGGTTTCGGCAACGGTAACGGCGTTTTTCTGCACCTGAAAACCGTGGTAATGGGCGCCGTTATAGGAAATTGTCAGAAGAAGGTTTCTCAAAGCCTGAACACCTCCGGTCCGAACATATTCATAAGGATAACCGCCGCAAATCCGCCTGCAACAAAGATTGCCGCGCCGAAATCCTTTGCGGTGAGTTTAAGCTGTTTCATTCTTGTTCTGCCTTCGCCGCCGTGATAGCAGCGGCATTCCATTGCAAGGGCAAGCTCGTCCGCTCTTCTGAATGCGGAAACAAAAAGCGGGATGAGAATCGGAATAAGCGCCTTTGCCTTTTCGATGATGTTGCCGCTTTCCATATCGGCACCTCTTGCTTTCTGCGCCGCCATAATTTTCTGGGTTTCATCAATAAGGGTCGGAATGAAACGCAGAGCGATGGTCATCATCATGGAAAGTTCGTGAACCGGAACCTTTATTTTCTGGAGCGGTTTCATAAGTCTTTCAAGACCGTCGGTGAGCGCAATGGGGGTTGTGGTATAGGTCAGAAGGCTGCTTCCGGCAATAAGGCAGATGATGCGGATGCACATGAGCACCGCCGTGAGCACGCCTTTTCCGGAAACGGAGATGAATTTCCATTCAAAAATCGGATCGCCTTCAACAAAGAAAATGTTGAGCACGGCAGTGAAGATGATGATGGGCATAATGGGCTTTATGCACTTTATTACCAGCTTCCAGGGGAGCTTTGAGAGCGCATAGAAAGCAATTCCCATTGCCGCTCCGATGAGAAGAGAGAAAAGTCCGTCCGCAACAAAGAGCAGAACGATATAAACGATGATGAGAATGAGCTTCATTCTCGGGTCAAGGCGGTGGATTATTGAATCCCCGGGGAAATACTGACCGAAAGTTATATCCTTAAGCATCGGCTTCGCCTCCTTTTCCAAGGAGCTTGAGCACGGCTTTTTTTGCCTCGTCAACCGTGAGCACGCTTTCCGGAACTTCGTATCCTTTTTCCCGGAGCTTTGCAAAAACGCGGCTTATCTGGGGGACTTCAAGTCCCATTTCGCAAAGTTCCTCAACATGGCTGAAGACCTCCCGGGTCTTTCCGTACATTGCGGCTTTTGCGTGGTTCATTATGAGCACGTGACTTGCGAATCTTGCAACGTCCTCCATGCTGTGGGAAACAAGAATTATGGTCGCACCAGTCTTATCGTGGTAGTCTTTGATTTCTGAAAGTATGAATTCCCTTCCCTTCGGGTCAAGTCCTGCGGTGGGTTCATCAAGGATGAGCACCTCCGGTTTCATCGCGAGCACGCCCGCAATTGCAACTCTTCTTTTTTCGCCGCCGGAAAGTTCAAAAGGGGATTTTTCAAGATAATCCTCGGTTAAACCGGTGTGTTTTGCCGCTTCAAGAACCCTTGCTTCAATCTCTTCATCGGAAAGTCCCATGTTTCTCGGTCCGAAGGCAATGTCCTTCCGGACTGTTTCCTCAAAAAGCTGGTGCTCGGGATACTGGAAAACAAGACCGACCTTGAAACGGAATCTTCTGATATCCTTCGGGTTTGCCCAAAGGTCCTCGCCACCGATAAAAACTTTTCCGGAGGTGGGCTTCAGAAGTCCGTTGAGGTGCTGGATGAGAGAGGATTTTCCGGAACCGGTGTGACCGATAAGACCAACGAAGGAGCCTTTTTCGATTTCGATGCTCACGCCGTCAACGGCACGGTGCTCATAAGGTGTGCCTTCGGAATAAACATAGCTGAGATTTTCAGTTCTGATGATTGCTTCAGCCATTCTGAGCACCGCCTTTCAGGAGATTTTCAAGAACCGCAACGCATTCTTCCTCCGTGAGCACGCTTTCCGGAATATCGATTCCTTCCTTGCGGAGTTCATGGCAGAGTTCGGTAACCTGGGGAACGTCAAGACCCCGTTCCTTGATAAGTTCAACGTTTCCGAAAACTTTTTCCGGGGTGGAATCCATGATTATTTTTCCGTCGTCAACAACAACGACCCTGTCGCACATTGCCGCTTCGTCCATATAATGGGTGATGATCACAACGGTGATGCCCAGTTCCTTGTTGAGCTGTTTTACGGTTTTCATAACCTCTCTGCGTCCTTTGGGGTCAAGCATCGCTGTTGGTTCATCAAGAACAACGCATTTCGGACGCATTGCAACAATTCCCGCAATGGCGATTCTCTGCTTCTGACCGCCGGAAAGCTGGTTCGGCGCATGAAGGCGGTAATCGTACATATCCACCTTTCTGAGCGCATCGTCAACCCTTTCGCGGATTTCTGCCGGCGGAACGCCGAGATTTTCCAGCGCAAAGGCAACGTCCTCTTCGATAATTGTGGCGACTATCTGGTTATCCGGGTTCTGGAAAACCATTCCCACTTCCTGGCGGATTTCGAAGAGCCTTGCTTCCTCCGCGGTGGAAATTCCGCTTACGGAAACGCTTCCCTCCGTCGGAACAAGAATTGCGTTGAAATGCTTTGCAAGGGTCGATTTTCCGCTTCCGTTATGACCGAGAACCGCAACAAATTCCCCTTCCTCGATGGAAACGTCAATTCCGTCGAGAACAAGAGAGGGGATTTCGCCTTCATAGCTCGGATAGCTGAAGCTTATTCTGTTTGCTTCAATAAAACTTTTCTTAGACATTTTAAATCCTTTTTTGTGTTTTAATCTGCCTTCTCCTCGAGGAGAAGGTGCCGCATGGCCGTATGGCCGCGGCGGATGAGGTGTTCCTGCGTTAAAACGGCGGTTTTCCGTATAAACACCTCATCAGTCAGCTGCGCTGACAGCTTCCCCGGCAGTAATTGTCATCCGCTCGCTTCGCTTGGGGAAGCCTTTTCCCTCTCCCCTTCGATAAGGGATGTGTATTTTTTATTTAAAAACCCAGGTCACGATTTTATCGGAAAATTCCATTCCGATTTTCTTTTGGAGCCCGGTGGATTTTTCGTTTCCGACCACAACGTGACCGAAAGGGATCCTTCCTTCGGAAAGGCGGCGGTTAAGATTTCTTGCCTCAAGGGCAATTCCTATTCCCCTTCTCCGGTATTCCGGAAGAACGGTCAGAAGCCCCATCGAACCTTCCCCATGAAAACCGATGAATCCGGCGCAGTTTCCGCTTTCATCAAAAGCGCCCAGCATTCCGTATTCAATGCGGCTTTTCATATAATCCTCGTCATCGTCATAGTTTTTGCAGACGAAGGAAAGATTTTCCTCCGAAAGCGGTTTTATTTCGATTCCCGGAACTTCGGATTCCGGAACCGGTTCATTCCCGGAAAATGCCGCCTGGTAACAGGGCATTGCCTCCTCCGGGATTCCTTTTATCTCATAAAATTCCGGAAGGAACTTAAAAGGACGGACAACCGCCATATATCTTTCCCCCGGAATAAGTTCTGCCATCTTTTTCATGGCATCCGCGGTTTTTGCGGAAATTGCATAGGGTCCTCTTTTTCCGATGCGGAGCATAACCCCGTCCTCTTCGGAATAAAAAACCTCCGTTCCCTCCTCAAGAAGGGCATCCAGCATATCCGCATGATATGCAAAATCTTTTTCAAGATAAATTTTCGGGTCGAGCATAAAAATCACTTCCTTTTTAGCCTTCCCCTTGAGGGGAAGGTGGCGCCGAAGGCGACGAATGAGGTGTTATTGCGGTATAAATTTGCTGACAAACACCTCATCAGTCAGCTGCGCTGACAGCTTCTCCGGCAGTAATTGTCATCCGCTCGCTTCGCTTGCGGGACAATCTTGCGTGGGTGTTGTTAACCAAATCAAAGATTTGGACAACACCGCATCAAGGAGAAGCCTTTTTTATTCTTTCATCCAGATTGCGGAAGAGCCGCAGGGAAGGACCATTCCGCTCTGGGTTACGGGAAGACCGATTTCCTCCGCGGAAACTTTTCCGCCGAATTTTTTCATTGCGCTGCCGAGAACATAAGCCATGGTCGAAGCAGAAAGTCCGGTTGTATAGGAATTGAGAAGAACGAAAACCGGGTCATCCGTAAGAACTTCCGCAACAAGGCTCACCAGCTCATAAACATGTTCCTCAAGTTTCCAGACTTCGCCGCCGGGACCTCTTCCATAGGAAGGCGGATCAAGGATTACCGCGTCATATTTGCTTCCGCGGCGGATTTCCCTTTCGACAAATTTTTTGCAGTCATCGACTATCCAGCGCACCGGTTTTTCGTTGAGCCCGGAAAGCTCTGCATTTTCCCTTGCCCAATGTACCATTCCCTTTGCTGCGTCAACGTGACAGACAGAAGCACCTGCGGAAGCCGCCGCAACTGTTGCACCGCCGGTATATGCAAAAAGGTTCAGAACACGGATCTCTCTGCCTTCGGATTTTGCGTCTTTGATTTTTTCAATCATCATATCCCAGTTCACAGCCTGCTCCGGGAAAAGACCGGTGTGCTTGAAACCGGTGGGGCTTATCTTGAAAGTGAGGTCTTTATA
Organism: Oscillospiraceae bacterium; assembly: GCA_017399625.1. Lineage (GTDB taxonomy): Bacteria > Bacillota > Clostridia > Oscillospirales > Ruminococcaceae > UMGS1668. Next base: position 9,631 of record JAFQBT010000038.1, read on the forward strand.
TTTTATCTTCCAGAATTCCGGAAGTTCCCGGCGGTATTCCCAATGTCCGCCGCCTGCGGAGGAACGGACGTATCTTGCGTCCGCGTGTTTCCACATGGGATGTTCCTTCGGGGTGTTCCAGATAATCTGGGGGTCGGGTCTTATAAGAATAACCTTTCCCCAGCGTTCAAGCCTTTCGCCTTCGGAACAGTCAAGGAGTTCATAATCTTTCCAATCTTTTGTGTATCTCATTTTTCAAAACCTCAGCTGATAAGATTCTTAAGTGTTTCGGCACATTCATCTGCAAGGGCGGAAATAACTTCCTTATCTCTTCCTTCGATCATAATTCTGATAAGAGGCTCCGTTCCGGAAGGACGGACAAGGATTCTTCCGTCGCCCTCAAGGCGGAGAGTTTCGATATCGATATAGCTTTTTACCTCGAAGTCATCAAGCTTTGCCTTCATTTCCGGGGTTGCCTCGATGTTGACCATGACCTGGGGATAGACGGTCATGACTTTTTTGAGTTCCGAAGCTTTTTTTCCGGAAAGCTTCATGCATTCAATGAGCTTGAGTGCGGAAAGTTCGCCGTCGCCGGTGGTCATATATTCCGGAAGGATTATATGTCCGCTCTGTTCGCCGCCAAGGGAAGCTTTCAGCTTCAGCAGGGATTCAAGAACATATCTGTCGCCGACCTTGGTGGGATAGCAGCTTATTCCCTCTTCCTCCGCAAATTTATAAAGTCCCATGTTGCTCATTACGGTGGGAATGAGAATGTTTTTATAAAGTTTTCCCTCGCAGAGCATTCTTTTTGCAAGGATCGCCATCATCATATCGCCGTCGATAAGTTCGCCGTTTTCGTCAACCGCAAGGCATCTGTCCGCATCGCCGTCAAAGGCAACGCCGATATCGAATCCGTTTTCCTTAACGTATTTTCCGAGACCCTCGGTGAAAAGGGAACCGCATTCCCGGTTCACGTTCGTTCCGTCCGGTTCGCAGTTGAGGAAGGTTGCCTCCGCCTTCGCTTTCGCAAAAATCTTTTTCGCGGTGGCATAGGAAGCTCCGTTTGCGCAGTCAACGGCAATTTTTATTCCGGAAAGATCGCCGACGGTTCCGGAAATATGGTCGATATAATATTCAACCGCTTCCGGATTCGGTTCAACCTTTCCGATTTCATCGGCGGAAGCGAATTCAACAGGCTCGCTTTTATCGAGAACAATGCTTTCGATTTCCGCTTCCTGCTCATCGGTGAGCTTGAATCCGGTGGAACCGAAATATTTTATTCCGTTATATTCAAAGGGGTTATGGCTTGCGGTTATCATAACGCCGCCGGAAACCCCGAGTTTTGTAACAAGATATGCCACAGCAGGGGTCGGCACAACGCCCAGAAGTTCAACGTCGCAGCCAACGGAGGAAAGTCCTGCGGCAACGGCTGCTTCGAGCATCGTTCCGGAAAGGCGGGTATCCCTTCCGACGATCACCTTCGGTTTTCCGGTCTGCTCTTTTTTTATTATCATTCCCGCTGCGCGGGAAATTGCAATTGCAAGTTCAACGTCAAGTTTTTTGTTAGCTATTCCGCGGACACCGTCTGTTCCGAAAATTCTTCCCATAAAATCACTCTCCCAACGTAATCTGTTCACATTCGCCGCAGGGCTGTGCAGGCATTGTCATTCCGAGATGCTCATAAGCAAGAGCGGTGGCACAGCGTCCTCTGGGCGTTCTGGTAAGGAAGCCTATCTGCATGAGATAAGGCTCGTAAACATCCTCGATTGTAACCGCTTCCTCACCGGTTGCGGCGGCAAGGGTTTCAAGTCCAACGGGACCTCCGTTATAGTTTTTAATCATCATCATAAGAATTCTGCGGTCGATGGAATCCAGACCGAGTTCATCAACTTCAAGGCGGGAAAGGGCTTCCGCCGCAATTTCCTTCGTAACAACGCCGTTTCCGATAACTTCCGCAAAGTCACGGACTCTCTTGAGGAATCTGTTGGCGATTCGGGGAGTTCCGCGGCTTCTTCTTGCAAGTTCCATGGCGCCTTCATGCTCAACTTCGATCCCAAGGATTCCGGCGCTTCTCTCAACAATTCTGCAAAGTTCGGAGGGAGTATAAAGTTCAAGCCTTGCAACAACGCCGAAACGGTCACGGAGCGGTGCGGAAAGCTGTCCCGCTCTTGTTGTTGCGCCTACCAGGGTGAAATGCGGAAGGTCAACACGGATGCTTCTTGCGGAAGGACCTTTTCCCACAATGATATCAAGGGCATAGTCCTCCATTGCGGGATAAAGAACTTCTTCAACGCTTCTGTTCATTCTATGAATTTCATCGATGAAAAGTATATCGTTTTCGTTAAGATTTGTTAAAAGCGCCGCAAGGTCGCCGGGTCTTTCGATTGCAGGACCGCTTGTGATTCGGAAACTTACGCCCATTTCGTTTGCAATAATTTCCGAAAGGGTGGTTTTTCCAAGTCCGGGAGGACCATAGAGCAGAACATGGTCAAGAGCTTCGCCCCTTCTTTTTGCCGCTTCAATATAAACAGCCATGTTTTCCTTTGCCTTGGTCTGACCGATATATTCATCAAGAGTTCGGGGACGGAGGGAAAGTTCGTTTTCCCTGTCCGTTTCCTCATATTCCGGAGCGACTATTCTGTTTTCAAAATCCATCTGGTTGGAAAGCATTCAAAAATCACTCCTTATCTTTTCATAGCTATGGCTTTAAGCGCCGCTTTTATCATTTCATCAACGGGCAGGCTCTGGTCAAGTTTTCCGATAACCGCGGCGGCTTCGGAATTGGTGTAACCGAGGCTGACCATTGCGGCAATGGCTTCGCCTGCATTTCCGCCGATTCTTCCGACGGAAACTGCCGGTGCGGAAGCAAAGCCTTTGGAAACAGAATCGTTCGAAATTTTATCCCGGAGCTCAAGAATAATTCTCTGGGCGGCTTTGGGACCGATTCCCTTTGCTCTGGTGATTGCCTTTGCGTCGCCGGAAGCAACCGCAAGAGCGAAGGAATCCGGAGTGAATTCCGAAAGAACGGCAAGGGCGGCCTTCGGACCGATTCCGGAAATGGAAGTGAGCATCCGGAAGCAATCCTGCTCCGCTCTGTCATAAAATCCGTAAAGGTCGGTTCCGGTTTCCTGGTTATATGTCATTGTGGTGTAAACAAAAACTTCGCTTCCGCTTGGGGGAAGGCAGGAAAGAGTTGTTGCGGAAGCCTTGCAGAGATAGCCGACGCCGGCACATTCCACAACAAAAAATCCTTCTTCAATATGCAAAAGTTTTCCGTTAAGGCTGTATATCATAAAAAATCTCCTTTAAGCCTTCTCCTTGAGGAGAAGGTGCCGCCGAAAGCGACGGATGAGGTGTTTTAAATTTCTTTAATTGCTTTCGAAAGCCGCGAACCGTTGCTGTAACCGTGACAGATTGCCGCCGCAAGGGCATCCGCCGTATCGTCCGGTTTCGGAACGGATTCAAGCCGCAAAGTATCCCGGACCATAATCTGGACCTGGTGTTTTTCCGCTCTTCCGTAACCGACAAGGGACTGCTTTATCTGGAGCGGGGTGTATTCAAAAATCGGTATTCCCGCCTGGATCGCCGCAAGAAGGATAACTCCCCTTGCTTCCGCAACGTCGATGGCGGTTTTCTGGTTGCTGTTGAAATAAAGCCGCTCGATGCTCATGCATTCGGGCTTTGTTTCCGCAATGACCTCTTTTACCGTATCGTAAATCGTTTTGAGGCGGACCTCAAAAGGCGTTCCCGCCGGGGTATCCACCGCGCCGAATTTTACAGGATAGAACTTGTTTTTGACGTAATCAACAACGCCCACTCCGACTATTGCATAGCCTGGGTCGATTCCGATTATTCTCAAGTTCTCACCTTCTTTTCTGCACAGTAAACCCATTTTGACATTTTATTTTATCATATATATATATATAATGCAATTAAATTTTTTTGAATTTTAAAAAGAGCAAGGCGGTATATGGACAAAAAACTCTTTTCATTGTAAAATGAAGTCAGAAATTTGCCAAAAAGGAGTTTTTACCATGACTGATGAAATGCTTGTTGCCCTTGCAAAGGAAGAAGGCTTTGCAAACGCCGCGGTTGTTGATACTGCGGATATCGTTTTCGATCCCGCTTTCCGACCCTATTGCGCGGAAAATCTTTGCGGAAAATACGGAGTGAACTATTCCTGCCCTCCGGATTGCGGAACTCCGGAAGATATGAAAAACCGCGTTCTTGAACATAAGCACGCCCTTGTTCTCCAGAGCATCTGGCCCATTCCGGATTATAAGGACGGCGAAGCCATTAAAAAAGCAAAAGGACAGCATAATGCCGCGGGGCTCCGGCTTATGAAACGCCTTCGGGAGGAAGGTCATCAGGGTTTCATGATAGGTTCAAGCGGATGCAGCCTTTGCAATCCCTGCGCCATAACCGAAGGCAAACCCTGCAATTATCCCGACCTTAAATTTTCATGCATTTCTGCTTTCTGCATCCACGCAAGAAAGCTTGCGGAAACCGCCGGAATGGAATATGACGGAAACGGAACTCTTCCGCTTTTCGGGGTTTATGTGTGCGATTAAAAAAGAAAACCGACGGGAGGAATCTCCCGCCGGTTTCTTATTTCATCTCAATTTTTATCGGATAATAATGCGCGGTGATTTCTTTCTCATCAAAATTTATATCGCAGTGCTGTCTGTGTTTTCCGTTTCCGACGGTGAGCCTGAAGAATGTGTTTCCGTCCCATTCACCGGAAATTTCCGCATCCTTTCCCGCAAGGAAAACAATTTTGCAGACATCCTCTTTCGAATCGCATTCCGCCCTTACTTTTACATAGGTAAGGCCTTTTGCAGTTTTTGAAGAACCCCGGGAAACAGTTACCCAGTTATCACCGAACGGAGAATCAAATTCCGTTTCGGAAAGGCCGGATTTTATTTCGCCGCAAATTTTTCCAATGGCGGCGGCTGCCGCTGCTCCCACAGCAATTCCTGCTGCAAGTCTGAACAAAGTTTTCTTTTTCATATTCATCCTCCGTTCGTTTTTTTATTTAAGACCATTATGGCACGAACGGAAGATTTTGTAAACAGAAAAACTTCGCCGGAAAAGGCGAAGTCTTTTTTAATAATCAATTATTTATCTTTTGCCGTATCCATATAGCGCGCAACGATAAAACCGCCCGCAAAACAAATCATGGAAATCACAAGCATTCCGATTCCGCCGAAGGAAGAAGGCAGGATTTTGAGCGAAGAGGCGATTACAAAACCGAGAATTACTTTTGACATGATCGGATAATGTTTTGTATAAAGCATATTTACAACCCTTGCCAGAAGGAGGGTCGTTCCGGCGATTCCTGTCACAAAAGGAAGAAGAACGTTGAAATCAAGGGAACCTATTCCGGCGGTCAAAGGTTCAAAAAGCCCGAGGATAATAAGAATTGTCGAAGAGCTCATTCCCGGAACGATAAGGCTGAGTCCCCAGAGAACGCCACAGAGCACAAAGCTTCCGAAGTTCGGAGCCATTGTTATTGTCGCTCCGTTTTCCAGCACATGGAAGAACAGAAACGCAAGGGCAAGGGTTATTACAAACGGGGTCCAGCTGCATTCCGGGTCGCTTTTTTCGGAAGATTTTATAAGCTCCGGAAGGGTTCCGCAAATAAGTCCGAAAAAAAGCATAAGGGCAACCGTCGGCGAAAGTTCAAAAAGATATTCAACTCCCTTTGCAAGGAATATGAATCCAAGCACCCAGCCGATAAGGAACGGGATAAACATTTTATAGTAATTTTTGAACGATTTCACCGGATTCGTGAGCAGAGCCATCATCGGTTCATAAATTCCGAAGGCGACGCAGAGAACACCGCCGCTCACTCCCGGAAGAATCGCTCCGACACCGACTATTGCGCCCTGTATCACATACATTATTGATTTGAAAATTTTGTTATTTTTCATTTATTTTCACTTCTTTCAGTTTTTCCGCAAGGCGGCCGTCCGCTTTTATCATCTAATGTAAAGATAATTCCTTCCGCGTTTTTTGTCAACTTTATTTTAAAAGTCAAAAAAACTTTCCTGCTGCAAAATCCAACTGAATTGTAACATGTTTTTATCAACTGTTCTTCAACAAAATTTTCAAAAAAACAAAAGGCACGCAATTGCGTGCCTTTTGTTTTTTATGGTGGACTCGATTCTCCTGAATTCGAACTGATAAAACATTCAATTTCTTCAAGGGTCAAAGTTTCGTTTCCGTCCCTATAGTTGTATATAAGCAAAAGCTTGTCATCATACACATAAACGGAATTTACAAAAATATCAATAATTTCCCGCCGATAAGCGATATCGTTGATGTTTCCGTTTTTAAATCTGCCGATCCATTCCACAATCTCCTCTTTTGTAAATTTATGCCTTTCCAGCTGACATTGAATTATGCTGTTTTTAAGTGAATCTCTGCGGTTTTCAAGATTTTCAAGACATTCTTTTGTGCTGTCTGTTATTATGCCCTTCATAATGGCGGTCATAACGTTTTGAATTTCCTTTTCGCACTCTTTAAGCTGTTGTTTAAGAACGGGCGTAATCGTATCCTCTTGCTCCTGCATAACAACTATCGCATCAGCTATGCGATCAATGGTAACATCATTAAAAATTTTTGCCACCGTCAGTTTTACAACCGCTTCTTCAATCCAATGTTTTTTGATTGCTTTCTTTTTGCACCCAAGTTTACGTTTTGCACCGCTGCATTTGTAGTAGTGATAGACAATTCCTTTTTGGCCTCTGCCGCTTTCTCCTGCCATTTGCCGCCCACATTCGCCGCAGAACAGTTTTGTTGTAAGAAGATACTCCTCCTCTGCTTTGGCTCTTGCAGCGGCCTTGTGGTTCTTTCTCATGCGTCTTTGCACCCTTTCAAATAATTCTTCGTCGATAATTGCCGGCATGCCTCCCGGAATTATCACATCTCCGTATTTGTATTCTCCGATGTATTTACGGTTTTTCAGCAGATTGCAGAGTGTACCCACCGAATAAGCATTCCCTTTCGTTGAACGCATTCCCCGTTTTTCCATTTCCGCCTGCAACGATGTCAATGTTTCTCCGTTTGCATATCGGGTAAAAATTTCTTTGACATACGGAGCTGTTTCCGGATTGATTTCAAGTTTACCCGTTATTTTGTTGCGCTGATATCCAAGCATGACCACTCCGCCGTTATCAATTCCTTTCATTGCGTTGTCATGCTGCCCCCTGCGGATTTTCTGCGAAAGTTCCGCCGAATAATATTCCGCATAGCCTTCAAGCATTGATTCAAGAATAATCCCTTCCGGACCTTCGGAAATATTTTCTTTGATAGAAATTACTTTTACATTGTTCTTTTTGAGCACGCGTTTATAATGAGCACTGTCATAGCGGTCACGAGAAAAACGGTCGAGCTTCCAAACGAGCACGGCGTCAAACAAACCTTTTGCGCTGTCTGCAATCATTCGCTGAAAATCCGGTCTGTCTGCTGTTCTTGCTGATAAAGCTCTGTCAATATAGCTCCCAACTATGTCTATATTATTTTTCACCGCATACTCCGTACATTCACGAAGTTGGCCTTCAATTGATTCTTCACGCTGTCTGTCAGAAGAATATCGCGCATATATTACTGCATTCATATAATCCCTCCTTTATCTGTATCATATCGATTTGCAAATTTTTCTTCAAATGTGTGAAAAAGGCGGCGGGTTTTCCCCGCCGCCTTTTAACGCCTATTACCTTTTGTTTTCTGTTTCCTGCTGCATTTTTTCAAAGAAAAACCCTGCAAGACGCAGTATCGCATGGTCTGGAATATGTATGCCATATTCTTCTGTGTTTTGATTTTCAATCTCAATCGTCTGCTTCTGAATATCTCTTTCATACTCCATGCTTCCACCTCACCGTTCTCGTTCTTTCTGTTTGATGAGGTATTTTGCGTAGTATTCGCAGGCTTTGAGCACGAAATCCTCAAGCTGTTTTCGGTTTGCTTTCGGAACGTATTTTTCGATTTTTACAATCGGAACTTTGAACATTTCCCGCTGGTTTGCCTTTTCCTCGGACATGATTTTACCGATTTCTTCAGCGGTGAGTTTCCCTTCCTGCGAAAGTTTTTTCATACGGTTCGCCTGGGAAAGAGAAGGGGTGCAATCATTGAGCACAACGTGCTCAAGCAGAGTTCTCTGTTCCTGCTCAGTCAGAAACGATAGTTCAACAGCCGGAGTAAACGCGATTTTTCCTTCGTCCACAAGTATCAGGAGTTCGCCGATAAGCTGTGTAAGGCGGATATATCTTTGAATCTGCCGTCCGCTTTCTTCTTCCGAAATGTTGTCGCGTGACTTGTGGCCAACTTGTCCACACGTTGTCCGCCCTTTGTGATTCATAGCTTCCAGCTTCATTTTGTAAGCGAATGCCTTTTCCGAAGGAAGAACATGTTCCCTGAAAAGGTTGCTGTCAACCAGCATAACAATGGCATCTTCACGGCTGATGTCATAAACAATTACCGGAACTTCTTTAAGCCCAAGCCGCCTTGCGGCAAAAAGTCTGCGGTGCCCGGATATTATCTCGTATTCTCCATCTGCGTTTTCCAAAGGCCTTACCAGGAGCGGCATTGCGATGCCCTGTTCGCTGATGCTTTCTTCAAGACTTTCCATATCCGCATCGTCCCGGACTTTGTATGGATTTCCTTCAAAAGGATGAAGTTTCGTTATCTCAATGTTCTCTATAAATCTTTCTGTGTTTTTCATGTATATTACCTCTCTCTCGATCGTTGTCTTGTGTTTTCTTTTTCCAAAGCGGAAACTTCCATTTCCATTTCTGTTTTAAGAAGTTCTTTGATTTTCGGAATGTTTTCCGCAATTTCCTCTGCGGTTTTCTTTCGTTTTCGCAAAGGTTTTATCTCCTCGGAAATATCTTTTGCTTTCTGTTTTAATTTTTCCTCTTCTTCGGGTGTTTTAACCCTTCGGATTTTGTTATAGATTTTCTGCCGTTCTGTTTCGAGTTCCTTTATTTTTTCTCGCGTTTCTTCGATAAATGAAAGAAGCTCCTCACCGGTTTCGATTCCGAATCCGGCAAGAAGCCTTATCTGTTCATTGTATTTATCCAATTTTCTGACCTCATCACGCAGTAACGGAGAAACGGGTCTTTTCCTTTCCGGCGTATCAAGATTCAGCGCATGCATAAGCATATCTATGAATATCTGCATTAGAATCTGGATTGCATCCATCTGCATGGCTTTCCTGAACTCTATTTCAATTTCATAGAGCGGAGTCTGCGGTTTTCTTATCCAGTTTCGCGGTTCAAATTCCGGGTGGTTGGGATTTTGCAAAATACGCTTTCTGATGTTCTCTTCGGTATATTTCTCTCCGAGAGAATCTATGCGGACAGCTCTTTTCCAGCCCGGTGCGATAATTGACGGGTGCGCATAGTTTCCGTTCCTTACGTATCGGTAGCCCAGCATCATAAGCTGATGATCAAACTGCTGCCTCGTCATCGCAACGGAAAGGGCTTCGTCAATATCTCTTTTCAGCATATCCCTGTGGGTCATGCCGCCGTTCTTATGGATCCAGTATTCTTTCTTTTTGCCCTTGCTGTAAAAGTTCGAATTCTTCAGAACGGATTTTCCGTATTCCTTGCATATCTCGTCAGATTCTTCCCGAAGCGCGATATGGTCCCGGATATGGTTTTCATATTTCTTCCCGTCAACGAATGAAACGGAATTTATGACTATGTGGTTATGGATATTATCCGTATTGAGATGTGTAGTGACGACTATCTCGAATCTGCTGCCCCACATTCTCTTTGCGGTTTTGACGCCGATTTCATGAGCTTCTTCGGGAGTGACTTCTTCAGTTTTAAAACTTTGGTAACCGTGGTATGCAACATTTCCGCCTTGCTTTCCGAACCTTGCTTTCGTTGCGCTCATCTGCTCATATGCAGTTTTTGGCGAACAGTTTATTCCGCTCACATACATCTTTTTATCGGTTTTTCTGTCGTTTTCCGCATAGCGGATAACGTACCACAAATCCTCATCAACGCATTTTTTATCAATGGTCTTATCCGGATTTTCGGCATAATCTATCACATCTTTAAGCCTGCTTTTCACAGGCCAGAATCCCGTTGTTGCCATTATCCGTTCACCGATTTCTTTATCTCATCTGCGTTTTCTTTTCCCGGAGAGAGAAACCGCAGACGCATATCTTCGATAAGAGAATCAAGCTTCTTTTCCGTTTCCGGGGAATATTTATCGAGCCTTTCGTTTATCTGATAAAGATTACGCATAATGGAATAGAATTCCAACGGCGGAACCTCTCTCGGAGAAAATCCCAAAGCCCTCTGCCTAATATATTCCGAAACGGATATTCCGCATTTCTTTGCGGTTGATTCTATCTTTTTCTTTTCCTGCTGCGAAACCCTTAAATCCAGCCGCATTGTCCTTTCTTTTTCATTCCTGTTCATTAAAATCAGCTCCTTTGCCTTAAATTTCTGCATCAAAAAAGACCGGCGAAAAATCCGGCGGTCTTTAATGGTTATATTGAATTTTATCTTTCCTGTTCCTTTGCCTTTTCGAGTTTACGAAGTTTTTGCAGAGAAAAATCAAGGATTTTTGCTTTTCTTTCCGCAAGCATTGTCTTGTAGAAGGTTTTCTGTAAATCGGTTATATACGGTGTTTCGTCGATTATTGCGTTAATCTTTTTCATATCGATTTTCGACGTTATTCGTTTTAAAGCCCTGTTGCAGTCGGAGTTTTTGAGTGAAGAGATAAAATCGAAATAATTTATCTTCTCACCTCCGGTTTTGATTCCAGAAGTCGGGATTTTGAAAGTTCTGATATCTCTTTCTTCCTGACTTTCAAGGGTTCTCTGCATAATGGTTTCATCCGCCTGGGGAAAAAGACAGCTTCCGCAGTCATAAACCGGAGCAATTGTCATTTTGTCTTTTTCCACATAATAAAGGAAGCCCCAGTTTCCGTTATGCCTGTCCCAGTTTCCGATAAAAGCATCAACGATAAAGACGTTCCAGAACCATTCTTTAAGCTCCTGCGGATCGATTGCGGTCTGGTCCTCGAAAGTACGCATAATATCGGAAAGTTCCGTTCCGTAACCGTTGTGTTCGGAATCTATGATTGTGTTTTTAAGCGAAGCAAAATCCTGAAGAACAACTCCTGCGGAGGTAAAATCCCTGCAGGCAACAACAACTTTTTCTTTTCCGTTAAGGCGATAAGTTCCAAGCAGGGTTTTCTGTACCGGAATTCCGATGCTTTCAAAAATTTTGCAGCCGAGATATTCGGAAACACATCCATTTCCGTAACTCATATCCCTGTTGAGCTTTGCGCTTGAAGGAAATTTGAGCATATACTGTTCGCCTTCATATATGACCGAAATTTTGCTTCCGTTTGCACCGGTGTAGGTCTTATTCTTTCTTGGAAGTTCGGTAAAATCTATCATCAAAAATCAGCTCCTTACATTCTCAGGTATTTCTTCCGCAGATACCAGGCCTGTTCTGAAGAAATTGTTCTTTCAACTTCTGCGGAGTTTATATCCGCATTGAGTTCTCCCCAATACAAATCCCAGTGGTAATCTTTTTCTCCCCGGTCTTCTTTTTCCCAAGATGCTTTCATATTTTCCAAAGATATTTGAAGATACTTCGGAAGAGCACATTCAAGATATGCTTCATCTTCCGGAAGCCCGGTTTCGGAATCATATCTTTTCGGTTCTTCAAGCATCATAATATCTTCCATGCTGCAGCCGAGTGCCTTTGCAATCTGGAAAACCGTTTTTGCGGAACAGCGGTCGATGGAACTTTTTCCCGCACATATATCGATAATGGTGGTTTTCGGAACACCGCTTATTTTTGACAAATGATATTTGGTAATATTCTTCTGATCCAATAAAAGCTGAAGGGTCATGATGAATCACTCCTTTGTCAATATTATATCGGTGTACCGACCGTTTTGTCAAGATGCTTTCTGAAGTTCCATTTTATTCCTCATTGGGATTTCAGGGGTGACCCCTGACAAGCGGAACTTGCCGTACAAGTTCCCTGCTTGTTATTGCATAAGACAGGAATTCTCCTCTTCTGCTCTTTCAACCTTTCGGAGATAGGGGATTCCCTTTTTGTTTTTCTCAAAAGTGATTAAAAGCTTTGCTCCTTTCTCAATATCCTGGATTCCGAGATAATTATCTTTCTGCCATGCGGAAGCGATAATCTTTCTTCCGTCAGAAAGAGTGAAAAAGGCAAGAATATTGATACTTTTGCCCCAATATCTGTCATCAAGAGTTGCTTCAAAAGTGCCTTCCCGGTCAATATACTGATATTCATCGGTGCACATTCCGTTGTAATAAGATTTTCTGATAGAACAAGTTTTCATAAATAAATCCTCCTTAAAAAATGTAATGCCAAAATGATGCCGCCTTGATTTTTCTGCATCAAAAAACGGCATCACTTTGATGCCGTCAGTTTCCGAGAAACATATCCACCGAATCAAGAAGATCGTTTTCTTCTTCCGAAAGTGTTTCGGATTTAACCGATGCAACCTGAACATCTTTAAGACATTCCCGGATAGTTTCTCTTATCGTTTCTTTCAAATCGTCCTTCGGTTCAAAATATGAATTTATCGCCGAGATAACCACGCTGTTTTTGGAACCTTTGAAATTTTCAAGGTATTCCCACGCTTTGCGTTCCTCATCATTTTCAAGGTTAAAACGCAGACTTCTTCTTTTTGTACTCATATCTTTTTACCGTTTCTGATTAATTTCATTTCGAGCATTCGCTCATATCCTTTTGCGGTTGCGCAGATGTCATCGTTTATGATGACTCTGCTTTTGTCATAATCCGCAAAATTACGAATAAGACAGCTTCCTCCGCCGACCACGTGAAGTTTCATGATTTTCGGATCATAGCCGTGTTTCCGAAGCCTTCGGAAAATTCCTTCAACATATTCCTTTGCGGTATCGGTTATGGTCTTAAGATACTCCTCATCAATATCCGCTTTTCCAAAGCGAAGAACATCGGTTATCATTTCTTCCGGTGGTTCAGCATGGTGGATTCTCATAAGGCTTTCCTGAACTTCCTGCACACATTTATGGGTACCGAATTTTTCGGTATAGCAGTTTCTCGGGTCCGGCTTTTTATCGTTCACGAACATTATGTTCATGGTGCCGTTTCCGATATCGCAGAGCATATTTATTCCGGTGAAATCCGAAATATTGTTGACTATTGCGGCAAAACCCTGGGGATAGATTTCCGCATCCGCAATTTTGACCCGGTATTCAATATTGCGGAAAGAGAAAGTCACGTCACGGTGCTGAAGAAGATATTCTCTGAAATTCTCCTTTTGTTCCGCCACCCATGTCAGCGGAAGCCCTGCGGCGATTATCACTTCCGCATCGGTTATCTTTTCTCTTTTCAGCTCTCTTGCAATTGCGGCAAGAGTGAGAACGTAATAGTCCTCATCATCGAATTTATCTGCGGTAAATTCCTTGTGACCGACTCCGATGGAATAGTATTTTCCGTTCCACACAAGCAGGTCGCCCGCAAAGGTGGGTTCAAAATCGCTTTTCATAACCCCGGTCGGGAAACAGCAATTCGACGTTTTGATATTCCCGTAACCGTGGTCGATTCCGATAATAATTTTGTTTCCGATTTTCTTCATTTTTGATTCTCCTTTCGATTTTCAGTTTCGTTTTTTGATTTCTGAACATAATTTTTTGTGCGCCGGAAGTACAGATTTTTCAAAATACCCGCAGGATATTTCATAATCCGTAAGAAGCTGAACACAGCCGTGTTTTTCTCCGTCATCAAGAAGCAGACAGCTTTCTTCAAAAAAATTTGCACATTCTTTTCGGACAAGCTTTTTCACTTTTTTGCACTGCTGTTCGGTAATTTCAAGCATTGTATCGCCTTCTTTCTTTGCAATAGTAAAAAAGGACCGCCGGATTATTCCGGCGGCCTTTTTGTTGGAGGTTTTCTGCCTCCTCACTTATATTAATGTCGCATTTTTGCCAAAACACATAAAGTAAAGTAACATTGTAAAAATAAAAAGCGTAACAACTTAAAAATGTTGATTTTATAAGGTTTTTATGTTAAGTTTATAGGTAGATAACAATTATTTGTAACATGCTTTCAAAAAAATATTTCGGAGAAATTTTATCTATGGAAAAAATCAATTATTTCAGCGCAGATTACCGCGACGGATTGGTTACAATGGCAGGCAAAACCTATCCTGCAGGAACTTTTGCGACCCATCTTTTGAATCAATATTACGAAAACGATACTGTTGCAAGAATAAGTGTTTTTACCGTTAAAAACTGGCACTTGCAGGATACTCTTGAAAAGGGTTACGTTGACCCGGATCTTTTTGAAGAAGCGGGAGAAGAATTGCTTTTAAGATTCAGAGCTCTTCCCTGGCTCAAGCCTTTTGACCGGCTTGACCTCGAAAGCGAAAAGATACGTATAAAGAACCTTTTCACAAGGGATAAAGCTGAAATAATTGTGGATTATTACCACCGCAAGGCAAAAGTCCATATAATGCCATGGGATATGGCTTATCTCGACCATGTTCCGGAAGAATATGATAAATATTTTTTCAAATACGCTTCCGGCCTTGCGGACGAAGCTTTAAGAACTCTTAAATTTTACGAAAGCATCGGAAATGACGCGACTGTTGCTTTTAAGAATTTTCGAGAATTCACAAAAAGGCTTGATGATGCAAAACGACTTGACGAAGCAAATCTTCTTCCGATTGCAATGGAAATATTTGAAAGACCGTATTTCCCCGTTAACGTGGAATACGTTTCGGTAAAGAAAACCGCAAAAAGCAAAAGCGTAACACTTGCAAAACGCATGTATTTTGATAACTATTACAGCTTTATCGTTACTGATTTTTTCGAAGGTTTGCATTACGGTCACTATCCCAGAAGATGTCCTATCTGCAAAAAATATTTTCTTATGGAAAGCGCAAGAAGACAGACTTACTGCAACGGATATTCTCCTTATGAAATAAACGGCAAAAAAATAACTTGCAAAAAATATGCCGCAAGAATCAACAGAAAGGAACTTGCGGAAAACGACCCCGTTAACGCAATTTATAAAAACTGCTGTTCCGCAATCCGTGTAAAATACAGCCGGGGAGAAATAACCGAAGAAATTAAAAAAATCGCATGCGAAATCGCCAAAGAAAATTACCAAACGGCAAAATTCGACGATAATTATGCAAATAATCAATATATCATTGATATGAAGGCAAACGACATTTGCGAAAAAGCAAAAGAAAAACAAATCAGCTAATGATTGACACATAAAGGAGGTGGGTGCCGTGTCAGAAAACAATATCTCAAATTATATTTATCAGCTTGATCCGGCACCTGCCGAAAACAACATTCAAGAACTGATAGAAAAATACTTTGCTGAAAAAGAAGATAAATACATAGCTTGGCTTCTTCATTGCTACGAAAACACAATCAATTCCGATGTATTGAAATTTGCGAAACATTATAATTCAAAAAATCTTTTTGAAGACTTAAAGCAAGCTTATGTTACAGGGCTTTTATCAGCTTTTAAAAATTATAATCCTTCTTTCGGAGTTCCTTTTATGGCGTACTCCGAAAAATATGTTCATCACGAAATGACCGAATGCCTACGCAAAGAAACAACCGGATTCAGCGCAAAAAATTACGGAGAATATGCAAAGCTCCGAAAAGCAATGGCAATATGGAACGAACTTGACCGTTTAATGTCAAGTGATGTTATAGTGGAAATAGCATCCAAAATTGGAGAATCAGAGGATAAAACAAAACAGATTCTTATAAGCGGAATTACAAACATGAACCGAACCGATTTGTTTTCAGATGAATCCGAGCAGGCCGCACCGGAAATCGCAGATAGTTCTTCGGAACCGGAAAAGCTTTTCATAAGGCATGAACGATATTCAAAACTGTGGGAAGCCTATGATAATCTTGAATTCACCGAAAGAATTATGCTTGCACAGCGATACGGCTTTTGTCCGGATTGCGGCAGCACATTTTACATGGACTATGAAGATGGTATTCCTAAAAAGAAAACATTTGAACGTATGACATATACGGATATTGCAACGCTGCATGGTTTCAGTTCACCGGATACGGCAAAACACATCTGTGAAAAAGCATTGCAAAAAATCAAAGAAACAATGGCATAACAAAAAACGGCAGCTGATGCTGACGTTTTTCATTTGTAGATTACTTCATTGTATATAATTTCTTCCGCTCTGTTCCTAATGTTATTCATTCTTCCAACCCATTCCGGCTGATTTTGTTCTTTGAGCATCTCATTTGCTCCTTCGTGCTCAGACATTTGTTTGATGAGCACGGCTTTCATATTTTGAGCATGCTCATCAATTTCTGCAAGATATGCATTCAGTTTTCCTGTTGTCAGCAGGTTTATGTAACGCACTTTTTTGTGTTGTTTTATATATCTGAGGTGCCGCATACCCCACACGCCGATTTCTTTTTCTTCGGCTTGCGGAGAAAGAAGATTCGGAAGATAAAAATCTCCGCAAAGGGTGTAATCAAGACCGTTTTTCTCGTTATGAATTGTCAGTTCCACGTGCTCACCCCTTTGAGAACCATTTTCTTTTCGGCTTGGTATCTATAACTTTTATCATAATGTCATCCACCGCGTCGGTGTATCTGCCTTGCTGAATAAGAGAATTTCTTAAATCATTAAGAGCGTTTATCACTATTCTGTACTCATAATCATCAAGTTCCAGGCAATACTTTTTCTCCATGGTCAGTCCTCCTTCAGCAAGCTGTTTTCTGGCAGCACGAATACATCATAAGTAAATCTCGCACCCAATCTGAATCCTGTAACAAAGCTATCAACAACGGATTCTCCGTCAACAATTCCCCGTGCGTCAACATATTCGAGAAATAATTTCTTGTCTTCCAATGGAAGCTTTTCCAATAGTATGTCCTCGTTTTCAGACAGTACTTTCATTTCTCTGCTGTAATTTCTGCTTTCTTTCCGCTTTTTGTTTTGCGGTTCAATGTTCCCATAGTAAAGTTCTTCAATAAAATTTACCATTATTTTCGCCTCCTTTGACTATATTTTAGCAAAGGAATTTTAGTTTGGCGAATGTGTGGAAACAAAAAGACATTACCCCATATAAGAGCAATGTCTTTTCTTTAATTAATAATTTGAATTATTAAAGAACTTTTTATAGTTTATAAAATCATAAAATATATTCTCCGATTTCTATGATAAATCATCAAAACTATCGCCTACATTATTTCAGCAATATATAGTTAATCAGAAGCGTAACTTTTAATCCCGACCAAATCACTTTTAGCATATCCGCCGTGATAACCGCAATGAAACCATCCAAATGAACCACTTGCCTTTGTCAAACAATGAAGTAACTCAAGGATTTATTTTACAACGCTTTGCTGCGCAGTACATCGGCTTTAAGTATCTGCAACGATCCCGAAAGCTCAACAAGCTCGGTTTGTAAGCAGAACAGATTTACCGCCGTTGCAACAAATTCAAGAATAACATTCAATGCGATAACAACAGCAATCGCCTCTGCGGGAATGCCAAGCTGCATAAACAAAATCGTGTAACACGTAAGTGCGGCTCCGGGAACAGGCGGTGCCGCTATCGCCAGAATTACGCTGATAATAAATACGGTGAGCATCCAGATCGGTGTGATGGCGACACCGTACGTTTCTGCCATGCCAAATGCGGCGGCAACGAACAGAACGATTGCGCCAGGCATGAAGATAACTTGTCCGAGAGGTATTCCGATATCAATAAGTTTTTTATCAATGCCGAGTTTCTTTTCACAGGTCGAAATGTTCGTTTGATATGCCGCTACTGCCGATGCGGTAGTAAGACCGATAATATAAGTCGGCATCAGTTTTTTGAGAAGCGTAAACGGTGCCACCTTTTTTCTGAAGGACACAAGGAATAAGTATGCCGCCATCAAAACCAGATCACCGAGAAGCATCACAACTATAAGTTTATAAGATTTTGCAACAGAAAGAAGATTGCCTCCGACAATCATATTAAAAATACTGCTGAACACAAAAAACGGGATAAAGGAACTAACCGCACTCATAATGGTTTGCATCACCATATTTAATTGATCTATGGCGCTCATCATTATCGGAATTCGGTTGCCAAGGAACAGCATCGTCAGCCCAACGATAATCGCAATAAAAATAATCTGTAAAGAGTTTCCTTCAATAAAGGGGGAAAAAAGGTTGTCCGGAATAATGTCCAGTATCATTTCGTATAGGTCAGAGAACTCAAATGCCGCTCCTCCAGATGCAGATGTTTTGAAAAACAGAGCAAACAGAACTGTCATCACCGCTCCGACGATCACCGAAACAAGGAGAAACCGCCCAATCATTTTTTTACCGATTTTACCAAAGGTGGCCATATCGCCAATACCGCAGATGCCCCAAGCCACCGATAAGAAGATGATGGGTCCTGCAATTGCAGACAGCAGTCCCATAAAAGTATCGAACAGGGGAGTAACGACCGAGGCAGATATAAAAGTGGACACCTTATCGGGCAGCATCAGACAGATGCAGCCAAGAGCAATCGCAGCAAAAATTGCAATGCCGAGCTGCGATATCTGGGACATCTTTCTCTGCTTCTTTGCGGTAAAGACTATGATATTCTTGCCATTTCTATATCTCCACGTTGGTGCAAGTCCAAGATTGGCAAGAAGGTTGTTCAGAATAGTTTCTTCTCCATCGCCATCTGCAAAGGGGTCTATGCTGTCGCCAGCCACCGCAAGTTCAATTTTCAATGTGCGAAAGCGCTTTGATGTGATAACTTCAAAATTCACACCATTACCTGCGGAATCAAAATACTTCAGCAGGATCTCCTCAACGGAAAGGCGTATCCTCTGTACTTCTTTGGGGGCAACCTTTTCGTTTGAGAGAAA